>NZ_DS989906.1:124942-216845 GCF_000155595.1 Synechococcus sp. PCC 7335 | reverse complement strand
ATGCCTCGATAGAGCATCATTTTTCGATGTCACGAAAGCTTAACGGAAACGTATGTACAGCACACGCAGTAGCTGATGTTTCAGATGGGAAGCGTGCCCCGGTAAGGATTAGTCATGAGTGTAGCTTCCCAAAATCACCGGTATACGGTCAAGCTTCGCTAAGTTGACAGTGCCTACTGGCACTATGAGGACTTGAAAACTGCTCTCAATAGTGCCAAAAACGAAGAGTTTTGACTAGTAGATATGTACTTCAGGAGGCAATCTATATCAACTAGCGTCAAGCCAGCTCATCCGTTCTTCCGCATAGCGTTCACCAGACGTAGCATTGTCGGAAGCAATGCGTTCTAGCCGCGATAGGTCTTCTTCACTCAACGCAACTTCAGTCGCAACTGCATTCTCCTCTACATAAGCAGGTCGCTTTGTTCCAGGAATAGGAACAATGTCTTTCCCCTGATGCAGTAACCACGCCAAAGCAATTTGAGCGGGTGTTGT
Source organism: Synechococcus sp. PCC 7335 (assembly GCF_000155595.1). NCBI lineage: Bacteria > Bacillati > Cyanobacteriota > Cyanophyceae > Synechococcales > Synechococcaceae > Synechococcus > Synechococcus sp. PCC 7335. Next base: position 216,353 of record NZ_DS989906.1, on the reverse strand, counting down.
CTCTTTCTCTTTCGCAAGTTTTTCAACCTGCTCAACCAGCTTCATATTCTTCGTAAAACTATCTCCTTGAAACCGAGGGTCTTGACGGCGATAGTCACTCTCAAATGACTCTGCTCGCTTAACCTTTCCTGTTAGGAAGCCTCTACCTAAGGGACAATAAGGTACGAAGCCAATCTTCAGCTCTCTCAATAGGGGCAATACCTCAGTTTCTACGCCTCGCTCCCAAAATGAGTACTCGGACTGAAGGGCGCTGATAGGATGAACGGCATGGGCACGACGAATGGTGTCTACGCTTGCTTCTGATAGTCCTAAGTACCTAACCTTTCCTTCGGCTACCAGTTCTGCCATTGCGCCTACCGTCTCTTCTATAGGCACCGCCTTATCTACACGGTGCTGATAAAACAGATCAATGTAATCGACACCCAGCCGCTGTAGCGAGTTATGACAGACTCGGCGTACATTTTCCGGAGTGCTATCAAGGCCAGAAATCTTACCGTTGTTGATTTTGAAGCCGAACTTAGTCGCAACCGTAACCAGGTCACGCCGTCCTTCGATAGCCTTGCCAACGAGCTGCTCGTTGTCGTTATAGACTTCTGCTGTATCGAAGAACGTAATGCCTAGATCAATCGCCCGATGAATTGTCTCAACTGCCTGTGCATCTTCTCTACCTTCATAGGCAGAACTCATACCCATACAACCAAGTCCTAGCGCCGATACCGTTAGTCCTTCAGTGCCAAGATGACGTATCTCCATAGTCATTTTTCTCCTTACTCTTTCTTGTTTCTATCTGCAATCTCATCTCTTTCTGCAAAAACCGACTTCGCCACAGCGATGCCGTTCAGCGCAGCGGGGAAGCCAGCGTAGACGGCCATCTGAATAATCACTTCAATCACTTCTGCACGAGTACACCCTACGTTCAAAGCACCGTGAAGATGAACTTTCAGCTGTGGTTGAGCATTTCCAAGTGCCGTCAATGCAGCGACTGTAGCAATCTCTCTAGACTTCAAATCTAGTCCTGGTCTGTTATATATATCTCCGAAGGGAAACTCAACAGTGTAACGAGCTAGGTCAGGGGCGACACCCTTCAGGCTCTCAATCACCTGCTCACCAGCTTCGCCATCGACCTCCTTCAGCTTTTGCCAGCCCCGGCGGTAACGTTCACTCTTCTTCTGTGAAACATCACTGTTTTCTTTCTCATCGACTACTGACATCCTGTTCCTCCTCTAATTGTTTGTAGTGTTGAATCTTCTCAGCTAAAACGTCTGCGTTTTGCTCAAGCGCTGCTATCTGCTGAGCTATCTGCTGTTGGTGCGCCTCTAGTAGATGACGCCGCTGAGCAAACGTACGATCTCCCTGCCGTCGTAGTTCGGCAAACTGCTGCATATCTCGAATTGACATGCCTGTCGCTCGCAATCGAGTGACGAATTCAATCCAACCAATATCCTGTTTTGAATATCGGCGGTGTCCGCTCGACGCTCGACCCACTGGATCGAGCAGTCCAATTCGCTCGTAGTAGCGAAGAGTATGAGCGCTTAGTTGAGTGATCGTTGCAACTTCTTGAATCGATAATTCTGTAACCATGCAAACACCATAATTCTTAGAGTGCGCTCTAAGTCAAGTCAGTCAATTACTTAGCTCGTTTAAGACGAAAAGAAGCGAATCAGCATCTACTACTAACCTACGGGTATCAAGCAAATGCCACATACAGTGTTCATCACAGGAAGGCTGTATCCTCGAACGGCTCCGGTAGGCAGCATCTCCAGAAAGTACCGTAATTTCTATAGCTTCTATACTCTGAGCTTTTCCGTACTGCCTATAGCAGTCGTAGAAGACCTAGGCCCATTACTTAGGGATTTTGGGACTGTTAGCGTGTTGTGTTTTAGCTGATAAATAGTGTCTAATAGCTAGACCGGGAAGAGCCAAAATGTCTGGGAATGCAGAAAGGTATGAATGCTCAGCCAAAACTTTGGGAATATGCTGAAGGACGTCCTGGCAATGGCCTGAAAGACCGGGTCTGTTCCTACAGTGGTTACTCTGAAATGACCGCACAAGTCGTCCACCGCCTCGAAGTTGTCAAAAGTCGAGTTGTCATCATCATCGGTTTTGGGGACAAACTACAACTTACAGAAACAACAGATAGAACGACAAACATGAGCTGTCAGGCTTTCGCAGTTAGCTTGCAAAGCTCTCCACTCCTTGTCAAACATCATGGTGTCCAGCACTGTGTAGAGATAGAACTTCTGCCTTGGGCCGCACGCGAACTTTTCCATGGCGCTTTTATGGAGCCTGGTGAAGGCGTTATCGATCTCGTAGAACTGTGGGGTAACGATGTACTGCTTCTGGCGGAGCAGCTCAGCGAACTAGACCAGTGGCAGCAGCGCTTTTCTCTGGTCGATAGATTCTTATCTCAACGAGCTTCAGAAGCACGGTGTGTCACCCGCTCAGAAATTAAGTGGGCATGGCAGCAGCTTGAAAAGTCCGGTGGTTGCCTTCCTATTGGGCTATCAGTAGCATCGGAACAGAAACGCACGCTAAGCACCGTAGGGACTGTACCAGTTGAACCCCTTTGGTAGAAGAGGGCTGAGATCCTTGATATACCGTTCTACTTTCCTGTAACAATTGAGGAAAGGTTTTTAGTACTGTCCAACAAGCACTATGGCAGAGGTTATAGACAGTTGGCCTGGCTGCGTGCAGTGTAAATAACCTTTGTGTAGTAGCTCTTTGTCAATCAATCAACAGGTCTCAATAGGAGTGATGTATCAGTCCACCCGTAGGCATACTCAATGAGAGTGCTACCTCTCATCTCAATACTTTTACTCCGTACGATCTGCCCTCCTAACGCTTCGTAGAATTTGCAAGCAGGATTATCTTCTAGCACCCAGACCAACATGGACTGAATATCCATCTGCCACAGTTTTTTTACTGCCAGTCGAACCAGTTCGCGGCCAATCCCTTGGTGTTGATGACTGCTCAGAATGTAGATAGCGTTGATTTCACCTCGGTAAAGTCGGTCATCTGTGCGCTCTCTACCACCATCTATAAATCCAACGACTTGGCCGTTTTCATCCTCTGAAACGTAGGTAAATCCGTTTGAGTCAGCCGCCTGAGCAAAGACTCTTTGCCATGAATTCTCTCGTTTCTCGTAGGATAAATCGGCTAGCACCTCATCTGGAATGATGCCTGAATATGTGTCTCTCCAGGTGTCTACGTGAACTCGTGCAATGACAGGTATATCATCGTAAGTTGCCTCCCTCGTCAGAGTCATGATCAGCTCCTAGAACACGTTCGCTTAGTAGCATGTTATCTAGGTATCAGCACTCTTGAGAGGGAAGTGATGTTGATAGCGATCACTATCGACTGTTTACGCTAGTGTTGCTTGAAGCGATGGTGTGTCTTCTGTTGCTATCACTGTAGCTGTTTTTCATAGGAGCAATCGTTTAGGTTTGCTGAGATCTTGCACCATTCTCAGAAAGGGTTGCGTAGCGGGTCAAAGTCTGAAAGAAAGGGCGTAAGTAAAAAAGAAGACGGTCAATACAACCATGCTTCAGCACGCCCGAAGGCTAGTTTATAGCCTAATTTCACTCATGCCTAGTCACTATCAAACAGCCAGTCTCAAAGCTCTGTTCGCTCGATTTCTCTCAGAACAAGGCCACGCTTTACCTGAACATACACCGCTCAAATCGCCTAGCTCGCTCAGCCGCTTCCTCAATCGCTATAGCTGGTCTACCCGCCAAGTCATTCGTACCACTCGCGCAGCAATCTTAGACCAGCTAGCCGTTCATCCGGTGGGGCCAAACGTGCCCGTTCGGTTATTGATAGACCTGACAACGTTGAGAAAGACTGGGAAGTTCTGGCATCTGAGTACACCGACTGAGGATGTCGATGCGCCAGAACCTTGGGTGAGAATGCTAAACGGCAAACGAGGGCTGCACCTAGTGGTAATGTATCTGGTCATCGGCGAACGGCGCATTCCTTGGAGCTTTCGTATCTGGCACGGCAAAGGAGAAGCGAGTCCATCGCAACTAGCTTGTAAGCTCCTGGCAACGGTTCCAAGGCGACTCATCCAAGGTCGCACTGTCATCGTACAAGGAGACACAGAGTTCGGCACCGTTGCCTTCTTCAATGCCGTACGGCGACGGCGATGGCGAGCCGTTGTGGGTGTCAGGAACAATCGCCTATTGCAGGATGGGCGTAGGCTCAAGGACTTACCGAGATGTGCAAAACGAGGCTTACAAGTCCGGCTAAAGGACATCGACTACCCGCTTACCATTTCCTGGTTTTGGCTCAAACGTGCAGACGACAAACGAGAGCTACGGTTTGTCGCTTCTACCTATCCTTACACGGGCATCTATCTGATTCGACTAGGGCGCAAACGATGGGCGATAGAAGGCTTCTTCAAAACAGTAAAGCATCAGTTTGGTCTACACTGCTTTGGCCAGGGAACAAAGCTAGGCGTTTACCGTTGGCTGATGCTCTCATTCATTGCCTATGTACTGGCTCACTGGATTGACCTATGGGCGTGGCCACCTGTGTTGAACTGGAAAGCAACCTCGCGGCTAACGATAGAGAAGTTGTTGCCTTCCGTTCGTTGGGCACTACTACTTAAGCACATCAGACGTGATACTGGTATGCCTGCCCAGTACGGCTTTGAGATTGTTCTCAAGTCTCTGCCTAGCTCTGTCTAATGAGACTGGTGCAAGATCTGAGTTTGCCCATCTTATAGGACATTTGATCGAGTTCCTTCAAACGTTGAGCATAGTGTGCGATCGCTTTCCGCTTGAAGTCGTCAACGTTGCCTCCTAAAATCCCAAGGCATTACAGGATTAGGTACTGACCAAAACACTAGACGATTCTGCCGTGCGATCGCTTCAGCTTCTAGATAGGCGTCTTGGTCGCATTGACTAAGGTATTGACGATAGGCGACGGCATGGCCACTCTCAACCAAACTAAGATTAATGTTGCGGCCCTGACTGAATATTTCAGCAACCGTGCGACCATAGCGGTCAGTGGCAACAGTACGCAAAGCAACAGGCGTATTGATAGGAAGCAGCGCTTGCAGGTACTCTTTCGAGCTTTCCCCAAAATCTTGAGCTAGTTCCGGAGAATCGACACAGCCAAGGCGAATGGTGGCATTCTCAGTGCCCGTTGTGACGCGCAGCGTATCGCCGTCTCCCACCGATAGAACACGCCAGTAGGGTGTAACAGCAGGTGTTGAAGTTGGCACGGTTTGTCTAGTTGGGCTAGAGGAACTTCCACTGTTGTGACAATGGTAGTCTCCGGTGCTGTGGTTGTTGTGGCATCCGCTAGCGTTCGTTCTTCCCGAGTGTGCAGCTGCACCACTACCAACAGTGAGTAGTATGCCGAGGATAGATAGAGAAAGCAACGGTTTGAGCTGCATAGGGATGAATGATGAGGCGCCTCGTGGACTACTTTATAATGCCCTGTTACTAGTACTGTACGAACTTTCCTCAAACTCCTTACAGAAGAAGGGCTTGATTTCTAATAAGCGTAGCAGTACTCTTAAGTTTTAGTTCATTTGTACTGATTTTTTAATGATTCAGGGAATTATCAGGTTGCTCCAGCTCACTTTAAAGAACCTGTCGCGTAACCATCAGTGATCCTATGTGACAACCGATGTCGTCCTCCCACATTGCTAAAAATCTATGATTGTCGCTGGTGCTCTTTGCCTAATTCCCTACCGATCGCATCTTCTGCCGCTTTATAGCTGTCCGGTTTCAGCCGGGGTGTTGTCATTCACACTATTCGCTCGATGAAGTGAACCTGTTACTCATGCCGATCTTTGCGCTCTGTGATGCCAACAATTTTTATGCTTCGTGCGAGCAAGTTTTCCAGCCCGCGCTGAACAATCGTGCAATCGCCGTGATGTCCAACAATGATGCGAATGTCATATCAAGATCTGTCAAAGCAAAAGACTTAGGGATACCGATGGGTGCTGTGTGGCATGAGTATAGAGATATTTGCGCTCAGCACAACGTTGTAGTTTTCTCTTCTAACTACGCCCTCTATGGTGATATGTCTCAGCGAGTAATGGCCTGTCTAGGCACGTTTACGCCGGATATGGAAGTTTACTCAATTGATGAGGCTTTTCTACAACTGGACGGCTTTGCTCACCTCGACCTCACTGACTACGGACGCCAGATGCAAAAGAAAGTCCACCAGTGGACGGGTATACCTATCGGTGTAGGCATCGGCCCAACTAAGACGCTGGCTAAGGTTGCTAACTATGTAGCTAAGAAACGAACAACAAGCGGTGTCTTCAACCTATGCGATCGCACCCTCCAAGATGAGGTGCTTCCTACTATTGCAGTTGGGGATATCTGGGGCATCGGTAGACGGTGGACGCTCAAGCTCAATGCGATTGGTATTGAGACTGCGGCTGACTTGCGAGCCGCTGAACCAAGAACAATTCGACAGGTGTTCAACGTGGTCGCAGAGCGGATCGTTCACGAATTGCGCGGAACGGCTTGTCTGGGATTAGAAGAGATTCAGCCGAAGAAGAACATCATGTGTTCGCGCTCGTTCGGGCGGATGATTGCTGAGAAACATCTGTTGTTGGAAGCGATCGCTGACCATGCCGCTAGAGCAGCCGGAAAGCTACGCGGCCAGGGCAGTCGCTGTGGGGGGTTGCAGGTGTTCTTGCAAACCAATAGATTCCGTCAGCATGAGGCGCAGTACAGCAATAGCTGCACCTGGTCATTCACAGTACCTAGCCGCGATAGCCGCGAGATTATCCATGCAGCCAGGGCATGTATGGCACAGCTGTATCGACCTGGGTTTGAGTACCACAAGTGCGGCGTTATGCTGGTTGACCTGGCCCCGGCCACCACCGTACAGGGAAACTTGTTTTGCTCTACTGATCACGAGCAGTCCGATGAACTGATGGTGCTGATGGATTCGCTCAACGCCAAGATGGGTAGAGGTACAGTTCGCTTTGCAGCTCAAGGACTAGAGAAGGGCAAGCAGCGAAAGTCTTGGGGGATGAGACAGCAGTGGCGATCGCCTCGGTATACGACACGGCTCAAGGAGATTCTGAGAGTTAGGTGCTGAAGGTACTGTCGCCTATGTATAGAATCGGAACCATTTTGTCCTTTAAGGCTGAGAGTCAGGCTGGCGCAGGGGTCTGAGGCCTAGCTGCTGACCAATCCATTCGGCTTCATAGAGATAGGCCCCGTAAACATTGAGGTGCCTTTGCCTAGTCGGCCAGACTGATTTGAGGTCATCGTCAGAAATTTCGTAGCCCTCTTTTCTAAGCTGCTGTACGACCTTGTCGATGTAGACGGTATTCCAAATGATGAGGTCTTTGTCGATTTGTCAGAATGCGGATTTGGTGCGTTCTCCGAATATATTTCTGTTCCCGAAAAGGCACTGGTGCAAAAGCCCACCAATCTATCTTTTTGAAGAAGCTGCAACAGTCCCCGTTTCTGGGTTGGCTGCGCTGCAAGCACTAAGAGACTATGGAGAAATCCAGCCAGGACAAAGGGTTCCGATCAATGGAGCCTCTGGTGGTGTGGGTTCATTCGCGGTGCAGCTAGCAAGAGAGTTGGGCGCTGAAGTGACAGCGGTTTGCAGTACTAGCAAGATGGAGATGGTGAAGTCGCTGGGCGTGGACTACGTGATCGACTACACGCAGAGCGATCCGACAAAGCCAGTGCAGCCCTACGATTTGATTGTAGATGCAGCGGCCTATCGACCGTTTTCTGATTTTTTGGGTGCGATCGCACCCGGCGGAACCTATGTAATGGTGGGTGGCGCTACCTCAGAATTCTTTCGTTCTATGCTTTTAGGGCCTTTTGCTGAACGATGGAAACCTAAGGCTAGTCGTCGTAGGGTGAAGTGTTTACTTTCAGCGCCTAATCAAGCTGATCTGACTGTACTAAAAGACTGGATTGAAGCAGGTAAGCTCAAGCCGGTTGTTGATCGGACTTATTCGCTCGCAGAGGTGCCTACGGCAATTCACAATGTAGAAGAAAGACAGGTTAAGGGGAAAGTCGCGATTAGTGTGTAATTAGAATTTTTCTTGCCCATAGAAACCACACGATGCTTCTCAGGCCATAAGCAGCACTTAATTCTGTGAGCGCAGGAATAAAGGTGATGACGCCTACAGCGCCTACGGCAATGTCGAAGTAGCTCAGCGCTTTTGAGAGTTGGTTGTGTGACAGCGCAGCCTAGCTAATGAGCAAAACCCACAGTCCACCTACAATTGCGTTACCGCCACCTAAGCCATCGACGACAAAATGCATGGTCAGCCAAAGCGATGCAGACTGCGCTGGATCTCTACCGTATGTTTCATACAATTACGCTAGCGCCAATGTTTGCCACCATCCCACTAGCAATGACTAGACCTGCATAGAAGGCGCTTGTACCCCCAACTGCCTTTTCACAGGCGCTTTCATCGTTCAATCGCTCGCTACGTAAGCTCATCAAGATCAAAGTCATCTTTCCTAACAAAGAAGCTGTCTTGAGATAGATGTGCCTAGCGAAGAACAACATTGCTAAGAAGTGGGGCCAACCGATTAAGAACTGGAAGGCAGTGCCCTCACATTTTGCTATTCTGTTCCCAAAACGCTTTGTCCTGTAAGAAAACAAGCGCTTACGCAAATTTTTAAACACTCTCCCGTTAATCTGAACATGACGGTCGCCTATCATAAGCGGACAGGGTATTACTTCGCTTCACTCAAACGCTTTAGGGCTCGATTTCACTCAGCAGCACCCATGATCGCTGTTGTTCAGAATCGGCCTCGAAGAGATTAGTGTTTGATTTCCAACTTGCATCCTTGTGAAAAGATGGGTATACGTATGGAAAATCCAATCTCTGCATAGTGAAAAAGCTCTGAATTCAAACTATTCACCATTTTTTAGGGTGCTTCTTAAAGCCTGAAAATGTATCTATGATTGGCTCGGCGGGACTAATCAACTCAAAAATCCCTCTCCTGGAGACCAAGCTCTACCTCCCAGAATGGTCTGCTGACTGGGTCTCGCGCCCACGATTAATTGACCGCATCCACACACAGCGCAAGTTGACCCTGGTTTCAGCCCCGGCCGGTTTTGGCAAAACGACGCTACTAGCAGAATGGATCGCAGCCTTATCCACCAGATCAGTTGCCTGGGTTTCGTTAGATCCGAGTGACAACGATCCGGCTATTTTCTGGTCCTATCTAATCACCGCTCTGCAAAACATTCATTCTGGTTTAGGGGAGCGATCGCTCTCATTACTGCGATCGCCACAGCCACCCCCCATCGAGTCAGTCTTGATAACCTTGCTCAATGAACTGACTGCCGTTGAAAATACTGTCGTGATCCTCGATGATTATCATGTGATCGTAACCCAAGCCATTCATAACGGAATCGGCTTTCTGATCAGCCATTTGCCGCCTCAAGCGCATCTAATTATTGCCAGCCGTACCGACCCGCCCTTATCGCTGGCGCGTTTAAGGTCTCATGGAGACTTGAGCGAGCTGAGGGCAAGCGATCTGCGGTTTACGCCGGATGAAGCGGCCGCTTTCTTGAACCAAAGAATGAGATTATCAATCTTGCCGGACGAAGTGACTGCTCTGGAGCAGCGGACTGAAGGCTGGATTGCCGGATTGCAACTCGCAGCCCTATCTCTGCAAGGGCGAAAGGATGTCGCTGATTTTGTTGCAGCGTTTTCAGGCGACGATCGTTACATTGTGGACTATCTGATGGAAGAAGTCTTGCAACGGCAGCCCGAACACGTCCGTCGTTTTTTGCTACAAACTGCCATTTTGGAACGATTGAACGGTTCTCTGTGTGATGCGCTCACCAGCCAAACCGATGGTCAGGGAATGTTGGAAAGGCTGGAACGAGGCAACCTATTTATCATTCCGCTGGACAACAAGCGTCAGTGGTACCGTTACCATCACTTGTTTGCCGATGTGCTTCAGGCCTATGCTCAGATGGAATGGCCAGAACGAATGGCTAGCCTGCATGCACAGGCAAGTGAATGGTACGAGCAGAATGATCTGTTCGCTGATGCGATTCGTCATGCTCTAACCGCCCAAGATTTTGAGCGAGCGGCAAGTCTAATCGAGCAAGTGTGGCCTACTATGCGTCAGCGTCAGCGACAAACCACTGTACTGGGCTGGATTACGTCACTCCCTGATTCGCTGATTCGCCACCGCCCTGTCCTCAGCGTTGCCTACGCCTTGGTGCTGTTGAACGATGGGCAGTTAGAGGCGGTTGAATCTCGCCTACAAGACGCAGAAAGATGCTTGGAAGCAGCCGCAAACTCACGGGAGTCGCTAGCCGTTGAAAGCATTGTCACGGAGAACGCACAGCTGCGGTCTTTACCTGCCTCTATCGCCAATGCCCGCGCCTACCGGGCGACAGCGCTGAAGGATGCGTCTAGCACTGTGACCTATGCTCAGCAGGCCCTAGAACTGCTGCCAGAAGATGAAGAGTACGAGCGAGGCACAACCGCAGCCCTACTTGGACTCGCTTTCTGGACCAGCGGCAGGCCAGAAGCCGGCTATCATTCCTTTGCCGAGGGTCTGGCAATTTTTAAGCAGATGGGCCTTCCACAGATGGCTATTGGCGGCACCTTGATCCTGGCACAGATGAGCATAGCCCAAGGGCGTCTTCACCAGGTAATTAATATTTGTGAGCAGTCCTTACAACTAGCGACAGAGCAGGACGGCCCGGTGCGGGCGGGCACACCAGAACTGTATCTGGGCTTGAGCGAAGTGCGCTACGAACAAGGCGATTTGGCGGCTGCCAGCCAGCTGTTGCTGAGCGGTGAAACCCTACGTCAGCAGGCTTCGCTATCGGGGGTTAAATATCTTTGGTGGGTAGTGCAAGCACGATTAACAGCTGCCAAGGGCGATCTAGAGACCGCCCTCGACCAGCTTCACGAGGCTGAACGGATCTATTCCCAAACGCCTATGCCAGTTCCAGATGTGCGCCCGATCCCAGCGTTGAGGGCACGGCTGTGGCTGCGGCAAGGCAGACTGACTGAAGCCCTAAGCTGGGTGCGAGAGTGTGGTTTATCGATGGACGATAAGCCAGACTATCTACGTGAATACGAACACTTGACCCTAGCCAGAGTTGCGATCGCTCAGTACGAGCGTGATAGCGGTGGGTGCAATGAGACGGGCGAGGGAATGCATCGGGTCATCGGTCTCCTGACTCGATTACTGGCAGCGGCAGAAGCTGAGGAGAGAACTGGCAGCAGCATCAAAATTTTGGTGGTTCTAGCCTTGGCGCAAAAGGCTCAGAGTGATGTTTCAGCGGCGATCACAGCCCTAGAACGCGCCCTTACCCTAGCCGAACCGGAGGGCTATGTTCGCATCTTTGCAGAATCTGGAACCCCGATGAGACAACTGCTGCAAGAGACCATGACTCGCGGTATTACAGTAACCTACAGCCAGCGGCTCTTGACCACTTTAGAAACGTGGGGACAAAAGCCTAAAGAGCCATCCCCTCTCCCCCTCTCCCCCTCTCCCCCACCCCTAATTGAACCCCTTAGCCAACGGGAGCTGGATGTTCTCCGATTGCTCAATACCGAACTATCCGGCCCAGAAATCGCCAGTGAACTCGTCGTGGCCTTGAGTACAGTGCGCACCCACACCAAGCGGATTTACAGCAAACTCAATGTCACCAATCGCCGAGCCGCTGTGAAACGAGCCGTAGAGCTAGAGCTGATTTAGGCGTTTATCCCCGCAAGATTCTCCATAAATCCCCACATCCAATCCCCACATCTAGGGACAACAGCTCCCCATATTCGTTTGTATTTTCAAGTTGTTCAGGCAAGCCGTGATTAGAGCAGGTGATTGCAACTTCCATGAGTCAACTACGCGGTTCAGCCAACGGTCACCACCCACTTGAATACGAAATTTGTGTCAAAGGACATCTCGGTCGTCGTTGGAGCCATTGGTTTGAGGGATTCACGATCGCGCTCAAAGACAACGGTGAAACGCTATTGTCTGGCCCAGTAGTTGATCAGGCGGCGCTCTATGGACTGCTGATTAAGGTGCGTGATTTGGGGCTACCACTGGTGTCGGTCATGCCAGCCCAAACAGAAAATTTGGACAAAGGAGAACAAACATGAATTTGCAGAAACAAATACTGGCAATGGAGATGAAAGCCAAGCTATCAAACCTGTGGATATTTTATCTTTTTAACACCATTTTTCGAGATATCCATGAATTTATTGAGCCTGGATTCATTGAACAAGTGATGACCGGGACATTCAATGGCATTCAAATAACAGAAAATCTGTTGCTCTTCGGTGGTTTCGTCGCTGAAGTGCCAATCTCTATGGTTCTCCTCTCTCGACTGTTGCCCTATGGCACAAATCGCTGGGCTAACATCATTGCCGCTGTGATTACCCTCGCGTTTGAGCTCAACAATGGCACTACCGATCTGGACGATACCTTTCATCTGATTCTTAAGATGGTCGCTTTGTTATTCATAATTTGGTTGGCCTGGCGATGGCGGAACTCGGCTCCCAAGCAATACTCAACTAGTCAGGAAGCATGATTTTTATGGACGTGCCTCAGATGTGAGAAATGAAGAAACCGTTTAATTAAATTAACGAGGATGTGATGAACACTTCAGCTAAATTTTGGAATAAAATCGCCGCAGGTTATGCAAGACAACCAATCGCGGATGAAGCAGCCTACCAAAAGAAACTCCAGGTCACGCGGGAGTATTTGCGGCCCAGTATGAACGTGCTGGAATTTGGTTGCGGCACTGGTTCGACCGCTATTGTCCATGCCCCTTATGTGAAACATATTCGAGCAATTGATTTCTCATCCAACATGATTGTGATCGCCCAAGGGAAGGCGGACGCCCAGAACATCCAAAACGTCACCTTTGAGCAAGCCAGCATTGACGAGCTAAGCGCCCCTGACCAAACTTACGATGCCGTATTGGGCCTGAATGTGCTGCATCTGCTCGCCAATAAGGAAGCCGTGATCGCTAAAGTCTATGACCTGCTCCAACTGAGCGGAGTCTTCATCACCAGTACATTTTGCCTAGGGGATACGATGGCCTGGTTCAAGCTGGTTGCCCCGGTGGGTCAATTCTTGGGGCTGTTTCCGTCAATTAAGGTGTTTACAGTCAAAGACTTAGAGAACAGTTTGACCGATGCGGGATTTGCAATTGACAACCAATGGCAACCGAAGGATTACAAATCGCCCATCGGTAACGCGAAAATCGTGTTCATTGTGACTAAGAAGACTGAGTAGAGTTGAAGGTTGAATTCCGATGAAAAAAGTTGCTGTATTTGGCAATGCGGGGGCTGGCAAATCCACCCTCAGCCGGCGTCTAGGAAACATGACCGGACTCCCCTGGGTGCCACTCGATTCGATCCAATACCGGCCCGGTGGTACCGAAGTGCCCCCCGCCGAGTTCAAAGCGGCCCATGATGAACTGCTGCTGCAAGACCAGTGGATTGTAGATGGCTTCGGCTCTATAGATACCGTCTGGGAACGACTGAAAGTGGCCGATACCTTGGTGTATCTCGACATGCCCGTATGGCGGCATTACTGGTGGGTGACGAAGCGATTCTTACAAGGGGCTTGGGCATGGCCTGCTGGTTGGCCAGAGGGCAGCTCGTTATTGAAAGGGACGTTGAAGTCCTACCCTACCGTCCGGTTGTGCCATGCCAAACTAACCCCAAAATATCGAGAGTATGTAGCGCAAGTGAAGGCAACAAAGCAGGTCTACCATCTGCGATCACGCTCGGATATCGACCAGTTCTGGAAAACGATAGCAGCAGAATTCCAGATATAAGTTCTGGGGCAGTCGCCAAGGAATATGGCAGACGGCCCCGTTCAACCACCTTTTTTAGAAACTAGCCATGAAGATCTTTATTGCCGGTGCCTCAGGCACCATGGGTCACGCATTGATTCCTCAATTAGTCAAGGCTGGCTATGCGGTTACAGCGTTATCTCGCACACCGCAAAAGCTCCACGCTCTGAAACAGATGGGGGCAACACCAGTACTCGGGGATGTTTTTGATCGTCCTCATCTCAACCAGCTGGTGGCTGACGCGGCGCCGAACGTGGTAATTCATCAGCTCACCAGTCTGGGAAATCAGGCCCAAGATCCCTTCACTGAAACCAATCGCCTCCGCACCGAGGGCACAGCTAATCTGATTCATGCCGCCCAGCGTACCTCAGTTCAACGGTTTATTGCCCAAAGCGTGGCGTTCCTGAGTCAATCTCCCGATGGTGAACTGACCCATGAAGCGACGCTCCTCTATCGGGATGCCCCTCCTCCTCTAAGGTCTGTTGTTGAGGCCGTTGCGAGTTTAGAACACCAAGTGTTGTCGTTAACGGAAATGACGGGAGTGGTGTTGCGGTACGGCCACTTCTACGGACCGGGCACATACTACGCCAACGATGGTGTGATCACTACGGCTGTTCGCCAAGGGCTCTATCCCATTGTTGATCAGGAGGCAGGAACCTGCTCTTTTGTTCAGATTGAAGATGCCGCAACGGCAACGGTACAGGCGATCACCCAAGGTTCAGCGGGTATCTATACCATCGTTGATGATGCACCTGTGCTGATGCGGCAATGGCTCTCAGACTATAGTCGCTTACTCCAAGCCCCTGCCCCGCCTGTGCTCTCAGCGGAAATGGCCCGCACTCAGCTCGATCCCGTTTCGCTCTACTTTGCCACGCAACAACAAGGGGCCGTTAATCAAAAAGCGCGACAAGTTTTAGGCTGGCAGCCTCGTTACTCAAACTGGCACGTAGGGTTTCAAGCCATGCTGGGCGCCCAACCCAAACACCCAGGATTTAGCGCTGCGCTCTGAGGTGACCAGAAGTTGCCACCGTGTTGTTGAAAACCCGTGAGGAAAACGATGCAGAAAAGTCAATTTTGGGACAAGATAGCCGAGAAATACTCGAAGCAGCCCATCGCCGATGAAGCCGCTTATCAGAAAAAGCTGGCGGTTACCCGCGACTACTTTCAGCCCGATTGGTCGGTGTTGGAAATCGGCTGTGGTACTGGGTCAACGGCCATCCTCCATGCTCCTTACGTGAAGGATATCCGCGCCATCGATTTCTCGGCCAATATGATTGCGATCGCCCAAGCAAAAGCCGAGGCTGAGCACATCGATAACGTCACCTTTGAGCAAGCCATCATTGAAGACCTCGATATTCCGGATCAGAGCCTGGATGCGGTGCTGGGCCTCAGCATTTTGCATTTGTTGAAAGATAAGGAAGCGGCGATCGCTCGGGTCTATCAAATGCTCAAACCAGAGGGCATTTTTGTCACCAGTACCGCCTGTATAGGAGACACAATGAGCTGGTTTAAGCTCATTGTGCCTATTGGTCGATTCTTCGGGGTTTTCCCCTTTGTCGCTATCTTCACCACAGAAGAGCTGGCAGATAGCCTGACCCATGCCGGATTTGAACTGGACTATCAATGGCAACCCGGTAAGGACAAAGCGGTGTTCATTGTGGCCAAAAAGCCTGCGTAAACGACCATGAATATGACGCTGGATCACGTTTTTATATTGGTTGAGCCGGAAGCTCAGGTGGGCGATCGGCTGCTGGAACACGGCTTTCGAGAAGGACCGAGCAATACCCATTCCGGTCAGGGCACGGCCAACCGTCGGTTTTACTTTGCCAACGGCATGCTGGAGCTGATTTGGGTGCGAGATACCGATGAAGCGAGAAATGGGCCAGGCCGAAACCTGCACTTTTCTGAACGCGCTGAAGATCCCAGCGCCTCGCCATTTGGCGTTATTTTTGTGCCCTGCAAAGTCAATGTCAGTCACGACATGCCCTTCCCCGGCTGGCACTACCAACCCGCTTACTTCCCGCTCCCAAAAGGGTTCCATGTGGGTGCCAATTCTAAAACCTTGCTAGAACCGCTCTGTTTCTATTTCCCATTCCATAATCCGGGCGTACCCCGACCACAGTCTCATCGCAACCCTCAGACGATTAGTGAGGTGATTATTTCCACCCCCTCAACCGATACACAAGGCGTGCTGGCGCTGGCTTCACAAACCGATCGCCTCTCGATGCGATCAGGCCACGAACATCTCCTGGAAATCACATTGGATCATCATGCCTCAGGGCGCACAGAAGATTATCGTCCGGCCCTGCCACTAATCCTGCGTTGGTAACCTCACACCCTCTGTAGAGTGGGCACTACCCACCAGCCTTAATTCTTTCCATCCATTGAATCGAATCAACAAAGCGTAGAGCCCTCTGCAACCAGAGGGTCGATTTAGCCATGCCATTAAATACAACCCTTCCTACATTAGACCACTGGGAAACTGCCCCTAGCATCGACACCCTGCGATCACTCTACGATGCCTCTGCCGATCAATGGCACGACAATTTGACCCGTCTGGGTCAGCTCCATGATTATCAGCTGCTGTTTGAAGATCCGGTCGTGGGCGATCGCTTAAGATATCTTGACCCAACGTCGCATATTCTCGACTGTGGCATAGGAACAGGCGCTTTTAGTCTGGCACTGTTGGACAGTATCGATCAGCCCGTCCGTGTCTCCGGCGTCGATATTTCTTACCCGATGCTGACCCACGCTCAACAGAATTTGAAACATCGCTGTGCAACGCTTGATTTTCGATGGGGAGATATCAGGTACTTACCGTTTGCTGATGAGTCTTTTGACGCGGTCATCTTTGCCCATGTTTTGGAGCACCTAGTCGAACCTGTAGAAACCTTACGAGAGATGGCTCGCGTCTTGAAACCGGGCGCCCCTCTAATTGGCTCAGTGACACGCAAATGTCTGGGTCAACTCCTCCTATCCCTGCGTTGGCAAAATCGAGGATACACCTCCCACCAGCTGGACGCTTTCTTGAAAGCAGCTGGACTTGAGGCGGTTAAATCCTTTGACTATGGTACTGGCTGGTCGAGATGGATGTGCCAAGCCGCAGTCGGGATTAAACGAAGATAAAAAGTCAAAATATGATGAAAGCCACTGTATTAAACCAATATGGTCTGTCGACGAGCTTGAACTGAAAGAGGTGGAAAACTGACCTCAGAAGAAGGAGACAAAAAAAGTGTGGGAAAGCCCAGAAACTCGTTGGTCACACCTTAAGAACATGCTCATACCCAGCTAGCCCAGGCTTTTGGATAAGTAGTACATACAGTCTTAGCCATAGCGCTCTTTATTGATTCTCGGAAAATAGTGGCTGAAGCGACGCAAACTCGTTCCATGAGAGCAACAACTTCTACGAAGTTTCGCTACTTTCAGCAATACAATTCCCAAAGTCATTATTGAGCGATAGTCTGCTGACGCAGAGTAGGTGACGTACTGTGTGCCAGCAGAAATGCTCGAAAACTGTATATTTGATCTTCTCATTATCTAGTCCTTTCTATACCCCAATGAGAGTGTGTCTCAGTTCATGTATCAGAAAGGCTTTCTCAGAAGTCTAAGGATACTGTTGGCGAACTCAGACTATACACTGTTGTTGCTTCTTGAACTGTTGCATGAACATCAGTAAAGCAGTCATGGATAGAAGATAACCACTACTAAGCTGGATAGACTGTGACATAGGGCTTTCGCCTACGTCATAAATTGTTGTTCATCTGATTCTAGATACTGTTGTTGTCCTAAGCTGTCTTCAAAGCTTTGAAGTGCGAGATCCTTGTCTTGGCTTTCGGAACGCCCTGGAACCAGTTGAACAAACGGTCGATGTTGAGCGCAGCGCCAACCGCCATATTCTGTAGATGCGTCTTCGCTTGTCCGATATAGCGAGAACGGCGTAGCCCATAGCTGCCAACGCCTTGCGCTATCGTCCCTTCGATGCCCGCCCGACGACGATAGCGTTTCTGACCAGCCGTGGTTGCTTGGATGGCTCTCGCTCGGGTCAGCGCTTCGTGTGCCGCCTGTGGTAGCAGATGCAAGGTGCGACCGACTGGCGGCTTCGCCCTCGTACACAAATGACGAGCCGAGCACTGCCGACAGTCAGTGTTGCTGAACCTAACCAATAGGTAGGGGTCGCCAGAGGGACGCTGATACTGCATCCAGGCTTTAGAGGTTTTCCCTTGCGGACAGCTTACCTGTTGCTGTTGCCAGTCAATCTGGAAGTCTGCTATGCCGTATGCCCCTTCAGTTCGATGCTGCCAACTGGGGTCTGACCGTGCAGGGCCGACGGTTTCGATGCCTTTGGCTTGTTCACTCACCAGTAGCAAAGCATCAACATAGGCCGCATCTACAAAGTGTTCAGCAGGCCGCAGTTGCTTCGCGATAAGTGCGTCGTGGATGCCCTCGATGCAGAGGGCTTCGTGGCGGCGAGCATCGGTGGTCATTACATGCGTTATCAAGCGAACGCTGTTGCTATCGCAAGTCTCGCTAAGGTGAGTCCGGTAGCCCACCCAACTGATGCCTTGGCGACGGCAGTAGCGTGCTTCGGTATCGTAGGGTGACTCGATGCAATCTGCCTGAGAATTCAGCTCTCGGCTACTTTTCCAACGCAGGCCACTGCCATCCTCCCCTTCCCCTTCGCTGTAGTGATACTGCCAGAGACTTACCAACGTTTGAACGGTCTCCAGGGCTTGGCCTTCTGCGGCGACTTCTGAGTCAGCTAGGCACTTCAGCAAGTAGTCACCATCTTCGCCAATCCGTTGCGCGTAAGCCACCCGCTCGGACTCTTTGGACGGCAGGCGATAGTTTTCTATCCGACGGCCATAGCGCTCGTACCAGTCGTCGGGAGCTATCTGTTGTAACCATTCTGGTGCGAGTTCCGCCAGGTCATTGAGCGCCGCTCGCAGACTCTCGCCAACCAGTTCTAGGCGATTCAAGTTTCGCACTGCACTCAGGATGTGTGTCGAGTCCGTGCGCTGTGCGCCGCCTGCTTTGACTAGCTTGAGAGTTCGGCAGCGCTCGAGCAGTTTATTAAGCAGCAGATGTTCGGCTTCGCTCTGTAGAACACTTGGCAGTGCTGCTAGTAAATTCGCGTCCCAAGTACCATTGACTGTTTCTTACTTAGGGTAGTGTCTAACTCTAACAACTGTGGAACATATTGATAAATTACACTACAGGGTACTGTCGGATAGGCACCTAAAGCTCGATAATTTAACCCCATAGAGAGCAATAGTCACCTATTTAGGTTGCTGAAATGCGGATCACACCTATAGTCTTACGGAATTTGTTCCTAGCTATTCTGAGTTTTACACTCGCTTTAGCACTCGCCCTACGTGCTCAGACTGAGGAACTCGCTAACCCTGTTGACCTTAATACAGCAGAGGTTGCGTCCGTTTTCGTCGCTGACGATGGTGGCCTTGTTTACCTCAAACAGCAGGGAGATATCGTGTACTGGTTTGCAGAACACCCTGGACGCAGTTACGCCCACGTGTTCCGTGGTCGCCGTGACGGCACACACATCCGTGGTCGCTTCATTTCAGTTCCCAAATACACGTCAACCGCTACGGGCAGTGTGACGATGCGCATAGGTACTGGCGGTATGCTTCACCTCGACGGTTCCCAAAATAATCTACCCTTTACGCAGCTCGAACCAAAGAGCATGACAGAGATTAAGGATCGCCTTCCACTACAAACGGATAGCGGATTTCGCGCTCAGTCTAGCAACGATACCGACGGCAGCTATGAAGATGCAAGAGGCCGTCGCTACTACCTGCGTACTGTAGATGACAAAGTTATCTTCTATGTAGAATCTGCTTTTCAAAGTGGCAAACGGCCAGTTGCCTCTTATGTTTACTGGGGTACCCGCGTTACGGCATCTCCCAACTTCGTTACAGGGCCTTTAGTGCCCATGCCTAAGGGACAGCGTCGTGCGGCTGGTAACTTCAGTATGGGCTTCAACAATACACCTGCGATCTCGGGTCGGAGCGATTTTCAGCATCTTGAGAGTGTCTTAGCCCTGCCACTCGGACAGAACATACCAGTTCGCCTAATTGGTGAAAACACCGCAACTACTCGCATGGTCAGTAAACGGGAGAATACGCTGACCGTCGAGGGAGACATTGCCGTAGCAGAGCTGCCGACCAATCCCCAGGCTCTAGCCAATGTTTCCTATGCACTTGCAGTCGCAGATGGAGGGCGACTCTGGCCAAATGGTGAGGTGCCTTACGAGCTTGAACTCAACTCACTCGTGGTTGGGCTAGATGACAGTGAGATTGAACTTCGAGACCGCCGTGGAACGGTTCGTACGCTGGCGGATGCGAAAATACTGACCCGACGGCGTCTTCAGAGTGCTATTGACTATGTAAACACTCAGACTCCCTTTAGGTGGCGGCCACGCCGAGCAGGCGACAATAACTATGTCAAATTTCAGGGATTTGAAGCACCCTGCGAATATCTAGACGACGAGAAAGAGCAACCCATTACCTGTGGCACCTCATGGGTAGGTATGAAGGGCGGACAGCAGCTCATCAGCTTCACAATTCCAAGTGCTAACGCACCGAACCTTTTAGGTAAGGGAACCTTTGTTCATGAGATGGGCCATGCGATGGGCCTTGGTCATGAGCAGAATCGCATCGACCGAGACAATCATGTGCGCGTCAATTGGAATGCCATATATCCGCACGCTAAAGGAAATTTTGAGAAGCGCACACAGCACCACATTGAGCTGGGTGCTTACGATATCGAATCTATCATGCACTATGGTTCGCGCAGCTTCAGTCGCAATGGCCAACCCACTCTCGTACCCATCGTCGAGGGACAGCGGATAGGACCGCTCTCAGACGAATTTTCCGATGGCGATCTTGCTGCCCTGAATGCCATGCTCCCAACTGTGGAAGAGGTTGATGCTCAGTCTCGTCGTGGTCACGGCGGTGGCATTGCACTAACCAATCTCGACAACGACGCTCAGCCCGAAATAGTCCTGATGACTTATGACGATGCTGAAGGAGAGAATGAGTTCAAACTCCGCATTTGCGAATTCAGTAGCTTTTACAGTCGTGCAACCTGCGAGTCCTCAATCAAGCTTGGTGGTCTCGGGCACCGCGGTGAAGGTGCGGGTATTGCCTTTGGTAACCTGGATGGATTTCAGGGTGATGACATGCTGGTTGCTGCCTACGACACAGGTAATCAGGTGAAGTACCGTATCTGCCTTAACTTTGCTGAGGAACGACTTGGCAGATGCTTTTCCGGTAGAACAGCAATCGGGGGACAATCGCTCGGCAACAGTATTGACGGTTTAGGTGTTGCGATCGGGGATATCGTTCCTGGTGACGAAGATGAAGTGATAATTGGTATTTACGATGATCCTGAAGGACAGAACGCTATTAAGTACATTGTCGGTCGCAACATGACTAACTTGGGCGATTTTACTTGGGGCGGACCGTTTCAGGAAGACGGACTCAGCCATCGTGCTGACGGATTTGGCGTTGCTCTATTTAACACCGATAGCAATCCTCGACCTGAGCTGATGTTTGGCATCCTAGACGACGCACAAGGGTCTGACTTGTTTAAGACGGTGACGCTTCACAACATCACGACAAACGGCGTATCAAGCGGTAGTCGGCTAGATCAAAGATTCCACGCTCATTCAAGGGTGCTGTTGCAAAAAGTCACTGAGAAGAGAAAAGCTCTACCGCTTTCCTCTCAATTACGCAGCGACCCCAAAGATTTGGTTGATGAATGAGATCTGCCCCTAACATCCCCTTTCTCAGCACCTTCGATCTGTCCCTTACGAATCATATTCATCGCTTCATAGCCTTTGAGCGTGCGCCTGGCGGTGTTGAATGAACTGAATCCTAAGCCTGGCCTCGTGCGGCGTTTTAGAAATCGGTGGTCTTGCTCGACTATGTTGTTCAAGTATTTTTTCTGCCGAATGTTTGTTGCTTTCGGTAGGGACTGGTCTGTCTTCAATGCCTCAATAGCAGGCGGATAGGCAGCATTCTTATCGACAGTGATCACTCTCGGTGCAATCGTGTGTGAGGCATTGAGTACTTTCTTGAAAAAGCGTTTGGCTGCCTTGGCATCGCGTTTGGCACTCAGCAAAAAGTCCAACGTATTGCCCTCAGAATCGACCGCTCGATAGAGATACTTCCATTTTCCTCGGACTTTTACGTACGTCTCGTCAGTCCGCCACGAGTCATTGGTCGGCTTGAGGTGGCGGCGACACCGCTGGTCTAGCTCTGAGCTGTAAGCCTGCACCCAGCGGTAAATCGTCGTGTGGTCAACCGCGACGCCCCGTTCAAGCATCATCTCTTCTAAGTCCCGGTAGCTGAGGCCATAGCGCAGATACCAGCGTACCGTCAGTAAGATGATGCCTGATTGGAAGTGACGCCACTTAAATGGGTTCGAGGAGAGCATGGTGCAGTTGTGAACAGGGCATCTCAGAATACCAAGGAAAGCCTATGCGTTTTTTGCAACACAGCCCAGAAGCCTGCCTGCGGTTTTCTCGCACAAGCCTCTTCATACAGCCTTTCCCCAGCTCGGATAGAGCGAGACTGGACGCCCAGGTCGGGGTAGAGGATACTTTGTTAGATATCGAAGAAAACGCTCCCATGTAAAGCTACGTCGCTGACTGCGGCGATTTAACCATTTGAACAGGAGCTCATGAGCCCTCCGTTCAAAGATGTACAAGGCTCGGCTGTTGTCAGTCGCTCCAAAGTAGTTGAAGTGACCGCGCAGCTTATGCCCCATCGCCACCCAGACTTGAGGCAGCTTATACTGACTGCGGACCTGGCGTAACCATTTGGTCAAATCGACCAGGGCACGACGTAACCGTTTTTTGAGGTCTTGCGTTTCAATCGAACATAGCCCTTACGACTGTGGCCCCAGTAATGGGTCAACCCTAGAAAATCGAAGGTTGGTGGCCGCTGTCCGGTCTGGAAACAGTACCGGGCATAGCGCTTTCCACAAGCCAGTAGCTGAGTTTTACGCTTGTTGAGACGAAGGCCATATTTATCCAGCCGTCGTGGCAGCACCCGCATAAAGCGGTGGGCATCGTCCTCTCTCTCAAACAACAGAATGGCATCGTCAGCGTATCGAACAATGGCACAGTAGCCTTGGCAGTGATCGCTCACCACTTCGGTGAACCATTTGTCCAATACGTGGTCTAGGAAGATGTTGGCGATTACAGGCGATGAAATGGAGCCTTGAGGGCTTCCCCGTCCGCTCATCCCTCACCTCTTCACCCGACCGATACGCAGCGGCAGCTGTCGCACTTCTGCCTGCGCTGCGACCAATCACCTGCATTCGCATACTGAAAATCGCCATGTCAGTGAAGGGGAAACTCCGATGGGTCTTGATCTTAATTTGCTCAGCAACGCCTACAACCCTGTCCGGCCAGCTTCCTTAGTCAGGTAATGAATGTGTCATTTGAATTCCAACATCATGTCGAATTTCAAAATTCGACATGATGCCATTGTTGTCGTATATTAAAATCCGACACAAGCAGAACTCAATTATGTCTGAGTTAAAAATTGTTCTTGCCATTCTCGCTAATGCAGGAGGCGTTGGGAAAACGACTTTGACTGTTCACCTAGCTCAAGCACTTTCGGAGATGGGGCTTTCTGTTGGTTTGATAGACCTTGATCCGCAAAGAGCTTTGGATGTTTTCTGTGGGCTTCCCCCAGCAGACTATGACCGCTCCATAGCTAAAGCCCTGGTCAAAGGTCAACGCGAACCCTTATCGTTTATTCCAGTATGGGGCAGTGACAGGATAGAAATATGCCAAGGTCATCCGGCTATGTCTCAGATGGCAGATGAGCTAGTGGTTAGGCGTAGAGGAGAGTATGCTCTTGCTGACCGTTTGAAATCAAGCCCTACAAAGCACGACATCTTGATACTGGACTGCCCCGCCACGTTAGGGAAGATTTGTGAGAATGCTGTGGCCGCCAGCACTCATGTGCTGGTTCCAATCCAGCTAGAGATGAAATCAATATCTGGTGTCGCAGACTTAGTTCAGTGGCTGATAGGAATTACAGAAGAGCTGCAACTCGATCCGCCGCCGCCGGTTCTAGGATTAGTTCCTAGTCTCTACGACAAGACAAAGAGTATTCACCGTCAATACCTACAGCAATTGCCAGAGGTGGCTCAACAGTTACGAATCAAGGTTTACCCAGAGGTTCGTGACTCCGCTGAGTTTAAGAATTCAAGCGCATTAGGTTTGCCGATTCAAAAGCACCGACCAAAGCACAAAGCTAGTCAGGATTTTCAAGTTCTAGCTCGTGATATAGCTATGCTTTCAAAGGAGAAGTTGAATGCCTAGAAAACTACCTAGTCTCGTCGGTCGATTCGATCAAGCTGTAACGGCCACTGACCATGCTAGAGAAGTTGCCACTCTTCAGGCTCAGATTGAAGAGCTGCGCAGAAATCAGTCGCCTGATTTGGAGAAGCAGCTGAGCGTCCTGAGAGCACAACTCGAAGCGCAGTCTGGAGAGCAGGATATCTCTATTTCTCTTATCGACCCTAATCCATCTCAGCCAAGACAGACCATTCCGCTTTCTAGCGTTCGGACTTTGGCCAATACTCTAGATGCTGACGGTCAGATTACGTCTATCATCCTTATTCCTTCTGGCGAACGCTATTTGCTTTGGGATGGGCAGCGTCGATGGGCAGCAGCCAAATATCTAGAGTGGGAGACAATCCGGGCTGTTATCGCACCTATGCCCAATGACTTACATCGTCAGTCGCTACTCACTTTCGTCCACCATGAAGATCTTAATCCCCTTGATAAGGCAGAGGCGATCGTGAAGGAGGTTGCTTCTGCCGCTGGCTTGGAGGAAGAGGCCATTCCCGTTGTACTATCTACTGTCTTGCGACGACTAGAAAGGCACAATCAAGTTCAGCAACTGAATGGTTTGGTTAGTGCCTCTAGGGAAGAGCAAAAGAAAACTATCAGTCAGCTAGGAATTCGGCCAGATGAAGAGATGGTGCTACTTTCAATCCTTGAGCTGGCTCTCTATCCGCCTTCTGTTAAATCCAATTTAATGTCTATGCTATCGCTGCCACTGGATCTAAAGACGGCCATTCGTGAGAAGGGACTAAAAGCTGCTCATGCTTCGGCGCTGGTTAGTCTATCTGGGAAGAACCTAAAAGTCAGCGAGCGTCAAGCTCGCAGAGAACGGCTTGATGCAACTGAGAGGGTGTTGAAGGAAGGTCTCACAGTTACCCAGACACGCGAAATGCTCAAGCAGATAAAGGCTAAATATATAGACTCTACCGAACCTAGTTCAAAAGCTATTCAGTCAGTAGAGAAAAAATTAGAGAAGCTGAACGAGAAAAACCTAAAGACAGCCTCGAAAGAAGACCTGCTCGCTTTGCAAAGGACTCTAAAAAGTAAGCTAGCGCAAGTAGAGGCTTTGCTATGAGCACTGACCCTTGGCTGGACTGGATTCGGTCAGACAAATCACATTTAGAGGAGTTTTACAGCTCGTCAAACGCTTCTTCCATTTTGATATCGAGAGCGCGATCGCCTTACCTGAAAAAGACCTGATCTAAGGTGCAGTTAACTTAAGCTAGCGAGTTGCTGCTCAGTATCTCCTCGCTTTAACAGGTGTCCGCTGCTTCGGCAGGAAGAATTATGAGCAGAGCTATAGGGATTGGGCGCTGATACACTACAGCAGAAGACTTGTTTCCTGGTCCTTTTGTTGGTACTCGCATGACTCACTTAGCTCCCCTTCAACTAGAAGACGGGTCGATTATCTATATCGAAGCGGAAGAGACCGCCCTCGTGCCAGAGACGCCTATCACTGGCGAGACTACCCGCACAGCAAAGGGGGCTGGTCAACAAACTAGGCAACAGTTCCAAGCGATGCAAGATACGATTCGTACCTATACCAGGCAAACGCTCGATGCGTTTAGAGAAATGGCGATCGCCAACGTCGATAAAGTCACTCTCGAATTTGGTGTAAAAGTAGCTGGAGAAGCAGGCGTTCCTTACATCACGAAAAGCAACGCCGAATGCAACTTAAAAATCACCGTAGAGTGTTCTTTTCAGAACGGCCAGCAACCATAGAACAGCTAAAGAGCGCAGATCTTCAGGAAAGCAGATAAAGAAATCCAGTGTAGACAGTCGGTTTGTCTCTACCGAGCCATAAACTGTTTTTTATTCTGACGACGGCGCTTTCTCTCATGAGTCGTAACGCTCTAGTTGTTGGTATTAGCTGCTATCAACAGTTAAGTCCACTCACTGCACCTGTAAAAGACGCTGAGGCGATCGCGCAGCGGCTAGAGCAAGCTAGTGACTTCAAAGTGCAGCGGCTGCCAGAGCGTATCCTCGAAGCTGGAGAAGGAAAGCAAGAACCCGCTGTATCCGCAACGCAGCCAGTAACCCAGCGACAGCTCAAGCAAGTGTTGAAGCAGCTGTTTCTACCGGACAGTCAGCAGCTACCAGAGACGGCGCTTTTCTACTTCTCCGGTCATGGCCTAGCCAGTGATGACGGCCATGACAAAGGTTACTTAGCTACTAGCGATACAGACCCCAACAGCCCGGTTCCTGGACTGCCGTTAGGCTGGCTGCACTGGCTGCTGTCCGCAAGCCCAGTCAGACAGCAAGTCATCTGGCTAGACTGCTGCCATAGCGGTTCGCTAATCGTCAATGTAGATGCCGCCAACCCCGGCAGTGGCGGCAGTCGTCATCGCTGTTTTATTGCCTCTTCTCGTGACTTTGAAAGCTCGTGGGAAGACCTCAACAGTCCATACAGTGTTTTAACCAAAGCGTTGCTAACAGGGCTAGAGCCAGACCGACTGTCTGAAAACAGCGTTAACTCCTTTGACTTAGTTGCCCATGTTAGTCGGGCACTTAAGGGCGATTTGCAAACGCCAGTCTGTACTAGCTTCGGTGAAGCGATTGAGCTGACTAGAAGCGGGCAGGCTACCCGGCCCCAGCCAGAAGCTACACAGGTAGACAGCGGCATCTGTCCATACAAAGGCTTAGAGTTCTTTGACTGTAATGACGAAGATCCTCAATACTTCTTTGGCCGCGAGCGGTTGGTCAGTCAGCTAGTCAATCATGTGAGAACCCGCCCGTTTCTATCGCTAGTCGGTGCCTCTGGCAACGGTAAGTCTTCTGTTTTGAGAGCTGGACTCATCCATCAGCTCAAGCTAGGGAAGCGGGTAGCGGGCAGCGAGCAGTGGCAGATTCTGATTACTCGGCCAGACGCACAGCCGATGAAAAACCTGGCTGCGGCCTTTGTGCCGTTGTCGGGTTCGCAGCTAGATCGCGCCGAAGCGCTAGGACGGGCCGAGGGTTTGTTGAAAGAAGGGAGTGCGGGCTTACAGCGATTGGTACAAGCCTCTACCGCGCCGCGTACTGTGCTGGTGATTGACCAGTTCGAGGAGGTGTTTACGCGCTGTGAGGATGACGAGGACCGCTTGCAGTTTTTTGACTGTTTGATCGGGGTGCTGTCTGCCTGTGGCGACCAGCTATGTCTGGTAATCGCGATGCGAGCAGACTTTGTAGGGAAGTGTTTGGCTCAAGACTACGCTGGGTTAGCTCAGCAGATTCAGCAGAACATGGTTAGCGTGCTGCCGTTGACCGCAGAAGAGCTACGGACAGCTATTTGTAAACCGGCTGAGCAAGTGGGGCTGAGCGTTGAGCCAGACCTGGTTGCGGCCATCACCAAAGAGACGAAGGCGGCACCCGGTAGTTTGCCTTTGCTGCAATATACGCTTAAAGCGCTCTGGCAGCGGCAATCAGATGGTCAGCTCAGGCTGTCTGATTATCTGACGTTAGGCGGGATAGAAGGCACGTTAGATCAAAGAGCCACTGAGGTCTATGACCGCTTTGACGCCGATGAGAAGCGAACTGTGCAGCATATCTTTCAGCAGCTAACTCAGCTAGGGGAAGGTACTGAAGATACTCGCCGTCGCGTTTTTCTAGAGAACCTGATTGCTGAACCGCTACATTCAGCTCAGCGGGTACGGTCTGTTGTGGATACTCTCGCCAACCCAAAGAACCGACTGCTGGTCACTAGTGAAGTGGTCAGTAAAGGTAGCTCGTTAGAACGCCGAGCGATTGTAGATGTGGCCCATGAAGCACTGATTCGTCACTGGCGATTGCTCAGACAGTGGATAGAGCAGAATCGCGATTTGCTCAGACAGCAGCGACGAATCGAGGCTAGTACGGTGACATGGCAGGCGAGAGAGCAGGCGCGTGGTTACCTGTTGCAGGGAATACCACTGGCAGAAGCGATTCAGTTTCGTGAGCAGCAGGCGGATGCCTTCCCCCTATCAGAGGCAGCTAAAGCGTTTATCAAAAAGAGCGTATGGTACAGGCGGAGAAGTCGGTTGAAGACCGCTAGCTGGCTGATTATCCCGGCAGTCATAGTCGTGGGGTTAGTAGAGTACAACGTGCGCGAGACTAGAGTTAAATCAAATTACGTCAGTTTGGGTAGTGACAATAAGATAGAACAAAAGCAAGCTGTACAGGATTTGGTAGCAGGTTGTTGGGCGCAAAGGCGATATTCAGCAGACGTTCCTAGATATCTTCTAGAACGTCGGTTTGGAAACTGTCGATCGTTAGAACAAACAAACCTCAGCGGCGCAGACCTCAGCCACGTAGATCTCCGCGACGCAGATCTCCGCGACGCCGA
This sequence comes from Synechococcus sp. PCC 7335, assembly GCF_000155595.1. Lineage (NCBI taxonomy): Bacteria > Bacillati > Cyanobacteriota > Cyanophyceae > Synechococcales > Synechococcaceae > Synechococcus > Synechococcus sp. PCC 7335. The sequence continues at coordinate 187,878 of NZ_DS989906.1, read as the reverse complement.
CCTCAGCCACGTAGACCTCAGCGGCGCAGACCTCAGCCACGCAGACCTCAGCCACGCAGACCTCTTCAACGCAGACCTCTTCAACGCAGACCTCAGCTTCGCAGTCCTCAACAGCACAGACCTCATCGGCGCAGACCTCAGCTTCGCAGTCCTCAACAGCACAGACCTCATCGGCGCAGACCTCAGCCACGCAGATCTCAGCTACGCGAACCTCAGCGACGCCGACCTCATCGGCGCAGACCTCAGCCACGTAGATCTCCGCGACGCCGACCTCAGCGACGCCGACCTCAGCGACGCAGACCTCAGCCACGTAGATCTCCGCGACGCCGACCTCAACAGCACAGACTTACGCCAAACTATTCTGCTTAATACAGACTTACGTCTAAATGAAAGTATGAAACCACAGCAGCTAGCAAACGCCCAGCAGCCACTTATTTGCAATTCTCCGCTTCCACCCGATATTGAACTAGAGGGCGGCGTGAACCGGGACTGCGATCGCCTACCAGCTGTTTTGATTGAAAGATATCCAAGCGGTTTCGAGACCCTCAAAGAGGCTGAAGACTACGTATTAAATGCTCGACAGAAAACATGGGAATAGGCAATTTTATCTGCGTACTGCTTACACCATCTCATAAGTCTTCTCTATCCCCATGAGAGAATCTCGCTCGCTTTAACGAGCTAGTTCTTGTCTAAAACAAACCACTACCCGATTCAGAGCGCTCAATCAACTCGTTGAACGCATCTTCAGCCTTCTTCTCCAGCGCTCTTTTGGTGTACCGTTCAGAAGTCACAGGCGACTTTATCCGCATCAACTTCCGCACATAATCCGGCGACATATCATTCAGAACGAGCTGCGTCCCAAACGTATGACGCAATCGGTGCGGATGTACGTTCTCAGTTGATTCTGCGATCACACCCAAATCCTTCACCATCTCGTAGATGCCCCAGTAGCCCAGCCGCTTCCCATAACCGTTCCTCGATAGGCTTCTAAACAGTGGCTCACCTGAACTAGTATCAAACCCTTTGCGTACGCACCAACCCAGATAGCTGTCTAGCGCCTGACGAGCGTTCGGCGCTAGCGGTACCGTTCCATCGCTGCGCCACTTCGCTTTACTGACCTGAACGGCCTGACCGTTGTAATCCCCGATGTTCAGCTTGCTAACTTCTGTCGCTCTAAGGCCATGCTTCAGCAACTCAAAGATAGCCGTGTCTCTAGTACTCAGCTGCTCACGCTGTCCCCGATACTCCAGTCCTTCTGCTAACTGCCGCACTGCCGCTACTTCTATATCCTTCGTCTCAGTCGGCGCGGCGGGCACCTTCTCCACATTCAACGTCGGGTTGTAGGTGATGTAACGCTTCGTCGCCAACCACTTAAAGAAGCTTTGAAGCGTAGCGATTGCCTGGTTAACGCTAGCCGGAGATAGCCCTATTTTCCCCGCTTTAGTGGGTTTGTTCTTCAGATGCTCCTTGTACCGACTCACATCAGCCTCGCCAACGTCGCCCCAATGCTTGAACTCGCACCAGACTTGAAAGCCTCGTAGCTGTCTCGTATAAGCTTTCTTCGTGTTGGGCCTAATCTCGCGATCGCCCAGAAACTCATCCACCCAGTCCCCCTGCAGCGGTTTCTCCGACTCATCCTCAGCAGGCACAGCAGGCTTCGCATTCACCCCCACCTCAATAAACGTCGGAACAGGATCAGGTTTAGCCATAATTCACCCCCCAAAACGCGATCAAAACACTTTCAATATCGAAGCGACTCAACTTTCTGAAACACCCACCACTTCGATATCGTCCTTTAGGCTGCGTTTGTTCTCAACCGAGCGAGCAGCGGGTCGTTGATTGGTCGAGACCTTGCAGGGACGCTGTGTATCTGTGTGGATGTGCGGTCTAAACCAGCGTTGCGACTTTCTCAGCCTTTTCTGTTTCCTGTGCAGCATTAAACTGCATAGCGTAGGCTGCAACCTCTATCAGCTCTGGCGCGATTTGCACCCCCTTAGCGTCTCGCAACCAGATCAGCACCTCTCCAAAGTGCCACATGTCTCGCTTGCCTTGGTAAGTAGGAACGGGGGCACTAGCATCTAACAGATGTTGTCTGATATTTTGACGAGAGCATTCGAGGATTGCCGCAATATCAGAAATCCCGACTAGATCCGGCCCTGCGCCAATTAACCGCGCACCCGGAATAGCACTTTCAACGTCTCGGATTGCAGACTCAACCGCTGACTCTAGCGACGTTGATTCCCGGCTGAAGTCAGCGCCGATAAACCCTCTGCGTCCGGTGCCGATTGTGGCGTCGTCGCAACCAGCCTCAAACAGTGCGTCTAAATACTGGTCACCGTCAGCGTTGACACCGGGGAGCTTGAAAGATAGTTCAAAGTCATAGCATTTCACGGTTCTAGTCCTCTTGAGTGTGAATACAGCCGTTAACCCACTTGCGAATCTTCTTAGCGTGGTTTTGTGGACTTTTGGGAGTGCTCCAGATTGAGTTAGCGCAAAAATTACCGTTACGACAAGCCGAGTCGTTGACCGGACATCGTACCTTCCCCCAGCAATGTCCTCCACTATCTATAACTTCCCAGCCGTGGGCTTCTGCGTACTTCAGTGCTGCCTCAATCTCTTTGTCTGGGTGCTTCTTCCTCGCCATTCACATACCCTTACGGTAGTCAATAATTTTCTACTTGTCAACTGACAAGTAGATTGCGTTTGCTGCTCTAGATCTCGCGCGAGCATAGCTGTCACGATCCCATAAACGTTGGCACTGGATTAGGTTTAGCCATCATCAATTTCAAAATGCAGCCCAAACCGCTGCGAAAATGCTCCCGATTTCTAAGCAGTAGTGCTTTCTGAAAGGCGCACTACTGCGTTGTCGCTCCTAACGTAGCATGCCTAACCCCAAATAATTACATTTATTTGGGTTACACTAAAAATTACACTACAAATAAAACTGGATTGGCTAGGGTACAATAAAGCCAGTCGCCATCAGCTTTTTAGCCTCTAGGCTGTAGCAGGCTGAGTTGGCGAACAGGGCTGAGGTTCAAATACTGACTGGAGCAGCAGAATGCTTGAGCAAATCAGAACGGTCGATGGGGAAACCCTGCTACCGATACCTGCGGACGCACTGGCAGCGATCGGGCTGCAACCAGGCGGCCAAGTAGAGGTCACAGTGGTAGGGCAATCTCTGATGGTATCTGTACCACCAGAGGAAAAGCCTTCTGAATCTGAGTTTGTGCAGACCTTTCAGGGCGTGATGGACAAGCGCCGCGATGCTTACCGAGAGTTGGCTTAGGGAAGCGGGCTAGGCGTAATGGAGTTTCCAACGCTATCTGACGTTTTATCGATTCATCGACTGATTGTGGCTGAAACGGGTGGTCAGTCCGGGCTGAGGGATCAGGGGTTGCTGGAATCTGCTTTGAAAGCAGCTGAGAACCGGCACTACTACGAGGAAGCTGATGTGATTGCCTGCGCCGCGACCTATGCTTATCACCTCTGCATGGCCCATGCTTTCATTGATGGCAATAAACGGGTTGCCGCAGCGGTATCAGAGACGTTCCTATTGATCAACGGCTGGCAGCTAAGAATGGAAAATGTAGCGCTAGTGGATATGTTTTTGAAGATTGCGGACGGTGCCCTGTTAAGAGATGCGATAGAAGAAGCCTTTCGGCATCATGCCGTTGCGATAGGAGGGTGAGCACTCATGCCTCGTCGTGTTGATAAGAAATGCGTCGCTTGTGCCCAGCTTTCTGCGTCAGATGCGCGGCAGCTGCACGGAAAGGGGAAGGAGGGCGACGGCTGTTGGAATGAGAAGCGTTGTCCACGCAAGCGGTCTCACTATCGCAATCGTCAGCAACTGAATGAAAAGCGGCGGTTGGAATACCAACAGGTTTCCGATGCTGCTTCCAAAAGGGACAGGTAGAGAAGTATCGCTGTCGTGGCCGAGGGTCGATGCCTTACGCCAACCTGTACATCTGGCGAGAGAAAAGAAGATGCACCCGTCCATGCGATCGCTGCTTCTGTCTTCAAACGGTGCCAAAGTGTGGAAGTGCCGCAATTCACTGTGCAGGCTATCGGAGCGACAGTAGAACGCTATGTTCAACAAGAGGTAATGGGCTACTGAGTGCGCGGTTTGGTATTTCCTTCTTTGCTGATGAGATTCGTTTAGAACCGATAGAGTGTCCGATCGCTGGGTGTCCGTGGGGCGATCGGTTTGAGCTAGGTGAGGTAGCGCATGGTTAGTGTGCGGCAGCTAGAGTTGAATCTGGAAGTTGCGATCGAGGAAGCGGCTACGGTTCCAGAGACAGCAGATGTCCTTGGTCTGTGGAAGCAGTTTGAAGAAGAACTATCTGAGCTAAAGCAGCGCGATCGCCTTCGAGTCGCTGGCGATGTTCTGATGCAGCTAGCTGGACTGTGTGAAACCAAGTCAGAAGTACTCTGGGAAGATTGGCAGGATGCGAACAACGCAGAAGGGCCAGTTATGGATGGCGACTGGCTTCAGGGAGTGACTAGACAGACCCAGGAGCTAGACTTCTCAGAATTAGTGAATCGTTTCTATCGCACGACTAGTGAGCTAGCCAATGAAGATAAAACTGATGAGGATTCTGTTGCAGGTGATGTAGAGAAACTGTCGGTCTTGGACATGCTCGAAGCGTTGGAGGATGCTGGGCTCAAGAGTCAGGCGCTGGCCGTCTCGCATGCTGAGCATGTGTCTGACTGGGTGAAGGCGTTGGCAAATGAACAGACGGGCTCACCGCAGCGATTGGTTGATCTGCAAAAGCAGCTAGGGGTGCCGCTGATAGAGGTGTGGATTGCGGCGTTGCTAGGTGGGTTCGAGATGGAACAGCGCGGTAGTTTCTACCAGACACAGGAAGTTTGGGTCAGCAGGAGTGGATAACACATCGTCCGACTCGCATCAGAGAACGGCGAATGGGTCGATTCAAGTCAGTGGGCCAGGCGCAGCGTTTTTTGTCAGCTTTTGAACCGATACGCGGTCACTTCTATCCTCACCAACATAAACAAACCGCTTCAGACTATCGAGAAACCATGTGTCGACGAATCGAAAGTTGGCGATCACTGACGGGATCGAGTGCGATTGCATAGACGGATCAGATGACACTTACTGAATAAATCTGTCTTTAAATCAGCTCATCGGGCTCAACTTGACAATGCCCTTCAGCTATCTCAAATAGAAATTCTTATAAATCCCTCTACATGTCTAAGATCTCTGTCGAAGTTTCCACTTCTATTAGCCTTATTCCCCTCCGACGTTCCAATTACATTGCTTCCTCTTGTGTAATTTCTCACGATGCCAATATGGTTAGAAAACCTATCTCCATCCCAATCAAAAGTAAGAATATCTCCTCTCTTAGGTATAAAGCCTTCTTTTGGAAACCAGTATCCTTTCCTCCTTGCCCAGAATTTCCACGATTCGACAAGGGCCATCGTTGCCCAAAACTCGTTCGGTTGTATAGGTACTTGTATTCCAACCTCGCGACAGCAATAATACACGAATGCTCCACACCAGTCATAAAATACTTTAGCTGTGCCGATCTGGCCAAGATTATTCATAGGCTCTCGAAATATCTCTAAATATTTTTCAGCTTCACTAGTAGGACTAGTCCACTGGAGATCACGGTTAGCTTCTCTCTCTGCAAAGTTTCCTAGTTCTTGAAGGATGCCTTGATCAGGTCTATTGACTAAGCCAAGCTCACCGCCAAGAGCACTCCAAGTTTCGGGTCCGACCTCTCCATCTATTGTAATACCTGCCTTTTGCTGAAACCTGGTAACAGCACGTTCAGTTTGAGTATTAAATTCTCCGTTTGTATTACCTGCCTCGAAGGCAAGCGCGTTTAATGCCCGTTGCAAGGCTTTTACATCTTCTCCAACAGAGCCTCTTCTGAGAATTCTTGAGAGAGAAGGAAGTTCAAACTCAGATGGATTTCCGCCAACCGGTTGCGATACTTTGTCTTTGTAACTCAGGTTCCAGGCCTGCCCTCTTTCGCCAACCCTAGGAATCCTCCAAACAGAAGAGCCAGGGAAACGAGCTAAGTATGACTGTAATTCACCGGCTGAGGACGGCGCTCTTGCGTCGCTTTCAGATCCCCAAATTGGGAGGATGGGCTTCTGTAGATTGAGATCTCTGTGAGCTTTCAAGCATGCTTGAACTTCATCTTCGTTAGTCGAAGCAAAACGAAATTTTTCAAAATAGATTTGAGGAAAAGCTAGATCGCAGTGCTGGTCTAATAGCTTCCAAGGAATATTAGGATGAAATTGGGGATGACCAAAGCTGGTATAGCCTAGTTTTCGAGACCCAATGTGCTGTCGTAATTGTTCTAACAAACTGCCTACGTAGGGATGAGTGTTTACATTTTCAGCTTCTGTCTCTATGTCTATGACATAGCCACTGATGCCGCAATCGAGAGCTTCTTGAATGGCAGACACTTGAGCAGTAATGTCTTGAGTTCCGTAGTGATAGCCCCATCCGTACACTTCTATGCCTTCATTGTTGAACCGCTCAATGATCTCTGATGTACATTGGAAACGCCAAAATTTAGGATTACTCTTACCGTCAAATACTTTTAGGTATACTCTCTCCACTCCACGTTCTTTCAGTTTTTCAAGATAGTTCCTGTCAATTTCTGAGAGTACCCAGATCCAAACGCCATTGGGATGAGACATAGCACTCCTGATTTAGTTGAATAAATATTCTTAAGCCGTTGTCGCGTATATTCTTTTTATGGAAGGCCGTATGTGGCCCAAAGTAGCGAAGCAGCGGAATGGGACAATTTAGTTCGTTTGTATTATTAAGCTAGCTGCGCGGATGGCAACTATTCAACGAGAAGATGCGGGTTACAGTCATTTTTGAGACTGAAAATCAGTAGTGTACTAGGGGTCGTGACAGCTACGCTTGCAGTACCCCTAGAACGGCTTTGAGACTGGCTTTTTGATAGACGCTGGGCATCAGAGAAATTAGGCTATACACTAGCCCTGGGGCGTGTCGAAGCATGGTTTTGATGACCGTCTTCTTAGTTTTACTACGCCCTTTCTTTCAGATTTTGGACCTCAACGCAACCCTTACTGAGATTGGTGCAAGATCTCAGATAAGGCATCGATCTCTACGCTCCCTTTTTTGTTCTCTAAGCCTTTCTTACTAAAGAAAATCTACCTGAACAATAAGATCATCAAAGTCCTGATCTCCTCCACTGACTAAATCTTCAAAACCAAAGGTGTTGTTACCGAACAGACGAACATGGTCAGCACTGTCTAAGTTTGCGCCTAAGAATGGAGTGTAGATAGCAGGATCGTTACTGGCATCCTCATCTATCAGTTCGTCAATCGTGCCGTCTACCACTATGAAAGGAGCCAAAATCTGACCTGCCTCTAGCGTCGTGGAAAATGTGCTGACTCCATTATTCAAAGAAGACAGTGAGAGCTCGGTGATCCGGTTCGCAAGGGCAGCTTGGACATAGTCTGTTGTGTTCTCTGGGTCGAAAACATTACCCTCGGAGTCTATGACTCTCCCTGTCAGGTCGTCGATGAGATAGAATCCCACCACGTTGTTAAAAGCAGCTTCTCTTTGAACCGTAAAGGTAGCCTCCGTAGCAGCCTCTAACTTCGTCAGGTCAAGGACCTCTGCTGAGGCACTGCCCTGCAAACCGGTCCCTATTCCTGTCGACTCTGCTAGCGAAGCCGTCATGTTGAGATCAGCTAGCGTTAGCTCTAGCCTACTCGTTTCATCAATCCGTTCGATGCCAGACAGTGACACCTGTCCGCTGCCAGTATGCAGAAACGTATCAACCGTTCCAGCACTAATCGAGAAAAACCTAACATAGCTGCCCTGCAAAAAAGAGCGCGTGCTGATAGCCTCGAAACGAGCTTCTACATCGGCATCTTCAGGAAGCGCAGAGAACAAAACAGAAGAACGAGCCATCGCTACAGCAAGGTAGCCTGCATCATCGGGAGAAAGGCCATCCATAGTGCCATTTGTATCATCTACGACAAAGCAGCCCACTTCTGAGTCAGCACTGAACTCATCTGCTGTGAAGTCGAGGGTAACAACATCTGCGCCATTCGCAAGGTCTTGAACTTTATTCCAGGCACTCTCAGCAACCTGTCTACCCAGCGCCCGACCGTTTAGATCGCCGTCTTCAAAGTGAATTCCACCATAGATGCGAGAGAGTCCTGCCTCGTCAGCAGCTTCTGTAAATGTATCCCAACTTAACGTAATCTCTTCTTTAGGAGTGAACAAATTCTCGAAGCGAGAAGTTCCGATATCAAAGGTGATCGAACTTCCAAAATCATCTTCGCCAGTGAATCGCTTTAGAATCTCTGCCCCCGCTGCGCTGAAAGAACTGTGACCGGAGGTATATTCTGCAAAGGGTGGAGAAGGATCTCCGTCAGGTGTCTGATAGGTAAGGAAATTGTTGGCTAGAATCGTTCTTGTTCCTTGAGCACTCCCACCCCAGGCTTCAATTACAAAGCCCTCTTCACCCGTGATTTCGTCTTTACCTACTGTGCCATCGTTTAGCAGTCCTAGCATGCCAAGTTCTCTGATAGCTCTAATCGGACGAACATAGTTATAGAAGACTTTTGCTTCCCAGGTTGCGACACCGGCATCAAAGATGGCATTACTAAGGCTAAGGAACATCAGCGCATCTTCATCTAGGCTATGACTATCTCTAGCAGAAACATACTCACCAAAGGTATGCCAAGTGCCGGGTGGGAAGGAGGTTCCCCCTGCATCTTCCCAAAATTCTGCAATCAGCTTTTGTATATCCGTCAGTGCTGCGCTAGCTCGTACAACACGCTCAGCTTGATCTATAAAGCGCTGATTAATGAACTTACCCGGCTCACCCGCCTTACCCACCATGTCAGCAGTGATGACTCTAGCCTCGCGCTCACCTGCTAAGGTGATTGTCCTAGACTCCAAATCGACGAAGGCATCGACTAGCAAGAATGGTTCGGGAGCTTCAGGTCTAAGAGCACTAGATGACTCTAGCGCAAAGGGTGTCACAACCGACCATTGCGGAGTCAGGAACATCTGCATACGACTCGAAGTGTTTGCAGATGATCCAGCACTAGGAATAGGGATCGTTTCTGGTGTCCATTTTTCGAGGTTCTGAATACTATCTACGTCTTTATTGACAGGCTCGTAGCCAGTAGTGTCTTCGTATCCATTGATCTGGTTTGACCCATCCGTACGGCGAAATGCCATTAAAGCTTCAGCAGAGAGGTTGCCAATACCAGCAGCAGTACTAGGGTCGACAGTTTTGTTGCCAGTGTTAAAGCCTAACTCAGTCATCAGGTTGTCAAACAGAAGACTGGTTTCCGCCTCCGGGAATAGTTCTAAGAGGACTCTATAGGCGGCAAAGCTCATGGCTTCAGTCTTGTTGGCATCAGTATGTTCTGAAGCAGGTCTTTGTAGACTATCGCCAGTTTGGGTAGAAACGGCATCAGTGCTGTATGCAGACCAGGCATCATACATGGCCGTATGCATGATGGCATAGGCACGCGACGCAATTGTAGGCCCGACGCCCGTATTGATGACGGCATTCTGTACGACGCGATCCCATCGAACTGAAACAGTCGGAGAGGCGTCTTCAACCGTGACAAATTGAGTTCTAGGGTTGAGAACGAGCTGAGGGTTAGTCATTAATTGAAGAAATACTAGATTCTTACCTGTTAGTTCAGAATTATTTAAGGATGCACCAGAATTTCGGTATCTACGCTCATTGGTTTCAGCAGCTTATTGCTTTTGCTCCTTGGCTGAAGCTGGAAAAAGCCACAGAGCTTACGTGATTTATGAAGTAATAATAAGCGTGAGAAAGAACAAGATAGCAAGCGTACCTTGTGAGACTTTGGTCAAGCTCTTATAAAGTTGTAGGCGCCTGGCCTTAGTAAAGCTTCTAACACAAAGTGTAAAAGACTGGTGTTATGAAAACCTCAATAAAAGATTTGTTAAACCTTTCCGTTGCTTCGTAGAAATAGCGAATTTGGATGCATTTAGAAGCTGAATCCGTCTTTTCTGTTAACTTTAGCTAAATGTATCTACTACACAGTAATTTTACAGAATGGCGATGATATTATCGCACCGCGTGCATCAAATTGTCTTTATTAATTAGCGCTATCCTCAATACTCAATTGACTTTAAGCAATCTTAAAGCAATTAAGTTGTTGAGGACTAATCTCTCTCTCAAAGTCAGTATAGAAGAGTATCTAAGTTGCCTGCCGAAACTAGGCAACTTAGATACTCAGTAATCTTCTGTCCATATCTGACCAGAACAGTTGACCTCATTCTTCGTCTTGAGGCCCTCTTGTTTCGTATGCGTTGTTCTATTTAATCTCCTATTGACCTGAACTATGTCTTCTTCAGAACTTAGCGCTTTCCCAGTCGCTCTTTTTCAGACTGCGCCTCAGACTATCTTTCCCGACCAGGCACTTCTCACCAGTTTTGATAACAATCTGGGAAACGCTATAGGTTCTGCTTTCTTAGAGAGTCTTGTTCAAAATCCATCGCTGGAGGGCTCTGATGAGAATGAAACTCTCGTGGGTACCAGCAACCTAGATCTGGCCATTCTAGGCAGGGGCGGGGATGATGTTGTGGCTGGATTCCTGGGCAATGATCTCTTGATGGGAAATCTTGGTCAAGATGTCATCCGCGGTGATTCCAATTCTCAGAGCTCTGGTGGCACCATTGGTGGCGATGACCTGCTGTTTGGGGGGGACGGGGACGATCGCCTTGGCGGGAAGGCAGGAAATGACTGGCTGCTCGGTAATAAAGGGCAAGACGCGCTGTGGGGGGATCATGGCGATGATGTCTTCTTCGGAGGTGAAGGAGACGACATCCTAACGGGTGACGATTATTCGGGTGGTACAGGCGCTGACATCTTTGTACTAGCACCAGGATATGGAACAGATACGATTACTGATTTCGGAAACGGCGGGGATCGCATTCTCCTGCTTGGCGGCCTGACATTCGAAGATATAGATTTTCAGATAGTAGGCAAAGATACACTAATCCAATTTGGCAGCGAAACATTAGCCATTGTGGAGGGGAGGATAAATCTATCATCAAGTGATTTTATTACTCCTCTGGTACAGCCCCCACTGGCTATTATAGCTAGTTTGGTGAACGATACTGGTACTAGCGCGCTAGATGGCATAACCTTTGATCCCACTATCGAAGGTGCTGTGAGCAATAGTGACGGTGTTGCTTCTTTAATTGCTGGATTCAGTTCTCAGGCTATCGAAGACTTCGTTGATGTTAGTTCTGCACTCCAAGGCGATCGCTTTGTCTTGGACAGGTCGATTCTGGAGGCGATTAACGGTGCGCCCCTCACAGATGGACCACAATCCCTAACGCTACTGGCAACGGATCCATCAAGCAATGAATCTAGTGCGTTTGATCTAGCATTTACTTTAGATACTAGCTTTAGCTCATTGACCCTTGAATTGGGAACTGGTTTTGATTCTGGTGTAGTTGGCGACCAGCAAACAACGTTTGAAGCCGTTACTCTTGCTGGACAGACAGAGCCGAATGCCCAAATAGAGTTAGTCGAATCTGGGCTGACATTGAATGCTGATGGCAGCGGTCAGTTTTCTTTTGCTGATGTTGCGCTAGTACTTGGCGAAAATGTCTTTACAGTTGCTGCAACTGATGTCGCTGGAAACGTTGCGACGATATCTAGGACGATCTCTCGCATTCCTACCGATGCGAATGCGCCTGTCATTTCTATTGAGTTGACAGATGATACGGGTGTTGGCAGTAGCGACGGTATAACCCGTGTGCCAGAACTGCAAGGTAGCGTAAGAGATACAGATGCTATCGTCCGGTTTGGCGCTCGCTTTGATGGAAGCGATAGCTTTGTAGATACCTTGCCTCAGCTGGAATCAGACGACGGTTTTGGTCTAGACCAGGCTCAATTAGAAGATATTTTGGGTGCAGCGTTAGTTGATGGAGCTTACACCCTAAGTTTAGAGGCCGAAGATGCGTCCGGGAATGTTGGTCAATTCTCTATCAGCTTCACGTTAGATACAGCTTCAGCGCCACTGACTCTCAGCCTGTCGCCTGATTCGGACAGCGAGCCTGTAGGGGATGATGAAACAACAAGTGCCTCGGTGACTTTGATAGGCCAGACAGAGCCCGCAACAAACGTCACCCTGAGCGGCCCTGATACTACAGCGCTTGCTGATGAAACAGGACAGTTTGTTTTCTCGGATGTTTCTGTGGCCTTGGGTGAGAATTCCTTTACGGTCACAACGACTGATCAGGCAGGTAATTTGGCCACGGCGTCTGTAAGTATCACCCGCGTTGTCAGTGACACGGCTATTCCTGTGGTTGTAGCAGCGCTATCCAATGATACCGGTGTGAGTACTACAGATAGCATTACGGCAGCTCCGGTCATCCAGGGTAGTGTGACTGATGATGATGAAATTATTGCTCTAAGGGCAGGCTTTGAAGATTCTCCATCTTTTGATATTACAGATACGCTCCAGCCAGATGGAAGCTTCACGCTGACGGAAGATGTCTTAGAAGCGATCAATGGTCAGCCTCTTTCAGATGGGCCGTTGATTCTGAAGTTGCAAGCTGTGGATGCTTCTGGTAATGAATCAGCAGTTGTGGAAACAGCATTTACGTTAGATACAGTGAGGCCGTTTGTTTCTTTTGGAAGTGCAGTTAGTCCAGGAGATGCTTTTGTAGAACTCACTTTCTCAGAGCAAATAATTGATACATCGCTGAATGCTCAAAACTATACGGTAGCTATAACGACGGGACCTCGAAATGGGCAAACAATTGCGGTCAGTTCTGTTGAAACGATTGGTACTAACAGCATTCGCATAAATCTAGAAGAATCGATTGGTGCTGAGGGGTATGAAATAACGGTTGCTCCAGCGGTAACAGATACTGCGGGAAATGCTTTCTCCTTGTCATTAGATATTGCCTCGTCGTTGAATACAGTTGAGATTTCTCCTACAGATGGAGAGGAGATGGTAACGCTGACCCGTGAAGCGATCATTCGCTTCGACCAGCCAGTTGATCCTTCAACAGTGACCAAGGATGCAATAAAAGTGATCGCGCTAGGTCAAGAGGTTTCGGGCCGATTGGTGGTTAGCTCTACCGAGAAATTTGCTACTTTCTTCCCCGACGAGCCGTGGAATCCCAGCACTGAAGTGCGGATTCGGGTAGATGGAAGTCAAATTATCGGTCGGGATGGTGTCGCGATAGATGCGGACAATAACGGTGTTCCAGGCGGGGTGCTAACGGCTGATTTTAGAACGTTACCAATCACCCGAATTCCAGATACTGACGTTTTTGGATATGTGTTTGATTCTTATAACAAGAATCCAGACGGTTCGGATATTCCGTTAGAAGGGGTAGAGATTCGGCTTGACGCGCTGCCAGAAGTGGTGGCGGTGACGGATGAAAGCGGGTACTTCATTTTAGAAGATGTTCCTGCACCAGATTTTTACGTATACATTGATGGTTCTAAGGTCGAGGATGTGCCTGAAGGGGTTCGCTATGCAAGCTTGGGCAAAGCCTTCCACAGCCTGCCTGGAGAAGCTACGGAACTATCAATGGATGGTGAGACTTTTAGCGTTTATCTCCCAACGATGTCGAGAGAAGATATTACAGCGCTATCTAGTGCTGAAGATGTAAATGTTGGATTTGGACCTAACGCACAAGCATTTCTAGAACAGGAGTTCCCTGATGTTGACCCAGATGTATGGCAGAGAACTCAAGTAACGTTTGTGGCAGGCTCTGCTCAGGATGATCAGGGTAATGAGGCGACGCAGGCAATGATAGTACCTGTTAACCCTAACCGCCTACCTGCTCCATTGCCACCGAACGTAGATCCACAGCTAGTGATTTCGATACAAGCTGGTGGAGAAAATGGGTTTAATCGTGAGGAAAATGGAGGCGCAACGAATTTCGATGTGCCTGCTCCCATCCAGTTTCCTAACCTAGATGGCCTATCACCTGGAGAAAAAGGTCTACTGTGGACATTTAATCACGATGCTGGTGATTGGGAAATTATTGGGACTGGGACAGTGACTGAAGACGGTCTGTCTATTGTTTCAGATGAAGGAGTTGGAATTAGGGCACCAGGTTGGCATTTCGTAGACTCCTCCGCACAGCACGGTGAAATGGCTAGAAGAAACGACTGCGAAGGGCTTGGTGGTAGGACGATCAACTCAATAAATGAAGCAGGGACAGCAATTCTATCGACGATCTCGTTTGCGACTGGAATGATTGATCTTGTTCCTTGGGAAACTGTAGGAGCTACTGGCGGCTCTATCGCAGGCCCACCAGGAACAGCCCTTGGAAGTTTAGTAGGATCAATTACTGATCAAAGCCTTAATACTATTTCGCTACTAACAGGTCTCGCCGCCGACCTACTTAGAGAGGAACAACTACAAGATGCGACTTTAGCCCAGTTAGCAGCAGTCTATGTAAATCTTGAGGTTGGATGGATACCTGGTGTTGGATGGGTAGCGACTAACGCCGCAGATGTTGCCGCTGCCGCAGTTGCTTGGGATAGCTATTCGTGGAGGGATGAGTTGAATCGATTGACTGCTAGTCCAGAATTTCTTATGGACCTTGCAGATTGCGTAGGACAAGAGTTGTCAGAAGTCGCAATTACTGTAGGTGAAGCATTAAAGGAATGGGGTGACACACTAGAAGATGTTGGGAGTCGTATAGTAGATGGAGTCGTTGAAGCTGGGGAGAATGTCATTGATTTTATGTTTGAGCTTGGGGCACTTGTAGCTGAAGAGACGAAATCTTTGTTTAATGAAGAAGGAGGACTTGACAAAAGTCCCGAAGAAGCACAGAGAGCTCAACAAATTACAACTGCTTTATCTTCTAATCAAATCTCTGCTCTTATACCCTCTCTTCAGAAAGCTCAAAAATCTCTAGAGTATCTTGAAAGTTTCGGGCAAGCAAGTATAAGAGATATTGTCGAGCAGGACAGAGCTAAAGTAGAAGAATTTGGCAAAAGACTAAAGTCATTGTTTGAGTCAGCGTCAGCACCCGTTTCAGACGGCTTCTACTCGGTTCAGACTCTCGCTGGTGACGTGATCTCACGAGGAAGATTAGACCAAAATGGTTCGTGGAATTCGGCGTTCTCAGAAGATTCCGTTTTTGAGGTTTTCTACTATGACCCGCAAACTAATCTGAGCTGGCAAGATTACTTTAGTACGAGTTCTTCTGGGATAGAATCAAACGCCATTCGGTATATTTTCAAACAGGACAATACTGATAATGATGGTGACGGTTTGTCTGATTCTGGAGAGCAAGCAATAGGGACATCCCCAGATAATCCAGACACTGATGGAGATGGAATTAATGATTTAGCTGAAATCAAACAGGGACTGGATCCTTTAGGAGAAAGAGGCTTCCCTACTGGCATAATATCTAATTTACCCCTTCAAGGTGAAAGTCAAGAAATTACTATCGAAGGCTCTACACTAAATTCAGAAGAGCAGACTGCTTATATTGCCACGGGTTCTTATGGATTAGCTATTGTGGATGCCTCTCAATTTGACAGTCCGATTTTACTTGGCCAAATTGACTTGCCTGGAGATAGTTCAGATATAGACATTTCTTCTGATCTACCACTTGCGGCGGTAGCGAGCAAGGCTGGTGGGCTGCATCTTGTCGATGTATCTGATCCAATGCTGCCAAGGTTGAGAGAAACAATTAATATTTCAGCTGAACAAGTCGAAGTAAACAACGGAATCGCCTACGTTTCGTCTCGCAACACGCTTTATGCTGTTGATTTGCTGACTGGAGAAAATCTTCAGTCGCTGACGCTTCCAGGTTCTGGTGTAGTGACAGGATTAGCACGAGAAGGAGATACTCTATACTCTTACGTCAGCGGGTCAGACATTCTCTCCGTTATTGACATCTCAGACCCAGAAGCCGCCACTGTGCTTGGTCAAGTTAATTCTTCAATTGCATCTTCGACTGTAGATGTTTTTGCTGCGAACGACGTCGTGTATCTAGCAGGAAGTGGATTGAGAACGTTTGATGTATCTGATCCTAGTGATCCACAATTGATTAGTGATGCTGATAATTTCTTTACAGCTCGCGGAATTACGCTAAATGGCTCTGGGCTTGGGCTGATTGCAGCGGAAGGGCAAGGAGTTAACGTCTACAGCACAGCTAATCTGCAAAACACCGACGCATTCTTGACACCATTCGATACTCCTGGCTTTACATACGATGTGGCTATTGCCTCAGGTATTGCTTATGTCGCTGATGGTTCAGCAGGTCTACAAGTGATTAACTACAGGCCCTTTGATAACCAAGGTCAAACCCCAACTATCAGCATTAGCTCTACCACTCCTGATCTAGACAACAGCACTTCTGGAGCGCAAATTTTGGAAGGTTCTAGGATTACGATCACAGCAGATGTAGTAGACGATGTTCAAGTTCGTAATGTAGAGCTGCTGCTGAATGGAGAAGTAGTAAGAAATGACGTATCTTTCCCATTCGATGCGCTGTCCGCAATTGCACCAAACATCACAGCAAATCGCAATACTGTTTCTATCCAGGTCCGCGCAACAGACACTGGCGGAAATAGTACTTTGTCTAACGAGCTTATCTTCAATCTCGTTGAAGATACTTTTACTCCAAGCATCGTAAGTACTAATCCTGTTGACGGCGGCGCAGGAGTCAACGTCTCACGCATTAAGCTACGCTTTGATGAAGAAATTAATACATCTCTCCTGAATCTATCAGGTTTTACATTGACGAACTTAGGCACGGATGGATTGATTGGTGGTGGAGACGATGCAGCAGTGGATGTTCAATCATTTGACGCGACTTCTGCTAAACGTCTCTTATTGTTTCCAAAGGAAGTATTGGAAGAAGGAACTTACCAGCTTTCAATAGCTCCTGAAATGATTGCGGATAACGCAGGTAATACACTGACGGAAGCAGTTGAACTATCCTTTTCCGCCACTATAGATCCAGGAGAAACACTCGATGATGCCCTTAACATCGGTTTCCTCGGCAAAACACAAATACTAGAAGATTTTGTTAGCGAAGCCGACCCGATAGACTTCTATCAGTTTACCTTGGCTGAGAGTAGTGATGTCAGTCTTGGTCTGACTGGTCTTGGCCCAGAACCTGCACAGCTACAGATTGTTGCTGATGTCAACGGCGATGGTGTCTTCCAAACGAATGAGATTATTGAAGACGACACTATCAACAACTCTTCTGGCTCGATAGATGACCGCTTCATCAACACTGCGCTCTCAGCCGGGACTTACTTCGCTCGTGTCCTAACTTCGTTCCCCTATCAGAATACTGGCTACACGCTCAGTGCCCAGGCAACTGCTCGCGGTGATATTAGTGACCCTGGCAACACCTACGACACGGCCTTAGACATCGGTACTTTGAGTGCGCTGCAAACCTTCGGCGGTAGCGTTGACCCGACAGACCGCGACGACTTCTACCAGTTCACCCTGACTGAGAGTAGTGATGTCAGTCTTGGTCTGACTGGTCTTGGCCCAGAACCTGCACAGCTACAGATTGTTGCTGATGTCAACGGCGATGGTGTCTTCCAAACGAATGAGATTATTGAAGACGACACTATCAACAACTCTTCTGGCTCGATAGATGACCGTTTCATCAACACTGCGCTCTCAGCCGGGACTTACTTCGCTCGTGTCCTGACTTCGTTCCCCTATCAGAATACTGGCTACACGCTCAGTGCCCAGGCAACTGCTCGCGGTGATATTAGTGACCCTGGCAACACCTACGACACGGCCTTAGACATCGGTACTTTGAGTGCGCTGCAAACCTTCGGCGGTAGCGTTGACCCGACAGACCGCGACGACTTCTACCAGTTCACCCTGACTGAGAGTAGTGATGTCAGTCTTGGTCTGACTGGTCTTGGCCCAGAACCTGCACAGCTACAGATTGTTGCTGATGTCAACGGCGATGGTGTCTTCCAAACGAATGAGATTATTGAAGACGACACTATCAACAACTCTTCTGGCTCGATAGATGACCGCTTCATCAACACTGCGCTCTCAGCCGGGACTTACTTCGCTCGTGTCCTAACTTCGTTCCCCTATCAGAATACTGGCTACACGCTCAGTGCCCAGGCAACTGCTCGCGGTGATATTAGTGACCCTGGCAACACCTACGACACGGCCTTAGACATCGGTACTTTGAGTGCGCTGCAAACCTTCGGCGGTAGCGTTGACCCGACAGACCGCGACGACTTCTACCAGTTCACCCTGACTGAGAGTAGTGATGTCAGTCTTGGTCTGACTGGTCTTGGCCCAGAACCTGCACAGCTACAGATTGTTGCTGATGTCAACGGCGATGGTGTCTTCCAAACGAATGAGATTATTGAAGACGACACTATCAACAACTCTTCTGGCTCGATAGATGACCGCTTCATCAACACTGCGCTCTCAGCCGGGACTTACTTCGCTCGTGTCCTGACTTCGTTCCCCTATCAGAATACTGGCTATACGTTTGCGGCTCAAGCTACGGCAACAGGCAGTAGTACGACTGATCCTGGCAATGACATAAATGGGGTACTGAAAGCGTAGACACTGTTGGCGAATTCAAGAAGTGCTTACCAGTTGTGGCCGTAAGACTCGCCTGAAGCGAGATACGCCTATGTATAGGACACTGTTGGCGAACCAAATCTTCAACGCTGAACCGACGAGTTTTCGTTAGTCTAGGACAGAAGCTGAGAATGAATTTACTGGGTTTGAGCGGCTATTGTGGAGTTCGCCAACAGTGTCGTATAGAATCGGAACAATTTTGTCCTTTAAGGCTACATCCATTGATATATAGAGGTTTCAGAGCCTAAGATTTTATTCTCGCCTTGCTCAAATATAGGTTCAGGCGTTGTATAAAAAGGCTGAAATACTTGATGTGCAGGGGACATAGCGTTTCTTCAGTCAGCAGCCGCTGGGCTAAAGTCATAGTTTGCTGCTACAGAGACCTCCTAATACTCTGTAGCAGAAATACCCTGTCATCGTAGTCTTCAACCTCATCAACTATGGCTACAAACCTAGCTGCTCGGAAGGGTTTCTCTGGTTTAGCAGTGGTCTGAAACAACGGTACGAAAACGCCTCCGCACGAATTAGATTCGCTTCCTCAATTGCTATCCAATCAAGCCGCCAGTCCGTTCCGTAGCAAGCTATTAACTTCGGCAAAATATGATGGTGCCGCCAGCGCTGTCTTAGGTTCTTAGTCTGGCCAACGTAAACCACTTCGTCACGGTGCCATATCCGGTAGATTGCGCTGATAGCCGGTAGATTCAATAAGTTAGTCATCGTTCTCAGCTGCCTGATCCATCGCTACCCGCTCAGGTGAAAAGGTAAGGCCCTTTAGTTCGGTTTTCTTTGCGCTACGCTGCTTCTCAGCCAACGACTCTAACTCTGTCACTTTGATTCCTAGCCACTCGCCGTCACGACGCAATCGCTTGAGTACATACTCCCACGCTTTTCTGGTTCTAAAGTCTCGGTTCTTCGATAGCGTTGGGTACTGCTTTTTAAGCGCAGGTGTCGTAGCTGCACCTGAGATGGCGTAGCACTCCTGCTTGATCGCAATCAGCTTCATCTGCTTAAGACTGACAGCTTGGTTAGTAGAAGTCTTCTTCTTAGCCATTGAAACGCTTCTCTAGTGCGTCTAACTTATCTTTTGAGGTAGCTTTGTAGATCGCTTGCACTTGCTGACGTACTTCTGGGCTAGCAGCTTCTATCGCTTTTAGAACAAGGTCACGCTGACGGCGATAGCGCTCGTTCCACGACTTGTACATAGTCTGAGAACGCTTCAGGGTTTTGGTCGCTTCATGAATCATCGCTAGATCCACACCGGAATCTAGCCCTAGTAGCTCTGCCAAAGAGCGTGCAAACTTGGCAAACGGCGTATTGCTTCTACCTTGAATTAGCTCTATATTCTCATCTCGCAAGGCTTTAATAATGACATCGGCGGCACCTTGGACAGCTGCTTTGTTCTCCTTCGGCGTTACGTTACCGTACTGCTGGCGATACTGCTCTAACAGCGCCTCGTAGTTAGTCGCTCTATGACGCAGGAAATTAAAGGCTTGACGACGATTGTAGCCATCAGGCACTTGGGCTAGTAATTCGGGCTTAGTCAGTCTGACCGAACTTCTTAGGGTTTGCGCTGTCGTTTGCTGAGTAACCATCTATGTTCTTTTCAATATCACGCGAATCTTACTTCACACCATTGAAAGCTCATAGCAGCTCTGCAGATGGAACAAAGATAGATTCTATATTTCCTTACCCATGTTCTAACTTAGAAGCAACGCTAACGTCCATAGCCTATGTCAGTTAAGACTAGAAGCTTCAATCGTTCTTGATGCAAGCTAAACAATTCAGTATGCTCTCTTCTTTCTAGAAAAGTTTCTTGTATCTGCACTCACAGTATCTGCACTCACAGGTTCATCCTGTTTCTACACAACCGGAGAAGCATTGACATGATGGGACTTCAGGCTTAGAAGCCGAATTTTTTCAACTCTATGCACGGGTCAATTTCAAGACAGATTTATTGAGTAGGTGCTATCTGCTCAGCTTATGCAATCGTACTCAACCCTATGAGCAACCGTTGTCTCTCGATCCGTTGGCTCATCACTGCTTGATAGTCTGAAGCGCTCTCTTTTTCTTATGTAACTTTAATGATTTTGAGAAAGACTATAAGTTACATAAGATATTGTTCCCGACCGACGGTTGGGGGTTGGTTAGTAACTAGATGGCTAGACAATCTTGGTATGTGATCGCCTCGGCGTTTGGATAGGCTTCGCTGACATTCTTCTATAGCAGGGGTATGCGACCAGTCGAAAACAGTTTGTAGCCAATCGCCATCACTATGAAGGCTAGAAAGAACTCCCATAGGCTAGTCGGATTCAGGATAGCTCGGCTGCTTATGAAGACGGCTAAGATACCAAGGGCAGTCGATACCCAACCAATCTCCTTAAACTCACTGGGTAGAAAGACTAGCGACAGCACGCCGATTGCTAGAAAAAAGATAGATGCGTCAGCGGCGATTCCTCGCCACCAGTACGGATAAACATTAGTCGTAAACAAGATGTTGTTGCCTAGCAGATAGATGCTGAACATCAGTAGGCCAAAGCCGATTAGCTTAACAAAGAAGCGCATGGTAAGTGGGGGGAATAGAGTGTCTCGCTCTTAGAACACCCATCTGCGCAGAAAAGGAAAACCATTGTGTAAACAAAACCTAGTCACCTCGATACATCGAGTCGCTCTCCCTTCAGGCTGTGGTCGCAAGAGTCGATCCTTGTATTGCAGGCAGTGGGCATAATAGGGGCACTACCGACTCCAAACAATGGCTACGCTCATTCCCTCCTACCACAGTACTGCCAGCCGAATGACCTCTGGAGAACGGCGGCTAGCACAGCGGCTAGAAGCGAATCTCGAAGACGACTACCTGCTCTGGTACGACGTGCCAGTCGGCTTAAAACGTCTGTATCCCGACTTCATCATCTTGCACCCTTCACGCGGCATCTTTGTCCTAGAAGTCAAAGACTGGAAACTGAACACGATTCAATCTGTTGATCCCAGAAGTTGTGAGATTGCTACCCCCTCTGGCCTTAAGAAGGTGGTTAACCCACTACACCAAGCTAGGAACTACGCACTAGCTATCTGTTCGATGCTGGAGAAAGATGAGGCGCTGGTACAGATGGCAGGCCGCTACCAAGGCAAGCTCTCTTGTCCCTATGCCTATGGCGTGGTGCTACCCAACATTACCCGTCGTATGTTCGACTCACAGCCCGCCCTGGCTCAGGTCATAGACGCTCATCTGGTCATCTGCAAAGACGAGATGACGCAGAGCGTTGATGCAGGTACCTTTCAAGAGCAGCTCTGGGCCATGAGCCACTACAACTTCGGCAGCTCCCTAACCGCTGAGCAGATTGATCGCGTTCGCTGGCACCTCTACCCAGAGCTGCGCATTTCGACTAAGCCGCTCTCGTTCTTTGACGAGCAACTGGAAGAGAGGCTGCAAACCGCCATTCCTCAAGTACTCAAGGTCATGGACTTACAGCAAGAGCAGCTCGCTCGCAACCTCGGTAAGGGCCATCGAGTGATTCATGGTGTAGCTGGTAGTGGCAAGACGTTGATTTTGGCCTATCGCTGTCAACATCTAGCGCAGACAAATCAGTCAGTGCTCGTACTTTGCTTCAACGTGGCGCTAGCCGCTAAGTTAAGATCGCTCATCGTGAACGAGAACCAAAGCCAGTGCGTTACGGTGCGTCATTTCCACGGATGGTGTCTAGATATGCTCAAACGCTACGGTATCGCACGTCCAGATGCCAGACGCTACAGAGGTGTCGAGTACATCAGGAAGCTAGAGCAAGCTGTTATTGCCGCTGTTGAAGCAGGTCATATTCCTCAAGGTCAGTATGGCGCGGTGATGGTGGACGAAGCTCATGACTTTGCTCCCGAATGGCTGAAGCTAGTCGCGCAGATGGTGAATCCTGCCACCGATTCACTGCTCGTACTTTACGATGATGCTCAGAACCTCTACAGCAAACGGGCTAGTCGTCAGTTCAGCTTCAAAAGTTTGGGTATCAAAGCGCAGGGTAGAACCACGATTCTGAAGTTGAACTACCGCAACACTGCTCAGGTGCTGAGGCTGGCCTATGAGTTTGCTAAAGAGATGATGCCACCGACGAGCAGCGTTGATGAAGACAGGCCACCGTTGATAGTTCCTGATAGTGCAGGGCGCGAAGGCCCAGAGCCAGAGTTGGTAAAGTGCGCGAATTACAAAGCGGAGATCGCTTATATTGCGCAAAGAGCCCAAGCGCTTCACGAGAGCGGTATTCCTTGGTACGAGATGGCCGTCGTCTACCGCACCAACTGGATGGGAGAACAAGCACTTGCCGAGCTACAGCAAGCGGGTATCCCAGTAGCTTGGCTCAATCAAAACAGCAGCAGTCGTAACTATGACCCGCTATGCCCAAGTGTCAAACTGATGACGATGCACAGTAGTAAAGGGCTAGAGTTTCCAGTCGTCTTTATTCCTGGATTAGGCTTTCTGCCTAACCGGACGGGAGATGTTGGTGACGAAGCGCGTTTACTGTATGTGGCGATGACGCGGGCAATTGAGCGGTTGATGCTAACAGGCGATCGCAGGTCGGAGTTTGTGGAGCGACTGAAGGAAGCCGCACAAAGGACCGCAATCACATCAATCATATAAAGCGAACTGGCATCGTCAAGTTGTCTAGATTTGACTGTGAATTGCTGATTTTAAGAAGCTTCATCTATGACTAATCCTTACCGGGGCACCGCTTCCCATCTGAAACCATCAGCTACTGCGTCTGGCTGTATCACACCTTCCCACTAAGCTTGCGTGACATCGAGAAAATGATGCTTTATCGGGGTGTCATGGTCACCTACGAAGCGATCAGAGGATAGTGTCTAAAGTTTGCTCAGGGCTATGCTAACTAGATTCGCAAACA
Organism: Synechococcus sp. PCC 7335; assembly: GCF_000155595.1. Classification (NCBI taxonomy): domain Bacteria; kingdom Bacillati; phylum Cyanobacteriota; class Cyanophyceae; order Synechococcales; family Synechococcaceae; genus Synechococcus; species Synechococcus sp. PCC 7335. The sequence goes on along the minus strand of NZ_DS989906.1, from coordinate 164,410 downwards.
AGGGCCAGACGTAGGATGTTTGGGTTGCAAGAGGTAGTTGATGCCTGTGCAAGAGAGCATATCAATTGGAGAAGCGATAGGAGCTGCGTTCCCCTCTATGCCAGTCGCCATTGCGAGCACCTCCCGAGAGGATGTTCGAGACACGGTTTCGAGCCTTTAGATACTGACTTTTGGGCATGTTCTCTTTGAACAAAGCGGACATCACCTCGGCAATCTTGAAGTCCTTCTTCGGCTCTTGTTCGAGGACTAACTGTACGGCATCAGGTAGCGAATAGCCTTTCATGGCAGGAAGCAGATACTTTTGCCAATTCCCTGCGCGTCCGTCTTTCTTCCGCTTCGTGCTTTTGGCCTTGGTAGCTTTTTTAGTTCTAGTCGCTTTCTCAGTCTTCTCTTCTGGTTGTTGAACAGTAGGGGAAGCAGTCTCTTCATCAGTGAGGTCATCTTTTGCTTCAGTGGCAGCAGGTGAAGCATCAAACATATCGATGACTGAGAGAATAGCCTTTCGCTTCTCTCGTACTATCGATAGTTGCTGTTCGATAGACGCTGCTTCAGCTTCTAACTTGGAACTGACAGTTTTGAGCTGGGGTAATACTGTGGCCGACATCTAAATAAGTGTTGCTTTTCCGCTCTTATAGTAGCAACATGATTAGCGAATAAGAACTAGATACCATCCCTATAGTCATGTGATCGCTCTATTGAGTCAAAAACGCGAAGTCTCGAACACACCGAGATGGAGAAGCCCGCACTGTAGCTTTTGAGTTTATCTGTGATGATGACTCTGGGTGCAAAGCCGGTTGATTTGAGTAGTTTGCGGAAAAATCTGTACGCAGCGGCTGTGTTACGACGGCGCTGCATCAGGATATCGAGCACTGTGCCATGCTGGTCAACGGCGCGCCACAAGTAGAATTGCTCACCCTTGATGGTGATTACCACTTCATCAAGATGCCACTTATCACCGGTTTTGAGCCGCTGCTTACGGATTTTATTGACATAGCTCTGAGCGAATTTGAGACACCACCCTCTGATCGCTTCATAGGTGACTGTGACATCGCGATAAAGCATCATTTTTTCGATGTCACGAAAGCTTAACGGAAACGTATGGTACAGCCACACGCAGTAGCTGATGATTTTGGCTGGGAAGCGATGGCCACGGTAGGGATTAGTCATGGATGCAGCTTCCCAAAATCACCGGTATACGGTCAAGCTTCGCTAAGTTGACAAAGCCGTTATTTGTTACCCATGAATAACCTTCCCCGTTATTATAAGCAATTAGCCCGCGACACCGATTCCACAGTTTTTCTTCTCGAAAGTCAGTTTAGATGCTCACAAAGTCCTCTAAACCAACGATATTAGTATCAACATTCGAGAGACTGGCTAAAGTTTTACGGTTGTATCGAATCAGCGTGTTATTCCCACTAGCAATAATGTCTAAATCTTTGAAAGTTAGACCATTCGACAGACCTAGAAAATCAAACCCATCTCTGTAGTCTAAAATGTTGTCCTGACCTTGATTTAAAGCTAAGACAAAGACATCGTGTCCATCATTGCCTCTCAGTGTATCTTGGCCTTTACCACCATTAAGGATATCGTCTCCAGCATCACCATTTAGTGTATCTTGGCCTTTACCACCATTAAGGATATCGTCTCCAGCATCACCATTTAGTGTATCTTGGCCGTTGCCACCATTAAGGATATCGTCTCCAGCATCACCATTTAGTGTGTCTCGACCGTTGCCACCATTCTTAATGACCTTAGAATTAGCAGCATCCTTTATGCCACCCAAGTTATCAAGAAATCTTCTCGAGCTTTGACCATTAATTGTTTCAATAAACCCAGAACCAGCAGAACCATTCTCGTCAAAGAATTCTTCAATAACAATACTGCTTTTCTGTTGCTTGTCAAGATAAATGATAAAATCTTTCTCCTGACGTTTGTAATCATTGCTGGTGATTAACATATCTTGAATAACTAGGCTGTCATCGCCTCCTTTATCAAGGATTACACTGCCATCAGAACTTTTTCTTAGAGTAATAGTATCGTCACCCACATTGGTTGTGATAATATCAGCACCTCCGAACCCATCGACAGTGTGGTCTCCGATATCGAATTTGAATTTGTCGTCCTTAGCGGTACCAGTAATATAAAACTCTTCAAACCCATATAACCTGGCCTCCAATTTATTGTTCTGATATAACAGAATGCTATCACCTATATAATCAATAAACTCTAATCCAGTTGTTGTTTTCAAGTCTGAGAAATTGCCGATGTACTTATCTTGGCCTTCTCCAGAATTGATAATATCGAAATTTTCATTAGTGAGGAGAATAGCACCAATTTGTATAGAGTCATTTCCGGAACCAGTGTAAACCTTGTGAGCATTTTCAAAATTTGCAAGGCTGGAAGCATTGTAAACAAGCTGATTCTCGCTATTGCTGAGGTCTAACAGCACATCGCTGTTGGCATGACTTAGATCGATCTCTATAGTGTCGAAACCAGCACCACCATCAAATTTTTGATAAGAGTTTGTTAACTCAAACTGATCGTCAAAACGGGTTCCCGTAATTTCAAAACGCTCAACATCATTTAGACGCCACCTTAATTTGTCATTGTGGTAGAGCAAGTGGCTTCTACCAAGATAACGGGAAAGATTAATTCCTGTTGATGTTTTGAAGGCATCAGTTAGATCTGATTTAAAGGTATCAATTCCATCACCCATCCCAATGATACCGAAATCATTAGTTTGTAGTAGTGCTTTATCGATTTGAATGGAGTCGTTACCAAGGCCCGTAATAAGATGATCAACCCATTCAAAATTGTACAAAGCAGATGAACCGTAGGAGATTTGGTTTTCTTTACTAGATAAGTTAAATTCAACATTTTCCGTGGCTTCGCCTAAGGAGAGCGAAATAGTATCCATGCCACTGTGCCCGTCAAAAACATTAGTTGAATTGTTTAGAGTAAATTCGTCGTTATAGGTAGTAGCAGTGATATCCAAACGCTCGGTGAAATAAATACGAGCTTCTAATCTTGGTTCCGGGGAAGATACTAAATAGCCGTTATGTCCGTAGGGGTCTAGAACAATGCCGATGGGCTTTTTAGCATCAAACACATAGGTATCGTATCGCCCTATATAAGTATCAAAACCATCGCCACCATTAATGACATCAAAACTATTGTTATCTAAAATATTTACATCAACCCGTATGGTGTCGTCCCCTTCCTGACCGTAAAGACTTGCTTTTCCAGAATAGCGATATATAAAGTCGTCGCCCGCGCCGCCTTTAACGGTGCGCGTATTATCATCTAATACCGGCAAGAATTCACCACCATCATTAAATGGCAAGATGTCAAATCCTAGACGATTCGCCTCGTCTAATGTTGATATCCAATCTTTTAGCAAAAATTCTTTGGCATCGTTATCATTCATGTTCGCAATACTACTGCCATAGAGGAAAGGGTTCACCTTATGAAGTTCATACTCATCTGCTGTATTGAGATCTATGAATAACTGATCTAATGTCGGGTCATAAGAATCGCGGTGAATCAGATCAACGGCATAGGCATTACCACCTTCCACCTCATAAGTTTTTAGTTGTGTGACAACGCCAGAGCGCAATGCTTCTTCAGCTGTATCAAAGGAACGACGACCTGTAACATCGGAAATGAACACCATTTTTTCGTTATGGTGGCCATATTCAAAATTATTGATAATTAGCGGTTTCCCACCCACATATAACGATGCAAGCTCGATATTATCTCTAGCACCGCGTCCCATTTGTTCAGATAGTCCGCGATTTCCTCCATCTTTTTCATAAGAAAACTGACTAATAAACAATCCTGTATTCGGGTCCAGTGACACGCTATGATAAGAGCGTGGGTCTTTATTCTCAACAAGATCGAAAACTAGGCCACCAGCGACTTGGCCAATAAACCCACCGATGCCAGGTAATAAAAAGTTGCCTACTACACCTCCAACAGTAGAGCCTAAATTCGTTAACTGTACATCGCTCCAGGCAGCATCTAGATAACTAAACAATTGGCTAGTAGCAAAAGAGGCGATGCTGCCTTCAAAGACATTTATAATTTCACCAGTAACAGCCTCCGTTGAAAGGCCCAGTTTCGCACCATCATGAATTCCGAGATATTTTTGCATATATTGCTTAGCAAGTCTTGCATCGCTCGGCAGCACTGTGGTAGCAATTTCACCTAATAAAGAATTTGTTACCCCTGTCACAATCGTACTTGTTAAAAAATGACCTAGCGGATCTTCAATATCAAAAGTTTCGTTAAAAACGTCGACAATAGCATTAGTAACAAAGGTTGTAGCAGTTTGAGTAATATTGTTGTAAATGCGTTGGTAGGCTTGTTGGGCTGGCAGGGGTAAGCCAGCTGCCTGATAGTTGACATAATCTCCTAAATAGCTACCAACGGTCTTAACCGAAGCTTGCGTAATTATTTGCGTTGCAATCTCTTCATTCCCGTAGTAATAAGCTAACTTTGCTCCCAAGCTAGCCCCCATATTGCCAAAATGGGTAATAGTTTGATAATACTCTCGCTCTAAATCACCTCGTTCCAATAGTTTTATCTCATCTACATCTAAAAAATTAGCAATATTTTCACTTGGAGGGATAAGAAAGGCTTCGAGAGATTTAGCATAGGCGTTCAGAGCCATCAAAGCAGCAGACAACTCGATACTTTCAGATCCGTACAAGGTTTTGTTTAAACTTTCTACTGAGTCGGATTTTCCATCCGCCGCTTTATCCTTATTAATGATATCTTGCATCGAAGAAATATCGTGCCCTGAGCTACCTTTTTGGACATAACGATTTTTTGATGCTAAATGTAGTATTTCTTGTGTTCCAGTAAAACCCAGATCATTAACCAAATAAGAAATTGTCTTTCGTTCAATCCCCGACTCGATATGATACTTATCGACAGCATAGAGGTGGTTGGGATGGTTTGCATAGTCAGGAAAGATATTGATGGCTCTACTGCGAGCATATAGCTCTAGATCTTCTGCTGTTGTATTGACCTTAGATAATATCTGTTCGTTAAGGTAATTAGGATTGTCTAAATCATCCAATACATCTTGATGAGTATTGTTATTATTTAACCGAATAGGGGCATCATCAAGCCTATTGACAATTTCCTTAAGTGCGTTCTTAACCTTCACTGCATCTTTGGCATCCAACTCTTTTGTGCGCCACGCCCACCGGTCCAAATTTATATTCATACTGCCTCATTCAGTAAAAGTGATCCAGCTATTTTCTACAGAAATTCTACATTCTAGATTCTGAAAACTGAAGGTATAGTCAATATCAATTAGGGGATGGTTAAAAACAGGGTGACACTTTGGTGTGATCAGCTCGTCTAAAACTTGGTCGTCATCTTCCCCTACGATCACCCTCATGAGTCCAGCTCTTTCTATTGCCGCCAGCCTCTCACCTGATGATCGTCAAGATATTGGCATCCAGGTGCTCGGAGGATACTGTCAGCCCTGAGTAGCCAAAATAAAGGATTCGGCCAGCTGATAGGCTAGGTGCGATCAGCTCTACCTCTACCTCATGGATTGTCCGCATTGCCACTCGCCTCATATCTCGCAGCTCCAGCGCAAAACCCATCTAGGCTATACCATGTTTCGCTGCAAACGCTGTCGCCGGACGTTCAATCAGCGCACAGATACGCCATTTAATTTTGTGGAAGTCCCAACAGACATTATCTTCCAGGTGTTGCTCTGCCGCGTCCGCTATAAGCTCAGCTATCGGGATGTGGCTGAGTTCTTTTTGCTTAGAGGCTTTCAGTTTACCCACGAAACTGCAAGGGATTGGGAGGAACGTTTCCTACCTCATTTTACAGAGCAGATTAGAACAAAGCGAAAGGGCAAAGTCGGCAAATTATGGATGATTGACGAGACTTACGTGAAAGTCTGTGGGCAGTGGTGCTACCTCTACCGAGGCATTGATGAAGATGGCAATCTGGTAGACGTTCGCCTTAGCAAAACTCGCGACATGGCTGGCACCAAAGCCTTCTTTGCTCAAGCCATCGATCTGCACGAGGACGCTCCTGACAAGGTCGCGACCGATGGCTTAGCATCTTACCCACGGGCGATTGAAGAAGACTTAGGTGAGAAAGTTCAGCATGAAGTCCGCCCCTGCACAGCCAATCCAGTTGAACAAAGTCATCGGCGCATCAAACACCGCTATTATCCAACCCTGGGGTTCGGTGAGTTTGAGGCTGCGCAGAGATTTTGCAGAGCAGTCGATGAAGTTGGCAACTTCCTGAGGCCTCGTAGCCGAATGGCAGAATTCGTGTGCCTTGACGATCGCAGAGCGCAGTTACTGAAGGGAGTTGAAGAATTGGAAGATCTGTTCCAAGCTTCCTAAACAGAAATAGGGGTAGGTGCGATCACACTACTGATGAGCAGGTGAATTGTGGCTACTCAGTCCTGACAAATTCCTTCAGTGCTGTCCGATTAGCATCATCATCAATCAGTGCTACACGGTAGCCCTCTTGGGTTAGCCAGTAAGCAAAGTGAATAGCACTTGTACTCTTTGCCACACCACCTTTTTTAGAAACGAAACTGACGTATTTCATAGGCAGCGCTTTTAGCAGTTTACTGATGGCATATACGATAATCCAAAAAATGGTTTTTGGAAACAATAAAATGGTTTTTGGTAAATGGTTTCATCGTTTTAAGTCCAGAAAAAGAACTCTAAGCAGCCCACATGAAAGGCTTTAGGCAAAATCAATACCCTATGCTTCAGCCTCTCCAAATCGAGAATATCCAGAAACCATTTTCTGGATATTGGTTTCTAGCTGTATGGATAGCTGTTTGCTATCCATACAGCTAGTTGGTTCTCATTGTTTCAAGACACAGCCTTAAGTCGTGAAAGCAAGGCAAATACTTATCTGGCAGCATAACCACGCTGACGCCGCCGTTTTTCAATCGCGGCTACTATTTCTAAACCTTCTTCATAGGTATGACAGACGTGCTCTAAGCTTTGACCGCTTAAGGCGCTAACTCGCCCCCATCGACGGAGCACGATCCACTCACCAAATAAGTTCTGACATAGCTGGCAGGAGTAGAAACGCGTTCCCTTTTGCCAGTCTTGCCGATGCCAGCGCTCTACTTCGTAGTTCATCGCCTGCTTGTTCGTTTGCCTATGCTCTGGCTCAAGATTACCGCTTTATCGAATGAAGGTGCGATCACATAACGTCAAGGCTCGACTTGGCGGCATTAAAGCAACTCTCCAAGAAGTACATAAGTACCATAAAATTAACGACCGTTTTCTTTATACTGGGGCTTTTCTTCAAATTAGGCCCCGAGGATTATTAAGAAACTCATCCAAAAATAAAAAGAAAGTTCAGTGGTCCATTCTAAGTTTCTTGACAGGCCAAAATCATAACTTTTGCGTGCATGCTCCGGCTAGTCAAATAATTTCAGTCTTCAGTTAACGTTTTCATGCAATTCCTGAAATTTATTAGTTTTCTGTCGTATATCGACTTACTTTATTATCAGTTCTGTTTAACTTATATTAAAAAGGAAAATAATAATTATGCAGCGCCTTGCTAATGGATACGTTAATTCAAGGTTTGTTCAACCAAGAACTGAACAAGATAATACTGCAACTTTAGAGGCTTTTAGGTCACGTGGCAATCTTTTCTCAATATTGGAATCAGAGATCATAGCCAGTCTTGAAAATCCTTCTTTGGTCTCTAGTTTGCATGGCAGTCTTGAGAGACTATTGTTTACTATTCCTGACTGGGTATTTTTCCCAAAAAACGATCCATATAATCCTGAAAACATCTATGCACCTTCAGAAAGTTTAGTCATCAAAAAATATGCTGATGTTTTTCGAGCTATTCTTCGTACCATCCCATCCAAAACAGTCCGCACTATACTGACCCACGAAGTGGCCGAGAACACTTTAAAGAAATGGTTGAATGAATTTGGGTTGGTGGATAATTTTGAGATTATTACGGTATCTAGAGATATCAGGTTCACTGTATGGGCCGAAGATGCATATTGTATCTGCAATGATCTGAACGACAAGGAAAAATACTTTGTTGAGCCAGCAAGTTTCCGAAGAGCCGATGATGCCTATATCGCCGACAAAGTTTCAGTTAAGACAGATATAGAATCAACACAGGTAAAACTTTATTTCCAGGGTGGAAATATTCTCATCGGTGATGACTTCTGGATGATTGGTGCAGATTATCCCTCAAATTCAATAGACCTTGGATTTATACAACAAAAGGAAGGTGAATCCGAAAGAGAGGCAGTAAAGAGAGTTTATGGCGAAAAACTAGACAAAGATCGGCGTCTTATCGTTTTGGGTTCTCGAGTCCCTGTCCCGTCAACACAAACTCGTCCAATTCTTATAGGAGAAGAGATGTGGACAGAAGTATTGTTTTTTGGAAATGGTGAGGGAACAGTTCAGCCGCTATTCCATATTGATATGTTTATTAGCCTTGCAGGCCGGAATGAAAACGGCAAGTATAGAGTTTTAGTAGCTGATCCAAAATCTGCATATGAACTACTCGATAAACCTTTGCCTGAAGGGGCCATGCAGCCAGTCTTTGACGATATTTCAAGACAACTAAAGCAGCTAGGGTTTGAAGTAATTCGAAACCCAATGCCAATGGCTTATGATGATGATGATGCCAATAAAACTAGGTATTGGTACTTTGCAACATCAAACAACGTACTACTACAAGACTCCCCTAAAATTGTCTGGATTCCTACATATGCCCACGGTTTCTGGGCAGATTTTTCAGTAACAGATGAAAAAAACAAAGAAATTTGGGAATCTCTAGGCTATGAAGTACGGCAACTGCCTGATTTTCATCCATTTGCCGCAAATTTAGGGGCTGCACACTGCATCACCAAGTATTTGCAGCGAGGATGAGTTTTCCTAAACGTATCGGAAATAGCAGTGTCTGCATTTCTTGCACTGCTTAAGTCGGACACGATGAAAGCCGCTATGCCCGTCCCCAATTGGTTCAATTCTATAAATATTTCAGGGTTTTCCAAGACCATATATACGGTTTTCGTGTGTCCTTGTTTCTCGCGATTTCAAATATCCCGTGCTTTAACTCAGCTTATAAGCTGAGTTAAAGCACGGGATATTTGAATACAACTAAAAATTTTCCTACAAAGCGTGCGAAGGTTTAACGAGTTCGATACGAGTACCATTAATTTCTGAGAGCTCACCACTCCAAACCATTTGGTACAGTTTTTTTAAGTCAGCCTTATCAGCTTCGGTCAAGCGGCTTTCGTCACCATAATTCATAATGCTAAATGAGTCATGTGTTCCGAATATTTCACTTGCAAATGCTGTTTCTCTAACATTGGCGAAGAAGTGTCGCAGCCCAAAAATATGCCCAAGCTCATGAATAAGTGTATCTATTTGCTCTTCTCTGCTCTGAGTAAACATCTTTGGGTAAATAACCAATTCATGGCGGCCAGCATCAGGGAAGAAAGCACTTGCTAAAACACAAGCTTTCTCCTGATTCTGAGTTCGACGACATTTATCAGATTCTCTTACTTCTATCTCAAAATCCCACGCATCTTCTCTTTGTGTGAATTTGACAGGAGCTGCGTCGCCCCAAGCTAAAAGGGCTTGCGCTAAAAGCTCCTTTATGGCAAGCTTAGCGGCTTCAGGATCCTCTAGAAGGGCTATAGAACGCTCCTGAAATTTCCATCTCAATATTGTATTTGGTGCCCATAATCGTATGACACCTTCGGAAGCATCTAGGACTGCCTCTATTAGATTTCTTCTACTACTTTTCGGCTTAGCATGACCACGAGCATCGGTATCGCACATTACGCTAGAGTTAGACCCATAGATATGAGTTGTCGATTCTATATCAGGCAGTGCACCTTTCGACTGTCGAAATTGAATCAATTGAGATTGCGTTCCATCAGCTATCAAAGAAGTATCTATACTAGATTTTTCCATTTCCTAATTCCTCGCTTTTATAAGATATTTTTCCCTTTATCACTATTCTGACCAATAGATAATAGATGTCACTTTTTAGGAAGCTCTCACATAGCATGAGTTTCCTGTTTACCCTTGAGAAAAAAGTTTATTACTGAAGTAGTAAATCACAACACAACTCTTTTTACGAGCAAACCAACACATAGAGATGTTGAGTCAAAATCTCAATCAGGCTTAGTACAAGCGTATTTTCGAATCAGTTAAATAAGCTCGAAAGTACTGATGCACAAGGTTTTTAGAGTGGTTTATTTGTACTTAATTTTCAGGAGGAACCTAGATTTTAGCCAAATTTTTAACGAGTCCTCGACGTTTCAGGCTTCGCCTTAGTACTTAGTGCACTTTATGACAGCTACGCTTGCAACCCTCCAACAAGTCGGTAATAGCTAGCACGGCTCATGCCAACTCGCTTACAGATGTGGCCTTTGTATAGACATGGAGAAATTTTGGCCTATAAGGACTTTTGACGCTCTATGCCTAACGAGTTTTCAATGCTTTCAAGCTTTTCTTCTGAATAAAGCCCACCAAGACCGAGTACAAATGCTTAAGCTTAAAACCCTTTCAGGGTCAGGCTTTTGAGCTTAAAGGCCAAAATTGTTCCGGTTCTATACATATGCGAACCACCCCCTTTCTTTCTATTGAAATGGCCTGATGCGTACAAATGTACTTGACTACAAGTCTAGAATTGTGGTCTGCTCAAGGACTGAGTGATTCTATTTCCTGTAGGAGCCGATCAATCTCTTCGAGCTTCTTTTGTGCTTGTTCTAGTTGTAATAATGACTTCTTTTTTCTAACCGCCTTGATACGAGCAAAGACTCTATCAGAAATTGGCGACGGTGATGATGGCTGTTTCTGTGCTCTTTCTTTCTCTAGATCTCTGACTAGTGCCATACAGTCTTGCTTAGTGAGGCCGGCAGCATCTTCAATAAGCTCTGCATGCATTTTAGAAGGTTGCCTGTTTAGAAGTACAGCGTTCGTAGGTGAGAGCTTACCTTCCCGTACAGCATCCAATATCTCAGGGGATAAGTTAAGCATGGGTAGCCGGTTAGAGACAAAGCTAGAAAGCTTCATCCCAAATTCTTTAAGCGTTTCGGTTACAACCCTGAGAGCATCTTCTTCAAATCCTTCCTTATTCGAGACTGAAGCACTCACGTTTTTTGTTCGATGGAGATTGGCTTTTACTTCTTCAATAGGCATGTTCAGGTGAAGTGAAAGCAGATTAAGGATGCTCTCCGTTTGCTCAACAGGAGTGATTTCCTCGTTAAGTAGGTGAGCAATTAATGCCGCTTCGAGAGCGATCGCATCGCTCATATCCCGCACAATGGCTGGGATATCTTCCATCTCCAGAGCACGGCAGCTACGCCAGCGTCTTTCACCACTGATAATTTCGTAACGACCCTTAGCACTCGGTCTTACCAAAATAGGTTCTAGTACACCATGCTTTTGGATAGATTGCTTGAGCCTCTCCATTTTCTGGGGATCGAAGTAAAGCCTTGGCTGCTTCAGTTTTCCAGGTAGTTGAAGTGGCTGTATATCGTCTACTGGTAGTTTGAAAGATTGCTCCGATAAAGACTTTAAGCTTTCAATTTCTTCTTTTAGCTGGGTAATTGTCTCACCTTCTTGGGCAGACACTGCTCCTCCAAACATTGCTGTCATGGGTCGTTTGCTCATTCGTGCCATGTCTCTACTGCATCTCCTCAGCTATAGTGTTCGCAATCTTTTTGTAAATTCGGTTACTAGGATGAAACTGTCAGAAGTCAGTAGCCAAATTACGTTGAATCTCTAGCAACGCGATCGCTCCCTGTCGCTATCTCAGCTTAAGCGGCCTTGAATAAGGTTTCCAATTCCCCGACCCCTTGCATAAATTTCTGTCTGAGATCATCTGGACAGACGAATTCTGCCATTCGAGTTCGTGGCCTCAAAAAGTTGCCTACTTCGTCCACCGCTCGACAGAATCTTTGAGCTGCTTCAAACTCTCCAAATCCAAGTGTCGGATAATAGCGGTGTTTGATGCGCCGATGACTTTGTTCGACTGGATTGGCGGTGCAGGGGCGAACTTCATGCTCAACATTCTTGCCCAGTTCTTCCTTAATTGCTCGTGGATAAGACGCTAGGCCATCAGTAGCGATCTTCTCAGGGGCGTCCTCGTGAAGACCGAGCGCCTGAGCGAAGAAGGCTTTCGTCCCAACCATATCGCGAGTTTTGCTAAGACGGACATCCATCAGATTGCCATCCTCATCGATGCCCCGATAAAGGTAGCACCACACACCTTTTACTCGGATGAATGTTTCATCGATCAACCAGACGTTGCCGACTTTACCTTTCCGTTTCGTCCGAATCTGTTCCGTAAAATGAGGGAGGAATCTTGCTTCCCAATCTCTCACAGTTTCATGGGTGAACTGGAAACCTCGGAGTAAGAAGAATTCGGCAACATCCCGGTAGCTGAGCTTGTAACGGACACGACAAAGCAACACTTGAAAGATAATGTCGGTAGGGACTTCGATAAAATTAAACGGTGTGCCCGTGCGCTCGTTGAAAGTCCGGCGACAGCGCTTGCAGCGGAACATGTCATAGCCCAGATTGGTTTTTCGCTGGAGCAGAGAGACGCGGGGCGATTGGCAATGCGGGCAATCCATCAGGCGGCGGGGAAATGAGCTGATCGCACTTACCCTATCAGTTTGCTGAGCCCCTTTTTGGCTACTCAGTCCTGACACTTAAGGCACTACCGCATCCGTATCAAAAGTGACACCTGGATTTGGCGACCCGGTTCCGGCTGGTGTCAACCTAAATCGTTTCACCTAGAACGAGGTCGGGCACTTTGTTTCCACCACATCAGACTCCATCGTCACGAACAGTACGGCCCAGTGCATGTCATCATCGGGCGCAACAACATCAATGGTGAACTTTGGGCCGTCGTCAGCGACCAGCCCACTAGCCCGCAAACCTTTATGGAATATGCCTTGCGCTTCGATATCGAGGAAGGATTTTTAGACGACCAGTCCGCCGGTTGGAATCTACAACGCTCTGAGATTCGAGGCCTCACTGACCTCTCTCGCTTATGGTTTATTCTGGCAGTAGCCACGCTTTACGTCACGGCTCAAGGCGTAGCGGTTGTGCAATCAGGCCGTAGGCGATGGATTGACACACACTGGGATAGAGGCAACAGCTACTTTCGCATCGGATTGGAGTGGACTAAGGCGGCTCTGCTCAACGGTTGGCAGGTGATTAAACAGGCTTGTTTTACCTCTCACATTGATCCGCAACCGGCGATGGCTTCTAGGCCACAACACAACAAGAAGTCCGGGCGCTTGCTCGATTTCAGCGTGATTACCGTTAAGTTTGTTCCTGATTAAACTTTTGTCAGCCAATCAGGTGCTTGACAGCGCTCTAGCAGTTTGTCGAGCAGCAGGTGTTGGGGCTTTTTGCATAACCCCCCGAAAAGGTATATTCCACATTAATACGTTTGAGACTTAGTTCAGGACTTCTTTGACAGCAGCATGTTCAGGCTTCGTCTGACTGAGCGCCATGAGCTTTCATCTCCTATCCGCCAACGCACTTGGGACTAAGCTAGCCATATTGAGCGTACTCTGGTGCCGAATGCGATCATGCGCCACTCACCAAGGCGATAGGCCATTAATCCTTATTCAAGTATTGATAAGATTCGATCACTATCTATCAATGCTTTCGCTCAGCTAATGCGATAGCTAAATGAATCTGAGTTGTGTGAGCGCAGAACTATAGAGGGTTTCTTCGATAGCATCTTGCCTCAGTTTTCGGAACTTACTATCGGCAAAAGAACTCTCTTAATACTTTCATAAAGTTACTGAACAGCAGATATCATAGTGTTTTTCCAGAGCTGGAAAAAGCTACGAGTAGATAAAAAAATTGCCTCTGGCAAGAATCTAAGCCTATCGATAAGCCGTTAAAAGCAACCAAAAGCGGTATCTCAAAATACGTTTCTAAGAGTCGATAATAAAGCTTGTAAAGACAGTATACTTCTTGCCGAACATGACTTTTCATACAGAGTACTATTTATACTCTGCGCCAGCAAAATATGACAAAGAACAAATGCACTAATAAACTTGCCTTTAGCTCTGAGTCTTAAGTGTCTCGATCTGGATTGCGCCTTTTCGGGGGGTTATGCAAAAAGCCCCATGAGGAAAACCTTGAACTGGTAGGTGATTGGGGGCAGTGCGTTGGTCATGCTCTCATGCTACCGTACGAGTTTTCAACGTTTCCCCCACTTTTTTCTACTCTCCCTTAAAGGGCGGCCGTCTTAGCCTAGCAGCAGCTTGGCCACTGCTTGATTTCGGCTACTGAGTCCTGACAATTAATCTTCTATTTGAGGATCTTCTATTTAAGAGTCTTCTTTGCGTTCCACACTTTCTTCCAACTCAGCGAGATCAAGCAGCAGTGTCTGGAGAAATTCTTTCTCTTCTACAGAGGTTGCATCATATACTTGAGCGAGCGCATCGTACCAAATTCCTAAGTTTGCATAGGTTTCAGCAATGCTCAGAGAATCTTGTGAAGGATCTATCATCGAAGGCTCTACCGCGACCGCAGACGGTGCCAGTTCAATATCAGCAGCGGTCCACATGCCCACTTCTTCTCTGTTCTCGTCACAGAAAAGCACCACTTGCCACAGATAGGTTTCGCCCGGTTGTAACCCCAGCTCATCTTCAGGTAGCGTGTAGGCCATGTAGCCTTTTTGACTGTCTCCAATTGACTTAATGAAAACGGTCTCTAGCCGATCATCAGCGGTGTAGCGATAGAGATGAAGTTCTAAGGCCGAAGGAATGTCGCTTGCGGTGTACCACACCAGCGTCGGATGGGTTGAAACCGTTTGACCAATGCCGCTTAAGCGAGGCGCGATCGCAGCAATATCTTCCCCGCAGCCACGAACCCCACCGCCAGAATGGTCACGACGGGGAATCCGAGAGTCCGCAGGCGGCCGATACGACCTCCGGCGACGACGGTGCTGTGAGAGCAAGGTTGACTCCAACAGAAGATCACCCGTAGCCACATCTGCTTGAACGGCATCCACCACGTTGAGCTGTTTTGCCGCCACATGATTCGGAGATAACAACACTGTTGTCATTGCAGTTGTCATTGCGATACCCCCCACGCATGCAAACTTGCAGATAGGGCCAAATGATCGCTGCTGAGAGAGTAAATTCATCGCTTGATATCTGTCGTCGAATACGTCATCAATACTTCAATTCGATAGTTCATATCCTACTGGATCACTACTATTGATAATCTATAATTCCGAGCAAAACTAGCTGCGTTTATCAGACGAAGTCATTATCAGTTTCGGCAATGCGATCGTACTTCTTTTCCCTTTTAGCGGCCAGCGCAGCTCACAGCGAGTGCCTGCATTATCCGCCACGCGCTGAAACGACCCTTGCAGCTGTCTCGCCAGCGCCTTGGCCTGCTGAGTACCACGCCCACCCGCTAGCACACCACCCTTTTTACCAGCAGGCGCATTATCCTCAACACGAATCAAATTTTCAGTTTCAGTTGCTAGACAGGTCACACACAGCCGTTTGGCACCCACCGCGTGCTTGCCCGCATTGCAAAGCGCTTCTTCTAAAAAGCGACAGAGTCCCTTCTTTTGATCCGAAGACAGCTGGCCAGTTTGAAACGGGTCAAAGCGAACCACTTTCACTGTCAGCGCAGCAAAGCCAGGAAATGAGCGGGTCAACGTCTCTTTGTAAACCTGGTATAGAACCTCATGTAGCGGACTGCGCAGGTCAACCACACTTTGATTACCCAGCAGAATCTTGTCGGTTGGCGACAGCGTTTCTTGCAACAGTCGATCATAAATTTGGCGCAGCCCGTCATTGAGTTGTTCTAACTGAACCGCCGTCTGTGGTTTTAGGCTGCGCTTGTCTTGAAGCAGCAGCGCCAGCATTTGCAACGGCCCGTTGTGAATAGTATCGTAGGTTTGTTTGATCACCCGCTGATGCTCATCCACACGTGCCCGCCACGCCTGATCGTACAGATAAAAAGCCGGTAGCACCCAGCCATTTACGCTAAAGACAATTAGCGCAGGTACCACAGGTACCCACCAGCACGCCCACCACAGCAAACCAAAGCTTACTCCCACCAGCCCCAGACTGATCACACCCACCGTTAGCATGTACCAAGAGGGCCTGGGAATGCAGCGCACCAGTATTACGCTCACCCCGCCCCACATCAAAATCCAAAGGTATTCAACCGGCTCAGGCCATACTTTTATCAGTGGGCGATCACCCAGCACCGAACTCAGCAGTTGGCTGACCATATGGGCGTGCATCTCTACCCCATCCACCAGTCCAGGATTTGCCGTACTGACCGCCCCAGAGTTCAGCACATCTTTAATACTCGAGGCAGTCACACCTACCAACACCACCCGATTTTCAATTTTGTCGGCAGGGACTCGCTGGGCTAACACATCCCCCATCGACACCCGTTCAAAGGGCGATCGCCCACTGCGCGGATTCAGTAAAATCTGTTCTCCACCGATTTCAGTGCCTACATAGCCACCCGCATTGGGCGAGAGTGAAAAAAACTCTGTTTTTCCCAATCGCATATTGTCAGAATTTTTGAGCCCGTTTTCCAACAGAATATTCTCTTCCGCCAGATAAATCTCTACCAGGGTAAAGGCAAAAGAAAATCGAAAATCATCTGAAGGTCCCAAATACCCTTCTGGTGGCAGTGCCCCCAAGTATGCGCGCCGCACAAAGCCATCGGCATCTAATGGAAAGTCCACAAAGCCAACCTGTTCTGGTGGTAGTGCAGGCGGCGGCAACACAAGCGCACCGGTAATTGACTCGATTCCAACAATATTATCTGAGCCTGATAGCATTGCTACTAAGTCATCGTGACCGGGCTCAACCGGTAAATCTCGATAAATATCAACCCCAATTGCCCGAGGGTTTGCCTGCGATAGTTCTTCTAACAGCGCCGAGATGGTTCTGTCTGGAATGGGATAGGTGCTCATCTGTTGGATATCGTCTTCGGTGACGTCAACAATGAGAATTCTGTCTTCGGTGGGTTCTGCGGGGCGTGATCGCAAAAAGTTATCATACGTTTTCCATTCCGACACCTGAAGAAGACCCAACAGCCTAACCAGAAATACCAAACCTACAACCGTCAGCCCAGGAAAGAGCTGTCGTCGCCAATACACGCCCGATACCGGCTGCTGCAATTGTTTCCAGGCCAACCGGGCCAGCTGATTCTTTTTCATAGTAAAGTCTCTATGGTTTTCTGTGGCGTCTCTATGGTGGCGTCTCAATAGTGCCTCTATGGCGTCCCTGTGGTAGTGACTCAAGAGTAACTCAAACGGTTTAACCCGCCATCAATGGGTTAATTGGTTCAATCAATTAATCCTTCTTCTCGGGCTCTAATCCCGGTCTGAATGCGAACATTCTTGCCAGCTTCTGGATATACATCCAGCGCATTTTGCAGCTTGCTCCAATAGTAGCGAACCGTTCTTTCAGCGACGCTCATGCGCTCTGCGATCGCCTTATCTTGTAATCCTTCTTTAAAGGCCAGCTGCAAAACATCCAACCATTCTGGCCGCACCTCTACACCATTGCGCATATCACGCGGCGTATAAATCACCCCCTGAAGCGCCCAATCTACCTTGACAAGCAGCTCCTTCATCGGCAGCCGCTTGTCAATAATGGTAAATCCGCCTTGGTGACTATCAATCGCGGGCTTTAATCGTACCAGCGATTTTATGTTGGCACTTTGTACCACAATATTCAGTTCAGGATACTGCGCTAAAAGCTGCCGCAGCAAATTAATCCCAGTATCGACTTCAGACGGATCGCCCGGATTTTCTGGTAGTGCCAAATCAATCACCAGAACGTTGGGCAGCGTATCAGCTAGCTGATCTAGCGTCGCTTGCGTAGTGGTTGCTTGGCGAATATCTGCGGTCTCATATTCTGCCTGCAAGTTGCTCACTAAGCCAGCTAAAACAGCTTCGTGATCATCGACAACCAACAGTCTGAGTGGAGTGGTCATTTTCTTCATCGCGATGTCTAAAAAGGTGTCTAAAAGCAGAGATGCCCTAGAACAAGGTCTACTAAAAAGCGTCTATTAAAACGGTACGGTATTAATCGAAAAATACAGCCCATGCTCTTGTAAAGAATTGCCTTCGTCGCCAGCGTCAATTAGCGGAATGCCGTAGTCAAGGCGAAAGTTAATCGTATCGCTGGGCTGCCAGCGCAACCCCAAACCTGTGCCCAACAAAAAAGAGGTCTCCGGATTAGCCGTTCTATTATTCCATCCGCCCCCAGTATCGACAAAGGGCGCTAGCTGAAAGTCTGCAAAGATGGGGAAACGCATTTCTGTTGAAAAGGTGACCGCATTATCGGTCACTAACTGATTTTGGGCATAGCCTCGCACGGTGTCAATCCCACCCACACTAAATCGCTCCAGCGGCAAAAGAGAATCGCCCGTCAGATGGGCATTTAGCCGGGCTAACAACAGTTTACCTGCCGAAAATTGTTCGACCCACTGAAACTGACCTAGCCAGGAGAAAAAGCGACCGTCTGTACCAGTATCGTTGACTGTGGCATCAAAGATATCGAGCCCTACGTTGAACTGCGATCGCAACGCCAGTACCGTATCAATATCTCGATTCACCCACTCCTGAGAAAACCGCAGCACGCTCACCTTAGACACCCCATCTTCAGGCCCCACCGAAAAAGAAAATGGAATATCATCCAAAATAAAGCTGCGACTTTCTCGCACGTCTAGCCCCAATCCCAGCGAAAACTCCTGAGCTACAGAGCGCACCAGTGGCTGCTTCAAATTCACTGACCAGGTTTCACTTTCGCTACGAATGCCCGCATCGGCAAACAACTCCTCAACAATGTCACTGTCAGAATTTTGATAGCTGAGCTGAAGCGTGCCATCCAACCCGTTGAGTGGCAGGGTGTAGTGGGCCTGGTAGTTATTAAGACCTTCGGTAAAACTGTAGCCCACGCTGAGGCGATCGCCGATCCCCAGCACATTCAAATGAGTTAACCCGGCGCTAGCTTGAGAAGAGCCAATGCTGGGGGCGCGGTAGTTGTTGGTTGAGAGCGTGGCGAAAAAAGGATCGGCTTCTTCTAGCTCTACAATTAACAGGCTTTGTCCGGGGCCGCTGCCTGCGGTTAGCTCAGCATCGACGCTTTGCAGTAGCGGGTCCGTTTGTAATAGCTGAAGTCCTACTTCTAACTGTTCTATGTTTAAGGGTGTTTTGGTCGCACGGTTGATTCGATCTCGCACATACCCCTCTCGCAGCCGCCCCAATCCTGAAATTTGTAGCTGTTCAACGGCCCCTTCTACCACCTGAATCCGAACCGTACTATCTGTCAGATCTTGATTGTTAGGTACAAACGCCCCAGAAGAAAGATAGCCCGCCTCAAGATATAAATTAGTGATATCAGTACGCAGACTCAACAAATCAGCCAGCGAAATCTCCTGACCTTCCAGCGGCGAGACCAATGCTTCAATTTCATTCTCAAAGCGCGTATTCCCCACTACCTGGATATCGCGTACTTGGAAAGTCTCTGTCGGAATATCACTAGACGGATCAGACGCAGGCACCGGTTCTTCCTGTAATTCAATCGGGTCTTCCGCAGGGGTTGGCACCGGGATAGGCTCAACCGTTCCTGGCAAACTTTCCTGCACAGGATCAGGTAGTGGCTGCGCCCGAGCAGGCAGCGATACCCAAAAACACGAACTCGCGAGCAATAACCAACGAACGATAGAAGCACATCTCATAACCACAACTCGCTAGGGCTTTATTCAAAAACGGGGCTTAGCGAAAACAAGGCTTTAAGCAAACAAAAAAACCAAACTTGGCCAACCAAACTGACGGAAAAATCAACAAAAGATTGTATAAAAAACTGCATTGCATAGACAATATTGAATCAGGAACACTCACGGCTAAGGACTAGGCGGCCTCCCCCCAAATCGTACAGACCCGAGGGTTCTGTAACGCTGGTCTGCGCTGCCCCCGGCTGATTAGACTCACGCACTGTGTCCGTTGCAAACACCGCCGTCGAGCTTTCAGCAGGCGAGGCAGACACTCCCGACGCGCCACTAATGACAAACGAGCCATCGTCATCACCACTGCGAGCTAAACAGCTACCCGCCAGCAACTGCGCTGTGTCCACAGGCGTTTCTGGCAGAGCGACGACGCTATCTTGCACAAAGTCTGTATCTAGTACCTGCAAATCCACTAGTCCATCCGCACCAAATTTTGAACTCGCAGTAATGTCGCTAGCTGGTGTACGACGATCTCGAAACGCTGGGCCAAAAATCCCTCGCGCCGAAATTTGCACCGCCCCGCCATCTCCAACAAACGCGTTGGCACTAATATCACTATTTTCATCCGCAGGCGCTACCACAAACGGCGTTTGGATTGTGATATTGCCCCCGTCACCCAGCCCAGCCGTCGGGTTCCGCAGGTCGCTGGTCTCTGCCGTACCCGCCTCTGCTGAAATCAACGATCCCCTCCGCAAGGCCAAATTTTGGTTAGCTGTCAGGGAAATGTTGCCACCATTGCTAGACGGCGCTACCGTTGTAATTTCGCCAGCATCTGCTAACAAAATAGAATTCGCATCAATCACCACATTTCCGGCACCAGAGGTTTCTAACACTCCGCTGGCGCTCACCTCACCCCGATTGCGCACAGTCAGCGTATCCACGTCTCGCAAAGTCACACTGCCAGCCCCCCCGTCACCCACAGAACTGGCCGTAATCATGCCAGCATCGACTAAAATCTCGGAGGCGCTAATGGTCAGCGGTCCGCCTTCTCTCGCACTCAGCTGTGAGCCTGTGCTAATAGAGCCACCACGCAGTATATTTACAGCGTCTGCGCGAATGTCTAGCGATCCACTGCGCACCGCGTCAAAACTCGTGGTCGAAATGAAGCCCCCATCGACTGTCAGCTGCCCAGTGCGAATATCAACCTTGGTTCCGGCAGCCGTTGGACTAAAGCTTTCCGACGTTAAGAAGCTGCCACGACCAATCTCAATACTTTCGGTTGCTTTAATATCTACAGCACCCGTCCCCTCCCCTAGCAAAATAGAACTTATTAGAAATCCACCTTGGGTCAAAGCCAAGCGTCGTGTGCGAATCTCTATCTGGCGGCCAGAAATATTTGTCGCTTCGCCAGATAGCGTGATCTGATCGGTATCTACTATAGACAAAGTACCTTCACTGCCACCCAAAAAAGACCCCGCCAGCAGCTGCGAGCCTCCCGTCAGCTGTAGCTGATCAGCCGCGACAGACAGCCTACCGCCACTTGACAGTGCGCTGGTATCAACCTGAGCCGCATCGCTTAAAGAAATTAGATTGCCTGCTTGCAAAGTGACATCGCCTCCCACAGATCGAACAGAGGTATTTGCACCGCGTAACGTAATATTTTCTGTGGCAACAAAGTTAATATTGGTGGGGGCTTGGGGCGACCCAAAACCTATTATGTCTATTTCATTACCCAATAGCGTGAAAGACGGCTGAGTAGCGAGCAACAAATCAGCAGCACTTTCTATGCGGCCTTGCTGGGGCAAATCTGATGGCTCTAGTCGTTGCAGGCCCAGCGGAATGCTCACCGTCAATACGTCCGAAACCCGCGTAGGGTTAGCGGAATATTCGCTGCCGTCAGCAAACCTCAGACGTTCGGCAGTGCTCACAAGCACTGAACCGGCTACATCCAAACGGGCAGTTGGTCCGAAAACGACACCATTCGGATTGAGAAAATACAGGTTGGCAGTGCCATTGACGCCCAGCGTACCATTAATGTCAGAGCGCTGATCACCGGTCACGCGCGCGAGAATATTGTCCACACCCACAGGATTGGCAAAGTACACTGGCTGGCTGGCCTCAACGTCAAAAAGACGAAAGCTGTGAAATAGGTTTTGCGATCGCCTCGCCCCCCCACTCACCACAGTGGCAGGCAATCCACCGACAAAATCACTGCTCACCGTTGAGCTCTCATTGCCCAAATTTGCGTCTGGAACGGGCTGTGCTGAAGCTTTGGCACTGAGCAGCAGGAGCGTGATCGCAACGAACCAAGGGTGACGACTCATAAGACTGACCCAAAATTTTGACCATCATAAACCAAGTCCAGCTTGAAATTCGCCCCACTTTGATGGGCGAAAAACCATCTTGCAAAAACTGCATTGCAAAAACCGCATTGCAGAAAAAAGCGGCAACTTCACCTTGCAGAAAACGGCAGACCCACCTGCCACTCACCGATACCTTGGATAATCAGTTCATGCCAAAAACGACCGACAAAAGATCAATCAGCTTGTCTGAAAGTACGAGTGATTACATAAATCGAAAATCTTATCTTTTAATCAAGCCCTCAAACGGTTTCACTAAAAGCTTAGGAGAGACTTACTATGTCTACCATTTTGTCAACAGATGAGCTAGAGACTTTCAGCACCCAACGTTTAGACGCCATCAGCAGCAACTTTGAAACACCCGCAACTGCTTATGGCCTAGAGACAAACAGTAGCGCACCCTCTGCCACGGCGGCCATTAGTAAGTCTTCAGAAATCGCAAATATTACCAGCGTTGACAATGTTGTATCAGGCAACGCACAGCCTACGATTGCTGGTTTATCAGAATCTATTATCACCACTATATTTCAAAATAACAGCCATTCATCTAACACAGTTACCAGTAGCACCGCAACAGACACAGACGAGATTACCGGGTTAGGAGACACAGAAGCTCGCGTACTTCAATCTGGTTCCACTCAAAGCCGCTCAAACCTTTATGGTCAATTAAGTCGCTTCGATGCTCATAACCCGACTCGCAATGGCGCCTACAAAGACGATTACGTTTTGACCCGACAAACGTCTGGCCGCGTTCAGCTCAATCTGAATTCTTCGGCTTTTGATGCCTACCTACAAGTCATCGATTCTAGAACTGGCAGAGTACTGGCTTATGATGACGACGGCGGTCCTGGCACCAACGCTCAAATCAGCTTTAATGCCACTGCCAACACCCGCTACATCGTCAGAGCTACCAGCTACTACCAATTTGCGACCGGCAGCTACAGCTTTTCTGCTGAATTTAGCGCTAGCCAACCGCCGCCGCAACCCACACCCACACCCACACCAAACCGCTACAGCAGTTTCTACGGCTATGGTCAGGTAGATGCTGCGGCGGCTGTCGCGGCTGCAATAGGGCAATCGCGCTTCTCCAACGTTCAAGACATTGGCGGCAATCAATGGAACAACGACATGATCAACGCCCCAGAAGTCTGGGCTCGCAGCTACACCGGTCGAGGCGTAACAGTCGCAGTGATCGATTCCGGCGTCGATATCAATCACGCAGACCTGCGCAACAACATTTGGCAAAACACTGACGAAATCCTGGGCGACGGCATCGACAATGATGGCAACGGCTACATCGATGACCGCTACGGTTGGAACTTTGGCCGTGGGCAAAACAACAACAACGTTTTACCGGGCACTACCGTCTCTGCTCAGGGTCACGGCACCCATGTAGCAGGCACTATCGCAGCCGGGAATAACGGCTTTGGAATGACTGGCGTTGCACATGGCGCTGACGTTATGGCCATTCGATTGGGCAACGTTAATAGCACAGGTCAGTTTACCAATGGGGGTGATTTGGCTAGCGCTATTCGCTACGCAGTAGACAATGGCGCAGACGTTATCAATATGAGCATAGGCGGGGGTGATCCTGATGGCAGAGTCCAACAAGCTCTCGAATATGCGGCGTCTCGCAATGTCATCACCGTCTCCGCAGCGGGTAACAATACACAACCCATCCCTGGCACACCCGCTCGCTATGCCACAGACTACGGTATCTCTGTAGGCGCGGTCGGTAGAACTGGTCGAATTTCAGGCTTCTCTAACCGCGCAGGTAGCGATCGCCGGATGCAGCACGTCATGGCCCCAGGTGAAGCGATCTACTCCACCATGCCTAACAATGGTTATGACTACATGCCCGGAACCTCAATGGCCGCACCACATATCGCCGGCGTTGTCGCACTTATGCTCAGTGCAAACCCCAACCTGACCCACGCTCAGGTACGCCAAATCCTCACCAGCACAGCAGTCCTTAACGGCACCCACTCTGTCAATACCAGTACCTCCTTTAGTACTCAGACTACTCAATCAGTCAGCAGCACAGATAGTGTTAGCGGGTACGTTCCCCAGCAGTGGCAGGACCTCGGCGTTGATCTTTCCGAGACATTTGCAGGGCTCAGTGAGACCCTTCGCACTATCGATGCAGATACTGCCAGTGAGGTGACCGACGCAGTAGAAGAGGCTGTAGAGGATGTTGACACCTCAATCGAGCGACTGTTGGCTGGTCGTTCAATGTATAGCGACTACATTACCAGCGGCAGCCAGTCTATCGATAGCTGGAGATCTCAGCTAGAAAATTCATTCGCGGATGATTTGCTAGCACCTGCTATCGCATAAATCTCCCACAGCCTCTAACATCAGGCTACAAGCTGTACAATACTGGCCACCGAGTGATGGGAGAAGGCTCCCAGAAGACTCCCAATCGCTCGGTGGCCAACCGCTTAATACCATATGCTCGATCAGCTTTTTCTCTCGATATCCTCGACTGCTGTCATCAACTCACATCGTTAGCCTCAACGCTTATGCAAACCAACAACAGTGCAGTGAGCAATCATATAATTAGCAATCGTACAGTGAGCAGCTGCTATTCACGTTGGACAACGCGTTTAGGCATCGTTTCTTTTTTGTTCATTTTTGTTGGATGCGCAGCGTATCCAGAAACTGCGATGTGTTCTACCACCGCAACCACCATGACACCTCCCCAAACAGCAACAAACTCAACAGCCCCAGCCACCCTCTCACAGGGAATCAAAGGCACCATCAGTCAGCTGAGCGGCAATCAAATGCCCAGCAATAGCCCCAACCCTAGCGCCACAGAAGAACCCGTTTCAACGACGGTTTGGGTGTTTAGTGATCGCATCCCCGGCCCCGGCTCTCCCTACTGGCCCATCGCTGAAGCCAAGCAGCATCCCAACCTGGTATGCACTACCCAAAGCGATGCAGCAGGCCACTACCAAATTCAGCTGCCCCCCAGCGAATACACCGTCCTCGCACAGTATGACGAATCCCTATACCTTAACTCCTTTCAGGGTGATGGCAGCTATCGGTCAATCACTGTCGCGCCAGAACAAATTATAGAGTTTGATTTAACGCACATCGAGCAGGCTTTCTTTTAGGTTATTTTCATAACTGTGATCTGCCATGAGGTGATAGCAAAACCTCTTTTGGTAGGCGAATGATCAACTCACAGAGTGCTGCCGATGTATCGCCCCTTACGTCGCCTTTTAAGCCAACCTTTAAGTCGACCTTTAAACAGCCGACACTGCTATAAAGCCCTGTTCATTTTCGGGCTATCCCTCGTGTTGCTGGCAGGGTCTCCTAGCCCCTCTATTAGTCGCCCAGCTCCACAGCAGCAGGTTCAGATACAGGCACAAGCCTCGGTCCAGACACAGACCCCTATCCAAAGCGGCGTCAACGCCTATAACGAAGGTCGCTACCAGGAGGCCATTACCTACTGGACCGAAGCGTTGGATCAATATGATCCTGGTCCTTTGTCTGAGCAGGCCTTGTCTGAACGGGCCTTGGTCAATGAAAATATCGCGCGAGCGCAGCAGCAAATTGGCGAAACGGCTTTGTCGCTTAACTATTGGGCGGCGGCGGCGACAGACTACGAAGCCAGCGGCAATGCCACCCAATTTGGGCGGATGCTAAGTGAACAGGCCCAGGTTTATATCAGTCGTGGGCAACACCAAAGGGCCATTGCCCTGCTGTGTCGCAATGAACCGGTTGTTGAACCAACCGTTGAACCAGGCGAACAGAGTGACGTCGAAAAAAGTGGCTCGGTAGCCTGTGACGGGGGGGCATATGCGATCGCACTCACCACCCAAGACATCACCGGTCAGGCAGCTGCGCTAGGCAGTCTGGCCGAAACCCAAAGGCTGCGGGGTCGCTATTTAGAAGCGCAGCAGCTTTTAACCATCGGCATTAAGCTAGTTAAAAACAACAATCTGACCCAGTTTGAAACTGCCATGCGAAACAGTTTGGGCAGTGTACACAAGCAACTCTCTAGCATTGCCGCTAGACGAGCCGAGTCAGCTGCACTGTTTAACCTCACACAAGAACAAACCGACTCACAAAATGAGGCAACAGAACAAAACACCCTCGCCCGTCAGTCCTTCGACAAAGCGGCCACCATCGCCAGCGAGAATAACGACAATGTGTCAGAACTGCGAGCACAGCTGAATTTGTTGTTACTGTCTCAACAGAACTTGACACCACAAAACTCGACGCCGCGTAGCTCTATTCAAGTACGCCGCGTGCGTCAGCGAGTGGCGGCTCTAATTGAACAGTTGCCTGCAAGCCGCGAGAGTGCCTATGCTGCGGTCACGTTAGCCAAATTGTACAGTGTGCCACAGCGAGACTTTAGCTGCAAAGGGTATCAAGACGTTGCCCAGCAACAGATTTGGTTAGAGAAAGGTCAGGCGATCGCAGCAACCATCCAAGATGCCAGGGCAGAATCTTTCGCACTCGGAGAGCTGGGCAATTTAGCAGAATGCCGAGGTCAGTTAGACGTGGCCACTCAGCTGACGCAGCAGGCACAGCTCGCTGCCGGAGATGCCCTAGAATCTGCCGATAGTCTTTACCTATGGGAATGGCAGATGGGTCGCATTCACCTGGCGCAAGGCAATTTGGAATCAGCTAAGGCCGCTTATACGCAGGCGATCACCACACTTGAAACTATTCGTAGCGACATCCTAACTGCCGATCGCGATCTACAGTTCGACTTTCGCGACACCGTAGAACCCGTTTACCGCCAATACATTACGCTACAGCTCCAAGAACCCTCCAATCAAGTCGCCATCAAGCAAACGCAAAGATTACCCGATCGCAACGTCAGCGAAATCCTCAAAACGGTGGACGTACTACGGCTGGCAGAGCTGCAAAACTTTTTTGGCAACGACTGCGTTCTGGTAGCCTCACAAGGCGCGCGCGATCGCCTACTCACCAACGATCCTTTCACCACAGTGATTAGCTCTGTGGTATTGTCAGACTCGGTTGTTCTACTGGCTACCTTTCCCGACGACACCACCGAAGTAGTCTACATTCGAGACTTAGACCGGATCATAGAAACCGCAGACCAGTTTCGTAGCGGGCTCAAACGTTATATTGTCCGAGAGTACAACAGTGCACCTGCTCAGGCACTTTATCAGCAGTTGATTGAACCTTTGGAATCTGGCTTGGCTAGAACGAATACTCAAACGTTGGTCTTTGTTCAAGACGGATTCTTACGCAACATTCCAATGG
Organism: Synechococcus sp. PCC 7335; assembly: GCF_000155595.1. NCBI lineage: Bacteria > Bacillati > Cyanobacteriota > Cyanophyceae > Synechococcales > Synechococcaceae > Synechococcus > Synechococcus sp. PCC 7335. The sequence goes on along the minus strand of NZ_DS989906.1, from coordinate 137,058 downwards.
CCGCGCTCAAAAACGGTGATCGCTACCTGATTGAAAGCTATGCGATCGCTACTACCCCTTCACTCAATTTAACCGCAACCTCAGAGCGTAACAAAGCCACTCCCAGAGCCTTGGCTGTTGGATTAAGCCAGCAGGCCGTGATTGAAAACGGTCGAGACTTTCCAGCACTTCTCGCCGTTCCTGATGAACTAGACTCTGTTTATGCCCAGCTTCCAGGCAGCAAAGTTTTGCTCAATGAAGACTTTACGACTGAAACGCTGAGCGACGCGCTAGAAGAAGAGAGCTATTCTATCTTGCATCTTGCCACCCATGGGCAGTTTAGTACCCTTCCAGAAGAGACCTTTATCATTACAGGCTCAGGCGAAGATGGTGTTTCAGGAAAGCTCACATTTGGTGAACTCGAAACTATTATTCAACAGGCCTCTTCTAACACAGCGTCGATTGATCTGATTACCCTAACGGCCTGTGAAACTGCCAAAGGCGATGATCGTGCGACGTTAGGGCTTGCAGGCGTTGCTATTCGCGCTGGAGCTCGCAGTGCGATCGCCTCTTTATGGAAGCTCGACGACAATAGTTCAGCAGAACTTGTCAACGCGTTTTACCGCAATTTGCAAGACACAGAACTCAGTAAAGCACAGGCTCTTCAGCAGGCTCAGATAAGTGCTATTGAGCGAGACAGAAACGCCAATCCTGGCACCTGGGCACCGCTGATTTTAGTCGGCAACTGGCAGTAGCTGTTCTGTTGTCTTTACGAGCACTCATGACTGAGGACGACTCGCCCGCCTGCTAGCTGATAGATGCCAGCTGGCTCTGCAATGGGTTCTCCTAGCTGCCAGCTCGCCGCAGGATCGCTGGTGTCTTCAACATGCCGTATAGAGTGGCTCGTAGTAGAGCGGTTTGTAGAACGCACTGTGTCAGTGGCATATTGCGATTGGGCTGAGCTATTCGGCTGCTGTGGCAAGCTGTCTGCACGGGTGATGATGAAGCGACTGTCCGACTCCTGATTGGCTGACAAAACATATGTTCAGATGCTGTCAGACCGATGTGGATAGTGGGATTCAGAGCCTTTAGGAAAGAAGTGGGAGCCAGCGTTCTAAAATTAGATTCCACTCAAACCCTAGAAACGCTGTGAAAAAAACTCCCGCCTTTACGATGCCTTGAAAGTCTGGCTAGGTCAAGATTGCCCATGGGCCCATCTAAGCCACCTAACGACCTGCTGCTGGATGGTATTTGCGCTGATTCAAACCGGCAGCGTCAGCTTGAGTAAATGGACAACTTACTTGCCCTGTCGAGGTCTCTACGCCCAGAGCAAACAAAGACGGGTACGGCGCTGGCTAGGCAATAGCCGCATCAACATTCACCGCTTGTATAAACCGCTGATTCAAGCAGCCTTATCGACTTGGGAAGCCGAGCGTCTTTATCTTTGTTTAGACACCTCATTATTTTGGGAGCAGTACTGCTTAATCCGATTAGCCGTGGTCTATCGAGGCCGCTCTATTCCGCTAGCTTGGCGTGTGATAGAGCATAGCAGGGCCTCGGTTGCGTTTGAAGCGTACGAAGAGATGCTCAAGCACGCCGCTCACTACTTGCCTTCAAACGTAGAGGTGATTCTGTTGGCTGACCGGGGCTTTGTGCATACCCGTGCGATGCTGCTCATGCAGCACCTTGGCTGGCAGTATCGCATCCGCCTCAAAAGTGACGCATGGCTTCGGCGACCGAGTTCCGGTTGGTGTCAACCGACCTCATTCCACTTAGAGCGGGGCAAAGCACTATGTTTCCACAACGTCAGATTGCATCGTCGAGAAAAGTACGGCCCTGTGCATATCATTATCGGTCGCAACAACATCAATGGAGAGTTTTGGGTCGTTGTCAGTGACCAGCCAACTAGCCCGTATACCTTTATCGAATACGCCTTGAGGTTTGATATTGAGGAAGGATTCTTAGATGACCAATCGGGCGGTTGGAATCTACAGCGCTCTGAGATTCGTTGCGTTACTGATCTCTCTCGGCTATGGTTTGTTCTTGCAGTGGCAACCCTCTACGTCACCGCTCAAGGGGTAGAGGTTGTCCAATCAGGTCGTAGACGATGCATTGATACCCACTGGGATAGGGGCAACAGCTATTTCCGCATCGGATTAGAGTGGGTGAAAGCGGCCCTGCTCAATGGCTGGCAGGTGATTCAACAGGTTTGTTTTACCTCTCACATTGACCTTGAACCGGCGATGGCTTCCAGGATGCAACACCATCAAAAAGCCGATCGCCTTGATTTCATGGTGATCACCGTCAAGTTTCTCCTTGACTAAACTTTTGTCAGCCAATCAGGTCCGACTCACTGCGCTGAGCGATACAGCTACCGGCGACTAATCTTGTTGTATCTATAACCACGTCAGGCAGCTGGGTCAAGCTGCTTTCTAAAAAGCGAGTATCGGGCGTGATGATGTTGCCAGAAGCGATCGCACCATCCGCACTTACATTCACCCGGCCATTGTTGTCAGGTGGTAACTCAGCACCAATAGGAAGGGTAGCACTAAAAAATGGACCAGTGGCAATGTTGCCGCCTCTAGCATCTTCAGAGCGCGCCAAAATATCACTATCTTCTAGCGCAATGACAACAGCATTGAGCGTAATATTGCCACCGTCGCCCAAACTATCTGTTGTAATATCGCCATCATTGAGCAAAGCAATCGTACCAGCGGCTCTGTTGCAAAAAGTAATCGAAGAGAGATTCTCTATCCATCCGCCCTCAATTATGCCGCCCCACCAAAGATTCTGTTGATGAATGAGATCTGTCCCATGACATCTCCTTTCTCAGCTCCTTCAACCTGTCCCTTACGAATCATGTTCATTGCCTCGTACCCTTTGAGCGTGCGCCTAGCCGTGTTGAATGAGCCAAACCCAAGTCCAGGCTTGGTGCGGCGTTTTATGAAGCGATGGTCTTGCTCGACTACATTATTCATGTACTTTATTTGCCTAGTTTTCGTCGCTTTAGGCAAAGATTTATCTTGCTTTAAGGCTTTGATGGCAGGCGGATAGGCCGCATTCTTATCGACAGTGATCACTCTCGGTTCAATCGTATGAGAGGCGTTGAGTACTTTCTTAAAGAACCGCTTGGCTGCTTTGGTATTACGTTTGGCACTCAACAAAAAGTCCAGCGTATTGCCTTCAGAATCGACCGCACGATAGAGATACTTCCACGTTCCTCGGACTTTTACGTATGTCTCGTCAGTCCGCCACGAGTCATTGGTCGGCTTCAGGTGGAGGCGACACCGCTGGTCCAGCTCCGGACTATAAGCCTGCACCCAGCGGTAGATGGTCGTGTGATCTACGTTAACGCCCCGCTCTTGCATCATTTCTTCTATGTCCCGGTAGCTTAGGCCATAGCGCAGATACCAGCGTACCGTCAGTAAGATGATGCCTGAATGGAAGTGACGCCATTTGAACGGGTTTGAGGAGGACATAGCGAGTCTGCGAACCAGGCATTTTAGAATACCAAGGAAAGCCTACGCTTTTTTGCAACACAGCCAAATATCATGTCAAGTCTAGAAGGAAGAGGAATACAACCTTCTAAGGTAACCCTATGAAGCCTTTTAATCAGCAGCTAGGCGAATTAATTGGATTTCCATAGGCATCAGTGCATTCAAGAATTCGCAATGTATTTGCTAGATCATTATCAAGACTTGCCAGACCACGAAGTTGATTAACGACAAAAGGGCGGTCAGAGGACTGTGCACCTACTACTCGCATCACTTCATTGATGTTGTGATCTGTAAGAGGAATAGATTGTCCATAGCTCTCACGATAGGCATTGTGAATAGAATTAATCGCGCTTTGCATATCAGAATATATCGCAGGCATGTCGGTATATGGGCTCACTGGAGTACCACAACCGTAACCAAGAGCACTACTACACGGATGAGAGATAGTATCTCCATAAGCTCCTGCTTGAGCTTTTGAGGTAGGTAGAATAGAGATCAACAATGCAAAAATCAATGTTGAAAAATATTTTGAGATTCGATGAAAGGTTAATTGTGTTTTCATTGCTTTTCGTTTCTTTTCTGCTTGGACATTTTTCAACTAGAAAATAGGAATCTGTCAGGAGGCGGTTGAACGAGATGATCGCACCTAGCCTATCAGCCAATGGCCGCTCCCAATTTTGGCTACTCAGTCCTGACGGTTTCTATCGAATGCGTGTCCACTGAGGGGCATTCATCCGCAGGCGAGGCTGAATGAATCCAGACCTAAATCCAATTGTGCCGTCGGGTCTTATTCTGGGTGTGAGGTTGTTGACTCGGGTGGTGACGCTAAATTGCCCACCAAAGATATTCAGCGGTGACTGTAGATTTTCGAATACTCTGCCCTGTTGAGAACTGGCGTCTCGGAAGTAAACGTCAGTCAGGGCACTGACTGTGGCATCTCGCTTAAAGGCCAGAATGCTCCCGCGATCGCTACGAAAAATCACCCAGGTGGTTGGTAAACTAACTGTACCAAAGGCTTGTTCTACCAAAACGCTCTGTCCGTTGACCTCGAAAGTGGCTTGATCGTTTTCTGCTCTAAGATCAGCCAAATCGAAGTTGAAATCTTTCACCAAACTCATAAACACTTCGCCTTCATCGCCAGCGGTATCGGCGCTGTTGAGTACTTCGTCAACGTGGTGACCCCATTCTTCTATAATCACGTTAGCAATGTTGTCTAGATTGTTTTCATTCTGTCTCAAGAAATCTTCTGACAGATAGATAGTGCTTGTCGCAGCTGCATAGGCTGCATCAGCGCCATACTGATCAATATCAGCCACTTCAAAGCTAATGTCAGCGGTGTCCTCAATAATGCTATTAATAGCGTCTAGCGCCGCCGTTCGAGTGATGCCTTCTCCAAAGGCAGTGGTCATATCGTCGTAGAAATCAGCGCTGCCTCGAAAGTCGGTGAGTTCGTCGGTGGCAATGGACACTGCCTCGGCGATGGTGCTTAGGTTTGACGCTCGGCGCGACCAGCTGGCAACTGTCGAGTGGGAGGGGGTGCTAGTCGTTGTAGCTGTTGTCTGGGTAGGCTGTCCGGTAATGCTGTCGATGGCGGTGATCGCATCCAAAACCCTTTCTGTATCTGCCGATGACCCGTTGTCCGCACTAAAATTCTGGCGAACGGCAGTATAAAAGTCACTTAGCGCCGTATCACCTCGCATTTCAGACCATTCAGAAGGCCATTCCGAAATGGTTTGTTTCATCGATTCTACCCACCTTAAGAGAGAGGAGAAATCAACGCCACTGCCAGCCAGATGGTCTCTGATACTAGAAAACTTTTCTAAATCAGACAGTGCGATGTTACCGTAGCTAGCCGGATCGTTGCTAAGCCCTGATGCAGCACTTGAGTCAGTGCTTCTGGTAGAAGTAAATGTTTCCATGTGGATGTCCTCTTAACGTTAGTAGTTTTATTGGACGCTGGGATTATCGTATTCAGCTTTGTTGGTGCACACGAGAGTAGTTCTGGTATAAACCACTGCCGTTTTCGGTAGGTGCACAGTTAAAGTTTTCGTTTTGCTACCTTGCTGTGATCGGTTACGTTGTAATGAAGTATTTTTGATGAATTAAGGGTTTCATCACTGAAGGAGGCCATATGCGATCACACTCTCTAACCTCTTTCTGTCGTTGGGCCAAAAGCCTCTCTAGCGCTGCGTTGATGATGAGCGCGTTACTGGCATGGGAGCTGCCGACGCGAGCTCAGAACGAAGTTGTGGCGGATGATACGTTGGGGGGTGTGGAGCGATCGCAAGTCGCTTCGGACGGCCCCAACGCTGAGCTGATTACTGGCGGCGCTATCCGCAGTCAAAATTTGTTTCATAGCTTTGAGACGTTCAACATTGATGAAGGCTGGCGAGCAACTTTCGACAACCCAGCCGCTATCAACAATATCTTTGCCCGAATTACGGGGGGTGTTCGCTCTAATATTTTGGGGACATTGGCCACTAACGGCAGCGCCGGTCTGTTTTTTATCAATCCCAACGGGGTTTTGTTAGGGCCACAGTCTAGTCTGGATGTGGGTGGTTCGCTGGTAATCTCTACGGCCAATTCTATTGGTTTCGGCAACGCTGGAAACTATAGTGCAACCAATCCCGCAGCAGTCTCTTCTTTGTTGTCGGTTGCACCATCCGTTTTACTGTTCAATGAGGCTGAAAGCGCAGCCATTACCAACCAGTCTCAGTCCCTATCTACCGACCCAAACAACAACATTTCGACAGCCGGTTTACGAGTCCCCGACGGGGAAGATTTGTTACTGGTCGGCGGCGATATCAATATGAAAGCTGCCTCTAGTGGACTCGCGGCGTTTGGTGGCCGGATTGATATCGGCGGACTAAGAACAGTGGGCGCTGTAAGATTAGTCGAGGATAAGGGGTATCAGTAGCATCGGAACAGGATCGCACGCTAAGCACCCATAGGGGGCTGTACCAGTTGAACCTTACCCTAATTGGTACAAGATTTTGGAACGGTATATCAAGGGTTTCACTCATCCTCCGCTAGAAAGGATCAACTGGTACAGAAATAGCGTCTCAACGGTAGTTCAAAAGACCTATAGCAAAAAGCTTGTATAGCAATACTTTCAGCCTTAGCGTGCGTTTCTGTTCCATTACTACCAAAGGGCCTATTCAGCGCCTTTACTTTGATGATGAAGTCTAACCAAACTTCATCATCTTTGGGATGTAACATTGCTTTCTCGCTTGAGGCAAAGTCTTTTGTTAGCTCAGCCAAAGAAGGTGCAATACCATCGTCAACATGCGTATAGATGGCTGGGTCGCACAAGATGCCTTCCACCTCAGCTGCATGTTTCTTGTTAACTGTTTCGTAGGCAAGTCGCTTTGATTCAAAAGACATGTTGGAGGTTTCAACCAAAGAGAACTAAATCACAAGCCCTGTAAAGAGAGTTGAAGTAGCCAGTATATCCACAAACGTTGCGGACAAAACCTTGATGCCGCTTGCCTAGTTGCCGGGGGCGCAAACGGTCTGATGTCCAAAACCTCTACATAGCGTAGGTAACATATACAGTGAGGCAGCGATCATAGCTATTATCGAGACTTAGTAAGTACCCTTTCTACGCTCACCAAACCTTGGCTCAGCTTTAGGCGCTTCAATCAGGGCTGGCGTCACTAGCGCATTCCCAGTAGCAAACATATAAGTTCTCAGGATATCGGCCTGAAGCTCCAGTAGCCATGCGTTGGATAGCGCGCCAAAATCAACTGCTTTCAGGCCGATATCACCTAACAACTCGCTGACGATGACTTTGGCACCATCGTCGTCTCCTGCGATGAATGACTGTATACCGGCTTCTCTCAACGCCGCTGCATCACAATTAAAAACCTGCATCGCCTGATTATTCAGAGCTTTAACAACCTTAGCCTCAGGTATATCTTGCTGAGTCGCTTCTGCTAAAGACTGTAAAAACTCGTCTGGTTTGAAATCCCGAGGAAAATCCCTATTGTTCAAATCAATCACAACTTTATCCTTCAGTGGAGAAGTTGATTTGAGGAAGCTAGAAGGCACTGCTCGCGCAGTGCTGACGATGACTTCACAAACTGATGCAACCTCATCGTTTGTTCCACCAGTTGAACCAGAGCCGATTTCCTCAGCGATACTCTGAGACTTATCGGAGTTACGCGAGCCGAACATGACCTGATGCCCTGTCACTGACCAGGCCCCGCCAACCAATCGAGCCATATTGCCACTGCCCCAAAAGCCTATCTTCACAGTCAATTTCCTCAGGTCATGTTCGTCATGATTGTAGGGTATATGTCCGAAACTGATGGAGCAAGCAGTCCTAGTCACACCAGCGTAAGTCCACCATCAACCGAGACCACGCTGCCCGTCATGTACGAATTAGTTAGAACCGAATAATAAGCTTGGGCCAGTTCATCAGCCGTTCCCAGATGTCCGACCGGCAGTTTCTTTTCGGCCCACGACTCGTTCTCCTTTCTCTGCTCTTCAGTCCAGACACCTGTCCCGACAACACCCGGCGCAATGATGTTGACTCGAGTAGGCGCAATCTCTAAGGCGAGCGCTTTCGCAAAGGAGACGACAGCCGCGCTTGCAGCGTTCATGATAGAGGCGTTCTTTGCCGGACGATCAATAGCAATACTCGAAGTGACAACCATCGCACCATCTTTTGAAATTGTTCGTGTGGCTGCTCGGCAGCAGTTAAACGTGCCCCAAAACTTTTCCATGCCCCGATGTGCGACTTCGGTCGTCATCGACTCGACTGGTGACATCAGTTTCAGCTCATCAGCTACCGCTGTAAAAGATAAGTAGTCAAACTCTCCGATATCAGCAAATGTCTGACTAACAGATTCCTCATCTAACATATTCATTTCGTGTACATATGATGGAGCGTTCAACTCTTTCTGTACCTGGACAAGCTTAGCCTCACTTCTACTCAGTAGATGAACTATAGCGCCTTGCTCAGAACACATTTTAGTGAGCGATCTTCCGATTCCTGAAGAGGCACCGACGATTACTACTTTTTTATCTTTCATGCAGCCTTATGCCCTTGTTTGCAACTTGGCTAAGAGAACCTTCTACAGCCATTTGCATCGTATCAGCGGGCTACTAATTTTTATTATCCACAACCGCGCTGGCGCTACGCCAAAGTCAACTCAGTTACTATTCCTGCTAGAGTCAAGACGCGACGCAACCTGCCGATAGTAAGTAGAACGACTACAACCCACCTGCTCGCAGATTTCATTGATCGTCAGCTCGCCCGCTTCTGCGAGTGCGATCGCACTCTCCAAGATGAGGTGCTTCCTACTATTGCAGTTGGGGATATCTGGGGCATCGGTAGACGGTGGACGCTCAAGCTCAATGCGATTGGTATTGAGACTGCTGCTGACTTGCGAGCCGCTGAGCCAAGGACAATTCGCCAGGTGTTCAACGTTGTTGCAGAGCGTATTGTTCATGAACTACGCGGAACCGCTTGTCTGGGACTAGAAGAGATCCAGCCCAAGAAAAACATCATGTGCTCTCGCTCGTTCGGGCGGATGATGGCCGAGAAGCATTTGCTGTTGGAAGCGATCGCTCAAAAATTAGGTTGGTCTGATGAGGATACTTCAGACTAAGTTGATGCTTAAGTTGATCGTAAGGTTTATTCAGGTACTGGGAAAGATCTGTTTTTGCATCTGTGGCTTTTCTTCCTTCCCATTCAGAGTAATCGAAGCCACAGTCACAATTAGCTTTGAGTAGGATGGCACAGTCTTACCATCAACAGCCCAGAACTCGATGGCTGGAATATCCGGTAGCGAACTAACTGATATGGGAGAAAAAGCTACCTTGGTAAAAAGCCGAATTCAATAGCCCCCTGATGCAGCGATCACGTCGAAAGCTTGCATACCAACAGCGTACTGCAGTGATTGCTGCATCAGGAGGTCGATATCTAGGACATTCAACGGTCTCCTCAACCGACTAGGATAGCCCCACACCATTGTCGTCAACACTAGGCTGTTGCGGATGGGTCATCTCGTAGACCTTTAGCGCTAACTCCTGGCTATTGCGATAGGGCTTCCAGTTGGGGTTATCCAGTCGAGAGTTACCAGGCTGTCCTGTGCGGCTAAAAGCTGACTGCGAGTAAGGCGCTGTCGTTTTACCTACAGGAATAGCTGTCGGCGGCGCTGGGATAAACGATCTATAGGTCGGTCTGCGTATCGAGCTGGGCATTGCGTGAATGAATAATCAACCACTCCCTTCTACAGCAGATATCGAATATTGACCAGGCCCGTCGCGTCAACTACTGCTAGCTCGGCTTCAAGTAGAAATCGATAAGACAGATAAAACAAAGAAATTAACAATTAGGATAAATGTACATCCAGAAAGTCCCAGCAACACGAATCTAGCTATGCGAGATAAGTGTGCTACCTGTAACGTGCGGACAAATACACTCCACAATAAGAGAAACAGCCAAAGCGACGCTATAGCCGAGCGCGAGTATTGGATTTCCGGCGTTATCTCTAATTGTAGAATTACACTGTACCAGCGAATAATGGAATTAAATGAAACTAGATATACAAACGTTATAAAGAGAATTGCGATCAGCCTCGTTGAACTATAATCAAAAATCCTCCGCTTTGAATTTTGATCATTTGTTAGCGCTAGCGCTAACTTTGCGGCAGCAAGATCTCCACGCAGATACACCACAATTTTTCGGCCAATCCTGAAGGCCCCAGGCAATTGTGAGCATACGTCTTCCGCTTCCAAAGTTTCAATTATGATCATGAAAAACTTTCCTACTCGTTCGCTCTATCTCTATGTATGCCTTGACGCTTTAAGTGCCATTCTAAATATACGTATTGGACGATGAATGTATACCAAAGCCAGATTCAAAGGAGTTGGATGACTCGGATCTTCCCACCGTTCGATCTGTCGTTCCAAACTATCGATACATCCCTTCTTAAACGTTAGGCCAGGTACTGAAAGAGGAAGCAAACGAACGATCTCATCCTTATGCTGGCGATACCAGGCGATCGCTTTATCCACTTGTTCAATACTCGCGTGTTCTTCCACTGGTTTGCTCCTCGTTGCTTCGAGAGGAAGTTGTTGCCAAAGTAGTATACCAAGTCGGTGAAGAAAGTGAAGCGAACTGACCGTCTGCTGTTGACTTAGAGAGAAATCTCTGGTTGCTCTAAGCTATCCTTTTTTTTGATACACGGAGGATAGTCGGAAGCTTGGTAGCCCTATCACTGCCGATTTTGGTGTGTACTTTAGTTTTGTTCACCACCTAGCGATATGGGTGTTAGCATTGAAAGTGTTCACCAAACTGTCTGATAGTAGATATGCCTTCTTTAGTACAGCAGCTGTCTCACCTAGTCGAACAGTTGGAAGCACTGCGTGACGCTATCCCAGTCGATGAGCAGGCGCTGGGCCTGACGATTGAGCAGCACAGTCCTGGCAACGGCAGTACCTACACCAGGCTGCGAGCGCCCAAAGGCATGACGCTGCCTAACGGCAATCGCACCATGCGTTTAGGCGAGGAGGAAGTAGTGGAATGGCAGCAGAAGATATCGGCTCGCAACCAGAAGGCCAGGGTAGCGCAGTGTCTATTGCTGGTTCAGCAGGCAGCGGATGTGGCGAGTTCTATCATCTGGGAAGTGGAAGCAAATAGGCAGTTGGTGAAAAAAGAGAAGAGGTTCACCAAAAGGAAGTCGAAGAAAGCTGACGCTACAACTAAACCCAAACGGGCAAAGAATAAGAGCGCGGCCAGCAAGAAGCCTAAGCTGACTATCAAGTACGTGCTCAAGGATGCTAGCAATGCGACGGTGATCAATCGTAAGGTCCATGCGATTGCCCAAGCTGAACCAAAGTCGGGGCGATGGTATGCACCCGCTCTCTGCGGCGAGCAGCCCAAAGCCGGTAGCTGGGGCTGGCGCACCTGTGACCCGTCTGACTTCAGCTGTCCTAAGTGCTTCGATAAGCTACAGCTGCTGCTGTGACTCTCTAACTAGGATGTTTGCAGGTCCTAAGCTCCGCAGCTAGACGTATGGCGACTGGCTAAGCCGGTGAGCAGCGTAACTTACATTCATCAGAGGTGGGGAATCGTCTGAACCAATCGATGATTGTTCAGACAGAAAGTTATCACTATGCTAGCTACTGATAGCTTTCTGTCTATCTTAACTCCTAACTTTCTCTCTAGAAGAAGCGAACCGCTTCCAGTCGCCATATCTGCGTTAGGTTTGATTGAGCGATGCGTGTGACGACAGAAAAGTCATTCGCTGCCGATTCATGCGCATCCAGGTAACGACCGCTGCTTTTATGCCTGATTCTAAACTGGCCAGCAAAGCGCTGCGGTACAATCACCCATCGCTGAGTATCGTTGTTTTGCATCGGTCTAGTCACCGCTGAGAAGTCATTCGCCGACGACTCATGGGCATCTAAGTAGCGATCACTGCTCGTTTGAAGGATGGTGTACTCACCGTCCTCTTCCTTTTGCAGCACCCACCGCTGGGTATCGTTATCCTGGAATGGTCGAAGTACCGCTGAGAAATCATGAGCGGATGATTCGTGAGCATCTAGATACCGACCCGTACTCTCTTGTAGAACACGATAGATACCAGACCTCGGCGCGGGACTCGGATTAAAGGATTTGTTGACTAC
>NZ_DS989906.1:54398-124842 GCF_000155595.1 Synechococcus sp. PCC 7335 | reverse complement strand
AACCATGCCGCGCATCGCCCCCAGCCGGATAGAGGCAATCTGCCGAGTACTCGGCTGTACGCCTGGTGAGCTAATTGAAATTAAAGACGACCCAATTGGGTAACTAGCTATGACTAACGAAGAACTAGCAGCACAGCAGCAGATTAATACAGCCAACATTGCCGACCTGATTACACTCTCGGAAAACGTGCTTAACGCAGCGCAACTGAATACAACAGCAATCGCTCAACTGACTGACAAAATTGACGAGACCAATCAGCGGTTTGAAGTTTTACGAAGCGCGGCGATCGCAGACCGACAGCGCTCAGACGAGCGATTTGATCGGATGCTTCCAGAGTTGCGTGGCATTGCAGGACGTATCGACAATTTAGAAGGAACGGACTAGCAGACTAAGAAAAACAACTAGTAGACAGAAATCCGACGCAACTTACAATCGCTGTCTGGAAGCCTTGCATATCTTATGTAACTTCACTCTTTTTCAAAAGCTCAGAAGTTACATAAGATAGCCAGAAGCAGAAACCGTGATCGCCTATAAACTCAGGCATAGCTGTAGCTTTCGCGGCAATGCAACTACAGGCTCTGCTTCTGGCTGAACTGCCGGACAGTATCGCGCATACCCACAGCTTCGGCATTGCTGACCACACCGCGCCTGCCACCCCTCCTCTTCTCTCAACCCTCGGGCTAGCTCACCGATGACCGTCTGCACCTGCTGCTTATGTACTTCGGTGGCTTCATAGCTGACGCGATCGCCTGTCCGAAGAAACAACAACGTCATCTGCTTGAGCGATTGTCCATAGCGTTGCTCTAGCGCTAGATAGTATAGTCCAAGCTGTAGGTCTATCTCGTTAGCAGACGGTAGCTGCGGTGACTTCGCACTTTTGTAGTCAATCAGCTCTAGTCCACCATCAACGAAATCGATGCGGTCGTAGCGACCGACTAGCTTGAACTCGATGTCGTTTGCTTGCAACGTTCCCTGTAGCCGTCCTTCTGTCGCCAGCGGTCGCTGCATTGTTCCTACAGGAACTAGCTCACGCTCGTAGTACTGCTGCATAAGCTGCCAACTGTCTGCTAGCTGCTTATCAGTCAGACCAGCGTTGTTGTTCTCCCAGCACTGCTGCAACCACGCATCGGACGGTAGCGGTTCCTGGTAGTGCCAGTCCTGATAGAACTGTGCGAGTGCCGCGTGTAGAGCGGTACCCAGTGCAGCTGAGGCAAACGCACTGCGCGCTTTCAAACCGCACTCATAGCGGAAGTAGTATGCCTGCGGGCAACGAGCGTACGACTTGAGCTTGGTGGCGGAAAGGGGATAAGCCATACCCCGTATTTTACTGGCTGGTGATGGTTTTAAATCTTATGTAACTACTAATGTCTATGTAGTTACATAAGATTTATTCGGATAGGCGCTTCAGTTCTTTCCCGATGTACCAACTCTTCAGCTTTTGTCCCTGCTTCCGGTAGGCATACCAGTAAGGTCCGTGCAGCTCTCCTTCCGTGACACATCGGCATTTTTCCTTGCCGCACTTCACTAGTTCCAGCTGATAGGTAACTCTGCCTGTCTGCTTCGTTTCAATAACTTCTCTTTCTTGCTTCGGCTTTACCTTTGGTGGCTTCTCATCCTCTGCAATCTGCTCATCCAACCACATTCTTAGCGCCTGCTTCTCTTCGAGCGATAGACGCTGTATCTGCTTATAAAGGCGCTCACGCTTAGAAGCCATAACGAAAAAATCTTATGTAACCAATGCAATTGCGGAAAAGAATGTAGTTACATAAGACAGAAAGCAGCAAGCGGTGTGAAGTCTTATGACTAACAAAAGTATAGCATGTACTACTCACTATAGAGATAGCTGCATATGGCTACTAGTCATAGGTCGGCGCGATAGAATAACACTGGTATACAGTAGTAGCAGTATGGCAAGACCGGGCGGCAATCCACAGATAAGCGACTATAGTTTTGAACAGAAGCACGAGTGGTCGCAACCCTGTTCAGCGATTAAGTCTTTGCGGATGCCCGAAGCGATGAAGGTGGCTGTCTCTGAATACTTACCTGACTGGCAAGAAGTTTGCAGGCGGGCGATCGCGCGTGAACTGCCCGCAGACATCGCACAGGAGTTAGGCTGGCCTTTTGTAGAAGATTGACGTTTGACAGGCGTCGTTGGAGTGCTCCTACATATATTCCAGTGTTTGCTTCAAAAGAGCCTCATTGGCATCGGTAACAGAGCGATCGCCGTTTTCCATCATAGAGATCAAACCTTGGCTGATACCTGTGATCCTGGCTAACTTTCGCTGACTCCATCCTTTAGCTTTTCGCATCGTCTTTATCTCAGTGCCCGTTAGACGAGTTATCGAGAGCTGAACGCTATCACTTTTGTCAGCAGCTCTCGCCTGCACATCTTCTAGCTGAGCAAGCGCCCAATTTTCAGGAAGCCTTATCTCTAAGTGTGCTTCTAGCAACTGATTGAAAAAGCCTCTTGGCCTACGATTATGTGAACGGCCAAAGCCTGAAGGCTGGATGTCAGCAGGGTATGACGCATCGTCAAAGTGAATCTGCCAACCGCGATCATGTAGTGCCAGGAGATCTTCATCCCAGGTATTTGTCAGCTTTTTTCTGAGCTGGTTATCGCCTTTCGCGTCTTCTACCCTTTGCGCACCGTAAGCGACTTCCATTAGCGTACGTACAGGAATTGAAAACAGCCGACTCAGCTGAGCTTTAAACAATAGCCAGACCATCAGCCTAGCTGCACCTGCTCTGTGCTGCCACAGACTCATCACACTCTCTAGAAGAGCTTGAGAAAGAACGCCTTTACTACTAGACAAAGTAGACTCTTTCATGTCTTCCTCGTTGAGAAAATACTTTGCCCAGAGCCCTGCTTTGACAACAAATGACATTCCGGTAACTTGCTTTTCTCCAAAGAGATTCTGCTGATAATGGTAGCGGGTTCCCAGTAAGTGCCACAAGCGACCTTCTTCTACCGTAAACTTCTTGCGCTTTGCTTCTCCTGGCCAGGAGATAAAAGTTGTTATCTTACAAGGCTGCTTTACTATCTCCTCGATTAAGGCCAGCTTCTCTTGCCGATTCTTATCAGTCCTTTTTTGTAATCCTAAATATGCTTCAATTTGCCGATCGCTAATTACAAGTTCCTGCTCCCAGGATCGCTCCATCTGCGAGGCGTAGGCAGCAAAGATCAGATGCATACATGCAGCGCGAGTATCAAAGGTATCGATTACAGCCAGCGCAGCTGCACCCGCTAACGTAGAAGGATTCTCTTCTTCTGTGTTATCAGCTACTCGAAAGCAAATTACCCCATCGCCATCATTGACATCTCGGCTGTAGATCAGCTTCCCGTCAGGATCTGTCTTCCAAGGCAGCTGCTTGCGCTGAGTGAGAATATTACTTGCCTCCCATATGGGAAGCGAGGGTGAAACTTTCGTAAGCCCTCCTGCCTCAAACAGATCTGGACTCGACTGGGGGGGATCGCTCTGCCTTGAAAATACCTCCCTTCTAGCTGAGGTGGTTTTAGAGCCTTTACCTTTGGTACCTACTGTCTGACCCATATCTAACGACCTAGGTTAGCTACTTAGACTAGATAAACACGATTGATGTGGGAGATTATAGCTCCTCACTCAAAACAGTCCCTGTGGTCACACGCATCTCTCTGTTTTCCCTCACGTAGCGTTCATACGTAGCACTTAAGAATCGACTTGTCACTACTCCTAAAAGCTACGGTGTGTATAGAATCAGACGTAAAGCATCAGAGATTATAGTCCTGATTACAAAAGAATCTAAACCCTAAGCCTGATTACAGATCTATCTAGAACCTAAGACCAGTAATTCGCGCACTTTTGGTTGGGATCATCCCTGATTGCAAGGCTTTTCTGGCATCCGTTGCACAAAAATATAGAGAAGCGATTACAAAAAGTCATAAACCTCAGTCCTAATTGCGTAGTTTTATATGATGTCTAAGCCCAGATGATTACAAAAATAGACAATTACGCCTGTGATTACATCAATTTTCTAGTGCCTAACCCCGAAAATGCAGAGAAGCGATTACAAAAAGCTCTAGAACCCGAATCTGATTACATTGTTTCTCTAGTGTCAAGGACCAAAGGATTATCCAAATGATTACAAAGAAAGAGTAACTCACCTACGATTACATCAATTTTCTAGAGCCTAGACCCAAACATAGATCATAATGATTACAGAAAGCTCTAGAACCCGAACCTGATTACGCCGTTTCTCTAGTGCTCGGACCTATTCCATTTAGCTAGTCGACAAGAAGCTCCGCGTTCTATCCGTAGGATGAATGTCGGGGAGAGTAATCGGGAGTTGGCCCCTATAAGCACTTTCGATTACAACTGTTCTCTAGAACCCGAGCCTAAAGATTCTAGACCCTGGGTCCGAACTTCTCTAGAGCCTCGACCCAACTAGCCCTATGCTTTGTACTGGTTGTCGTAGGTTTGAAAGTATCTAACCTATCTCCAACTGAAGAAAGCGATTACACAAGCTGTTGATGACAGCTGCTTTTCTAATCTATTTGTAATCATTTGCTTTGTTATATGTAACTGAGTTGTTGGCTTTTTAGTTCCCACGAACTAGGGCAGCTAGCTATCTTTTACTTTGACAACAGCTCAGTATGGTTTGCTCTAAAACCAACACCTTTCAGTATGTTCAAGAACGCGGTGAAGAGTTCCTTGCGTTATTTCCACACCGCTATGACTTTATCTACGCGCCACATCCAAACCCACAAGAAAGACCAAACTGGAAGTCCGAAAGCCGCTACCCATTATCAGACAGGCATCTGCTCAAGGGAGAGTACCTCTACGGCGTTCGCTTTGAGAGCGAGACCCAGTATTATCTAATCGATATAGATCGCCACAGTCCTTACCATCCCCGAAATGCACCGCTCGCCCTAGCACGTTTGTTCGCAGCACTTGAACCGCTAGGAATCACCGATCACATCGCCTGCACGTCAAGTGACAGCGATGGTTTACACATCTATTTTCCGATAGCAAAAGCCTTCAACTCTTGGAAACTTGCCAAGGCGATTTCGATTGCATTAGAAAATTCGGGCTTCAAGCTAAAGCTTGGCCAGCTGGAAATATTTCCTAACCCCAAAGCCTACACCACAGACAAGACACCGAGCCTTTTTAATGCCCACCGGCTACCGCTACAAATGGGTTCGTACATCCTAGACAAACAGCTGCAACCAATTAATAACTCACCAACACATTTTGTTCGCATGTGGCAGTCGTGTCAGAGAAGGAACGTACTCAACAGCCGTAAGATCAAAACGCTGTTGAAGAAAGCTAAGCAAATTAGCTACCAGCTTTCTAACAATGCCAGCAAATTCTTAGGTGATCTCAACACGGAAATAGAAGAGGGCTGGACGGGGTACGGTCAAACTAATCGGTTGCTGGGCCGCATCACCATGCGATCATTTATCTTCAACCACATCACAGACGGTGGAGAGCCACTCGAAGGAAAAGCACTTATCAACAAAATCGTCTCTACAGCCAAAGTGTTACCAGGATACAAAGACTGGTGTCGCCATCAGCACGAGATTGAAGAGAGAGCAACCGAATGGGCTAGGTGTATAGAAAATAGCCACTACTTTGCCTACGGCACAGCTAGGGGAAAGTACAAGGAGCTATCGGCATCTAATCAGGTAGATAACGAACTGAATTACAACCAACAGCAGGCACAAGAAACGCAGACCAAGATTACGAATGCCGTTCAAGACCTATTAGAGCAAGGCACTTTGCCAGATAAAGCAACAGCTAGATTCAAAAGCTTGTTGAAATACAACATCGGTGGCGCTTCACTGTATCGCTATCGCGAGCTATGGCATCCAATCGAGCTATCAGCAGAGTCAGAGAACAATTACGCGGAGTCCGAACTTCAAAATACGGAGACTGAGGGCGCCTGCACTGAGGGTGCTAGCGCCCTCAGAACTCCTACAAGCTTATTACCCCAAAATGATAGTAATAAGCTTGTAGGTAAGGGTTTAGGCGATCCGAAGACATCGGCTGAGTCAGCTGAGGGTAATAATTCTGCTGAGTCGGCTCAAGCGATTCGAGATCGGATTAGGACGCAGCTAGCAGATGCTCAGAAAGCTCGAAGGTCTGCGCAGGAAGCTTCCGTTCCTCTGGTTGATAAGACTGCGACCACAAGCCATAGGCGTACATTACAAAGAATGCAGGAGTTTTTACTCTCAGGTGAGCCTATCTTGCTGATTGAGGTAGGTCATTGGCTAGTGAAGCAGCCGTCGGAAAGACGCAGCGAGCTAGCATCTCATGGTGACTGTGAGCTGAGGGAGCTTATTTTAGATCTGGCCCAGATTGCAGAATGCTTGGTTCAAATGAATGTATCTCCTTGGTTAGTGAGAGCTGAGCTTGAGGAAGTCTATCAAAAGTCGCTGATTTTAGATTTGACAGCCTTTGAGCGTCAGTGCTGGCTGAGTTCGCTTATTCAAAGACTTTGATGCTCTCCCCCTAACCCTACGGGCATAGTCGGAGATTCTTGTTTACAGACTCTTAACTCGGCAGCAGCCGAAGCCACCGCCCTGTAAGCTACGCATAGGCCGAGCACTAGCCGATTCTCCGGTAGGTCTTGCGGCTCGACGCCTCTCACCGCTAAACACGCTGTACTATAGTTGGAGTCCCCTTGAGGAAAAAAGATGGCGGATAAGGTAGAACCCTCGACCGAGAGAACTAAGACGCGACTATCCCCGTCTTCAACGAAGCAAGACGGGGCAGGATAGCGGGCTAAGGTAACAATGGCGGACTTAGCCATAAACATGATTTTCGATATAGCGTTGCAACATTGAAAGGGGCGCTCCCCCAGCCGACCTTAGATATAGCTGTTTCCCCCATAATCCTTTTGGAATATAGGGTTTTATCTCGGCGGCAAATTCACGACTAACAATGCGGCTGCTGGCAGACTTGAGCGACCCACACAAATGAGACCAATTGTTGTCAGGGTGCATATCTACTAACAAGTGAACATGGTCAGACTCACCGCCAAACTCCAACAACGTACAACGGTTTTTAACTAAGACGTTTGCACAGACTTCCTGAATACGACTGCACATTGCAGGCGTAAGTACTTTGCGCCTACACTTAGTAACAAAATAAGCATGCGCTTGAATGCTATATATGCAGTGATTCCCCTTGTTGTAGGCAGTTTTCATCTATGCGCCTGAGTAGTATAATTGACGTATGCTAACACGACGCACTACCTTCAGGCTTTACCCGACACCCGCCCAATCCGCGCAGTTGTTTGAATGGCGTAGACTCCACGCCTACCTCTACAACGCGGCTATGGCTAACCGCCGAGTGCAGTACAAGCAATTTAGCCATAGCGTTGACTACTTCGAGCAGCAAAACAGTCTGCCTGCCTTTAAGGAAGTATGGCCCGAGTACAAGGCGTTGGGTTCTCATGCTTTGCAAGCAACGCTAAAGCGGGTGGATTTTGCCTTCCAGCGATTCTTTAAGGGGCTGGGTGGATATCCAAAGTTCAAGTCAATCCGTCGCTATAGCGGCTGGACGTATCCGTGCAAACAGTCATGGAAAGCGCTCAGTGATGGCAAGCACGGACGGCTAAAGCTCACGAATCTAGGAGAGATCCGAATGCGTGGGCAGGCCAGGACGTGGGGGACGCCAACAACTTGCACGATTCTGTATCGGGCGGGGAAGTGGTTTGCTTCTATCACGGTGCAATGCGAGCCACAGCGCGCGACTGGCCCTGGTGCCGTGGGTATCGATTTAGGCTGCAAAGATACCGTTTCATTTAGTGATGGCAGTAAAGAGCGTAAGCCTGCGTTTATAGCTGTGGGTGAGCGGGCGGTGGTAGCGGCTAGCAAAGCGAAGCGGCGCAAGCGGGCACCCAACCGGAAGCAGGGCATCACAGCATCGAACAGATGGAAAAAAGCAGCGAAGCGTGTGGCCAAGTTGCAACGCCATGTGACGCGGCAGCGCACTGATTGGATGCACAAATTAACTAGCGATATAGTGAGCCGTAACAGCCTAATCGCTGGTGAGCAACTGTCAGTCAAAAACATGACGCGCAAGGCCAAGAAAGGTAGCAAACGCAAGCGGCAAAAAGCTGGGCTGAATCGGTCTATTCTGTCGGTTGGGTTTGCCTCTATCTCTTCGATGCTGGCTTACAAGTCGGCGGAGAGTGGCGGCATCTACACCGAGTCGCCAACGCGAAAGCTGAAGCCTACGCAGCGGTGCGCGAAGTGTTGGGAACTAACACCCAAGACGCTCAAAGATAGAGTACATGTTTGTTCTAATCCTGAGTGTCAGCATGTTGAAGATCGTGATACGAACGCCGCTCAGGTAAACCTTATCTGGGCAAGGGGTGCGGAATGTGCCTCTTCAAACGCAGAGTCGGCTAGCTCTACTTCCTGCGGAAGCCTGAAGCAACTAGCGGCAGTGAAGCGTCAGAAACTCCTAAACGCAGGGACGGAAACCCCGTTCTCCCGCGAGGCGGGGTAGTTCATATTTCAGAGTAACAACCGTACTCGTAAAGCACAGACTAATGCTTCTTTTAAATTTACATTTACGAGAGTAATTTGTCCGTAGTATGTGGTCAGCTTCTTTTAAACATCACATCTCAGCCTCAGTATCTACCCCTATGAATTTCGGACTAGCGTATAGCGATACTATCAAGAAGTTTTCACTAAAAGTCACAAACCTGTCTAATCAGTCGTCAGTCCACCGCAGCGTCATCTCGCGCTTCAGAGACGCTCGGTCGATCAAGACTGATAATCTAGAGCGATTAGTCTCGGCGCTCGATGACGAAGCCTTCGTGTACTGGGTCTCGCAAATCATCGCCGCGAGGAACTTGCAGAACAGACCGTCCGGCATCCATGCCTTCAATCGTGTGATTGAGCATTTGGACGAGGAAGAGATAGCGAGTGTCCTCAACGCGATCGCCAGTAAGCTCATGCGTGAAGCAGCCAGAGAACAACCCGTCATCTCACCATCCCCCAACGATGATAACGACCAACTTGCCCAACCTACTCTTGACGAAGAAAGCAATGATAGACCAAAGCAGCCAGCAGGAACAGAACGGCAAACAAAGCAAAGTGCGGCAGCTGTTTGAGGCGGCTGAGAATCTATCGCCTGAAGAGAGAGCCGAGCTGATTGATCTCTTGCTCGCGGCTAAGTCGTCCAACGTCTTTGTGGGCGTCGGCACAACTCGATTAACGGCTCAGACTGTTTTCCAGATCAACATGAACTCCAAAGAAGACTATGCCCAGATTTTGAAAGCGGTCGCATCTAAAATGCAAGAATCGTCTGTTGTCTCGGCAGATGGCAACTAGGAAAAGAGACAAGCTATCGTGAGTTATTGTTGACTTTTTATTCAACAATAATCAGGCAATACAACACAATTGTTTACACATTTTTTGCATTTTTTCCTCAAGCAGAATAATCCTTGAAACCCTATCTGCATAGGGAATATATCGGTTACCCAAAAAGTCTTCTCTTACGTAGTTACGGACAAAATATCAGTTTTCACCAAAATGTCGCATAAGTGAGACATTTTGCATTTGCTTTTCAAGAACAATTTGTACACAATCTATGGCACGGAACAACTATATGGGCTACTCACATGAGTTCTCTTTCACAGGTACGTCAATCCTTTAGTTCTAGGTCTTTTTCAAAAAATGCGTCTTTCGTCGGTCTTAGCGTTGGCGCCATCATGGTTGGAGTAACCGGTGGTCTGCCAATTCTGTTGATCGCTACCGCTGTTATCGTCACCGCCAGCTCTCTTTATACTGGGCAGAGTACAGAACAGATACTCAACCGTCTTACCGCGTCAGTAGGTGGTATAAGAAATATCTTTCTGTTTCTAGGAGTGGTGCTAGGTATTTCTTTACTAATGCACGGTAGTCCCGCCGATGCTGCCTTATTTGAGGGAGCCAAAAAAGCAGCAAAGGATGGGATTGGTACATACATCGGAACAAACGAGACGACTAACATGATCTCCGCACTGACGTTTGCATTATGGGCGTTTGGCGTGGTGGGTGCCCTTGCCGTTCTTGCAGGCGGTGTTGCTCAGAATGTCATGGTGCTAGCTGGTGGTCTAACGTTGTTCTTTGGTATTGCCATCATCATTATGGTCCTGGAATTCTCTGACAAGCTTATCTTCGCAACCTAAACAGTCAACAATCCCCATCTCTTCTATGTGAGGGTTAGCGCCAAAAAACAATGGAAACCCCTGCTCTATACCTTGTGGTGAATAAAGCCATCGGTCGGTTCCCCGGCTTTCTGTTCTTACCGATACCGCTGCTGTGTGTGCTGTTGGTGGCCTTTACTATTAGCATCGCCCTGACGCTGTTCCTTGAGCTAGGGATGGGAGGGTCGATGCTGCTGGGCATATTCCTCACGCTGACTTGGCTGTTTGTGGTTGGTCTAGACCCGATTCGCTTTACCTATTCATTGATTCCCCCGCCTCGGTGGGTAAGAGGTCGATACACCGCCGTTAGTGTTCTAGAAAGCGAGTAATGCTGCTAAAAAAGTCTCTTTCAGGTAAAAAGCCTAGTAACGCGCAGGTCTTCAAACAGAAAAAGTTTGAAGACCAGTGCGATTTTCTCGCATTCTGTCGTCAGCAGTTGCAGGACGAAGATGTCGGCTGCTATCTCAATCGCAGGCGAAATAATCTAACGAAGCTATGGGAATATTCTGTTGTCTATGCGTTCGAGGTGAGAGGCATTCATCCGCTGCTCTATCCCGGTGAGGCAGAAGCCACCCTGCGACGGGTAGAACAAACGCTAAAACGACTCTACGGCGGACAGCGTTTAGTCTTTCGCTTTAGCTCTAGAGCAGATGATTCGGCAAAGCAAGCAGAAATCTCAGAGCTGATCAACAATACTGATATCGTTGAACATCAGTACTTTCAGGCATCGCGCTCGAAAAACATTCGGCTAATCAACGACCAGGGCAAACGACAGCATAAGCGCATTACGGTCTTTGCTGAATACAAGCTAGGCGAGTTCGACAACCAAGGTCGTAACCTGATCGAGAAAGCCCTGGGTAACGCTGAATTTTACTACCACAGAGTCTTTGGCAAGCAGAAACAGGTCCCCGGTGAACTCCTCAAGTCACTGCTAACCGATGCGTTCAACAACGGTTACCTGCCGCTGAAGTCGCTGCTGGCGTCGATGGGCCTTCGTACCATAACTCATAAGGTAACTGAGCTATGGGAAGATTTGTGGAAGACCTTCAATCCTAAAGCAGAGTTTAACCAGAAGCTACCGGGGCTAGGCTATCATCTCGTTCTGGAGGGAACCTCTCTGTATGAGGACTACCTGGATGTAGACCATAGCGAGGTTGATCCGCTTTCTCTAGCCGTTGGCGAACAGGTTCCTAGAGCCGGTTGTAGCTACGTTCAGCTCGGTCAGGAGATAATTGGTGCAATTGGCCTAGAAGAGAAACCGGCGGCGTTCACCTCGCCAGAGCATCAGCTGCTATTTCTATGGGAAGCGGTTTGTAATATACCCAACTGTGAGATCTTTTGCGAACTCTCCCCCAGCCCGCAGCTGGTTTCTAAGATTGCTTTGCAGCGAGTCGCTAAAGAGTCGATGGCGGGTCAGTCGATGGCGGCGAAGCGCAACAACGTCAGCGTTGAGGCGGGCCATCACCTAGATGAAGCAATGGACGCGCAGAGCCGGATCTATTCGGGTGCAGTGCCAATCAATATCTCGCTCTGCGCCTTCTTGCACCGGCCCACCACGCAAGCGCTGAAGAACGGCTTCCGTGAGTTCGAGGGAGAATTTAACCAAAGCAAGTGGAAGCCGGAGACCGATGCGGCCTGGATGCTATGGCTAAACTCGCTGCCGGTGACGATGGATGCGCTTTACAACGACAATCGGCGCAAGGTCTATCTATCCGATGAAGCGCCAGCGCTGATGCCGTTGGTCAAACCCTTTACCGGCGATGCGACAGGTATTGAGTTCATTACGAAGAAGGGAAGAGTCCCTGTCCACGTCGATATCTACGCCCGTACCGTAGGCATTCTGGCCTTCGGTGAATCGCGCAGCGGCAAGACTGGCGTATCCGAGGATATCATCATCAACGGTCTAGTGCGTGGCCTTAATGTCCTCGCTATCGACTATCCCAAACCAGGCGGCATCCATAGTCTGAAGTATCTGGCGAAGATGTTTGGCTCGATGAGCGCCTACGTCGATGTCGCCACTGAGAAGAACAATCTGTTGCAGCCGCCAAACCCGTTCAAAATGGCGAGTTTGGCAGAGTCGGACCGGCAGGGGCGGATGAAGCAGCACTACGACTTCTGCGTCACCGCGCTCACGATGATGGTGATGGGTAATGACAACGCTCCTATTGGTAAGCGTGTCCGGTCGCTGCTGGTACAGACCATCACTCCGTTCTTTGAACACTATGAGGGCGCGTTTAAAGCCGCTTTTGCCGCTGGGTTAGGTTCACCTGAATGGCAGCAGATGCCAACGCTGCATCACTTTCTCGCCTTCTTCGAGCAGTTCGACTTCGATATGCCGGTCGGCCAGCAGTTTATCGAAGAAGCGTCGGCGCTGATCATTCTAGAGCTGCGTACCTGGCTGTACTCTAGGGTCGGCCAAGCGATTTCTGCCCCGTCTACGATTGACCCAGACGCGCAGTTCACGGTGTTTGCGCTCGATAGCGTCAACGATGATATCGACGCGGCTATTATTGCGCTGAGCGCCCAAGCCTTTATGCTGCGCAAAGCCTTCGAGCTACGTAGCTGTATCTCAATTGTCGATGAAGCGCCCGTTCTGCTGAAGTTTGAAGCCCTCGCTCGCATCGTCGGGATGATGTGCTCGAACGGGATGGCCGCTGGGATTAAGCCTGTTATCATTTCGCAAGACCCGGCCTCGATTACCAACTCGATTATTGCCTCTCAAATTACCAACAACTTGAAAGTACGCTTTATCGGGGCGATTACGCGCAACGCCGCCAGAGAATTTGAGAAGCTGCTGGGCTATGACCCCGCCGTGCTCAAAGACAACACGACAGAACAGTTCTTCACCAACGCCCAAACGCTCTCGTCTAGCTGGCTAGTCGATATCGATTCCAAGCTAGTGCATTGCGACCACTACCTACCGCCGGAGTGGTTGGCAGCGCTGGCAAACAACAAGTCAGAGATTTGGCTAAGGGATATGGTGACTGCCCGCTTTGAGAACAAGTACCAGGCCCATAGTGCCTTCACCAAGATCTACGTCGAAGCACTCAGAGCAGGTCGCATTGACTATCTCTACAACAACCGTGAAAAGCTTCAACAACCGATGTACGCCAATGTTTAACCCAACTCTCACCGCCCAAGAAAGCAAAAGGATAGCGCTAGTCAGTGCCTGTCTCTCTAGCGTATTTACGGCAACTAGTGCGCTTGCTTCTATTCAACCGCTTGAATCGGAGAACCCATTCGAGTCGAACATTCCCGCCATCATCAATAGCAGCGGCGGCGGTAGCGATAGTGCTGGCGGTGATGCGATCGGTGATGCGGTTGGCGGTATGGCTGGCGATGCGGTCGGCGGCGTGGTCGGTGATATGGCTGGAAGCACCATTGGGGATATGGCCGGAAGTGCGGTTGGTGATATTGCCGGAGATGCTATTGGCGATATGGCTGGCAACGGTTCTATGGGCGAACTAGGTAGCATCTTCGATCTCTCTGGCTTAGAAAATGGACAGTTCCCGTCTTCTGGAAGTGATGTATTCAATATCGGATTAGGTAGCATCTTCGGTAAAGGCAGTGGCCCGGTGCCTGAAATCTTCGACGACATCATGAACGGCGATATGGGCGGCATTCTTGAAACGGTCTTCGGCGTACTGATAGGCGAGAACAGAATCTTTGAGGAGATGATGGAAGTTGTGCTGGGTGATGATTGGAAAGATATCGATGGTGATGGTAAGAAATCGACACCACCAGATCCTTACAAGGTGCGCTTACCCAATAAGAAAGATAAAAGTATCGACCGCAACGACTCTAAGAATAAAGAAGGTGGCATTCTGACTCGTTCGCCAATTGTACTGAGACGAGACCGGGCGAATGCGTATGATCAGACGCTCGGACGGGCGATGGCTGCGCCGATGCTGGCAGAAGCGGGGAACAAGTGGTTAGGCGCACAGATCTCCAACAGTTCCGACATGATGCAGGCGGGGTTAAAAACCACGCAGAGCGCTGTCACTAAGTCTACTGAAGCGACTGATGCGACCTCTACCCAGGAGATTGTCAGGCGTAGTGCTGAAATTTCCGGTATGGCCGCGACGTTGCAGATGCAGGAGATGCAGCAGAACGCACTGATGAGCGAATCGCTTTGGAATATGCAGCGGCTACAAAGTGCTCAGCTTCAGCTTGCCGCCAATAGTAGCGAAGCCGCCGATGAACAAAACCGTAGAGACCGGGCGAGTCGCGCTGCTGCCCTTTCTGGTTCTGCATACGAAGCCATGATTATTCCAGGACTAGCCGATGTCGCTTCTGCGAAATCGACACCTGATAGCACAGCAACTGCACCGCCCGCTGATTCTCTATTCGTATCCCCTTAGCCTTTTACTCATTCTATGCTGTTATTCGACAGACAAGTCAAATATAGATCCTACTTAGTCGCTTGCTTCTACGCAGGCTTGATTCTGTTTGTCTCAGCATCGGCTGTCTTTGCCCAGGACGCGCCTGGAGGCCCTACCTCTATTTTAGACAACGCGCTAGAAGTCTCTATCAAAAGTGAAGAAGGACTTAATGAACTATGGAAAACAACATTCACAAACGGCTATTCGCCCGGTTATGACGCCATCATTGACTTCGCTCGAAAGATAGCTGTTATTCCCTTCTTCTGGCTGTTTATTCCTATTACCCGTGACTTTGTTTCTAACCGCTATGAAGAGATGTTCAAGCATGTGGCTTGGCTGGTATTGATCCTGATGCTATCGGCAAACGACTTCGGCCTAATCACTACGATCAGCCACGGTTCTAGAAACTTCATCAACGCATCGACTAGAGAAATCCTATCGTTTCAGCTGGGTCCGGTCACCATGCAAGATGCGCTCACCGATGTGTTGATAACAGAAGAAGCAAAGGCCACTATTCAAGCGAACCTAGCCGAATGTGAAGCTAAGGAGGGAGAAGAACAAAAAAAGTGTTACGTAGATGGTGCAGAAGAAGCAAAAGAGTCTCTTGAAGAAATTAGAAATGATAAGCGATTTCTAGGGATTCGATTTGCACGTTTAGAAAGTCTGATTAAGCGTCTAGATAGGGTAATTAAAGATATCGATATCACAGCCAATAACGGGATGAACGATATGACGTTCGGACTGCTTAACTTCGCTTTCCAAACAACGGGTCAGGCCATAACCCAACAACTAATGAAGGGCTTTCAAAGCGCGATGATGACAATCATTGATGTGGGCTTCTATCTGACTGCTTTGCTTGCCCCAGTTGCGGTAGTCTCGTCGCTGGCACCGCTACAACCTAGAGTTTTGTTTATCTGGGGTGCAGGTTATGTTGGCTTTGCTCTAATGAAGATGAGCTACAACATTCTAATTGGTGCGATTGCGGCGGTGGCATCGCTCATTCAAGCAACCGATTTCGGTAGCACTGGTCTTCTAATTTCTATGGGCGTTCTTTCCCCCATACTAGCAATGGGAATGGGTAGCTGGGCAGGTACTCGCCTTGTTCATGCAATGGCGGGGGGCGCAACTGCGATGGTTTCAATGATTCCAGTGCCAGTTCCCAGACGATAGTAAAGTCAAAAGTAGTTGTGAGGAAAACGCATGAGAGTATTGTTTATTGTTCCCTTTTGGTTTGTTGCCCTATTTGTAATGGGGATGCCTGCTGTTTTTAACTCAGGGCCTGATCCAGATCCAGATGACGTTCTTCTTTTTGTTGAAGATGACTATCAGAGAAAAGCGCGGTATCACGCAGAGCTAGATGAAAGACAAGAAGCCTTAGATACCTGCACTGAAATAGAAGAGAAGTTTAGTAACTCGTTCGCTTATCGCATGTGCCTGCTAAAGGTATACGGCGTACTAGACGACATCGACGGAAAGATTGAGATCTATGAACAGATGCTAGCGATAGAACTTGCGAATGGCGATAGTGGTGTGCTTACTAGTCGTGTACTCGAAGGACTAAGAAAAGAGAGGGAGGAGAAGAAATGACTGCCAAACTAAGACTCAAGAAACTGAATCGGCTGCTGCCAGAGGTGAAGTCAGCAGATGAGTCAACTGGCAGCAAAGTAATCTTTCTATGTCTAATCTGTAGCAACGTTTTCACCTTTGTAATGATGTTCTGGCTAGCCGCTAGCGTTTCTAGAATTGCTAACCGTCAAGCGCCTACACTGGTACAACAGGTGGGCGGACGTGCCTTTGTTGCCAAACCTGTTGATTACACCTACCGCGACCCACAGCTTCTACAGAAGGTTGCGCGTGAATGGGCACTGCTGAACTATTCGTTTGGTAATTTGCCGCAGATTGACCACCAGACCGTAACGGTTTCCTACGATGGCAACAACTTACCCGAGCAAACGGTCACGGCGAGTTATCTCTTAACCGATAAGACCAGAGATGCTTACCTGAAAGGCTTTGTTGAGAATATCTACAACCCAGAAGCGCAGAGTGGTAACCTCAGCTCTCTCTATATGCCCTATCGCATCTCAGTGCCGAGAGAAATCAACCCTGGCCGCTGGGAAGTCGATGTCATCGGTTCTCGCTTAATCACTACACCTGATAATCCATCTGGCGAGCTGATTCCGACGAATGTTCGTCTGTCGCTGGTCGCGGCTGAGGTACCTATGCTCGCGCTCGACCAGAATCCTTCCCCTGCTGCTCAAGCGACCTATCGTTTACTCGAATCGGGTATTCGGATTGACGAAATTACTGCTCTCAAAAAAGGTTAAACCCATGCCGAACAACGACAACATCATGACTTTTCCTAGTAATCAGGAGACGACGCTGAACGATATCACAGCCTTACTCGACGGCGCACCTGTGATCAACCAACCGGCCCTCTCAGATAAGCCGGTCGCAGCCAGTCAACCCGCTGATAGTACCCCCATCGCCTCCGCAACAGACTTTGCCGAAGTCGAGGAGAAAAAGCCGTTTGCTAGGCGAGTAGGCCCGAAGACCGCGCTCTCGGCTGCATTAGTAGGTTTGACTATCTTCCCGCTCGGTGCGCTTTTCTTTGGCATGTCTAACAGCAGCAGCCAAACCGCAGAAACTAGCGATGTAATCGAGCTAGAAGGCGAAGAAGAAAACACCTACGTTACGGCTGAAGAATATGCGGCGCAGCAGGCAGAACTAGAAGAGTTGCGAGCAGAGAAAGCCTTTGCTACGCAGCAGGTTGATATTGAGGCTATCGATGCCGCTGGTCAACAGAAACAGGCGCAGGCCGCCGCGCAAGCTGCTCCTAATAAGCCATCCACCCCAACTAAGCCTGCGAGTACAGCCACGGCGCGTACAGCGGCTCCTGCTAGAACCTCGTCGCCCACAGCAGTACGGGTAAGAGCAGCTTCACCTGCACCGAGACCTGCCGCTAGACCTGCGCAGGTAGCGGCCCTACCGAGACAGTCTCCAGCGGCTTCTTCTACCTCAGCACCCAGCCGACCTATCGTACAGCAGCCCCCGGTTGACCCGTTCGAGCGCCGAGCGCAGCTGCAAGCACTTGGTAGCTACGGCGCACCTCCGCCGACCAACGGCCACCCGACACAAGCAGCAAGCTACACCCAAGCGTCTAACCCGTTTGATTCGACTGACGACTACTACGTGCAGACGATTGCGTTTGAAACCTCAGCACCTGCACCCGTTGCGCCTGTCGAACAACCCCCTAGCGCCGAAGACCTAGATTACCAACAGGATGCTGAGCTGGTGTTATCTGCCGCACCACCTGAAGCAGATTTATCTGAAGCGGAAGTCACACCCTCTAGCGAGTTACCTGAAGCGGAAGTCGCACTGGCACCTGTAGAGTCAAAAGCCGATGAACCCAAAGTCATTGAACCAATCGATACAAAAGATTCCGCTGTTATTGATCCTAGACGGTTCAAGTCTTCTGAGAAGAGCACTGAGCAAGAAGCAACAGCCGCTAGCCGTACGGTTATCGAAACACCTGTCGTAGCCGCATCTGTCGAAACACCTGTCGCGGCTGCGCCAATGGCAATCATGCCAGGGACTAGCATCGGTGCGAACCTTCCCTATGGCTTTAGCTGGCAGGAAGGCGCACCGTTGCCCGAAGTGCTGCTAGAAACAACAGAAGACATCATGGCAGGAGGCCGCGCTGTTATCCCAGCAGGAACGCAGCTGCTCGCCAGGGCGCGGATTGATCCTGGTTCTGGCGTGGTCAATTTACAGGTAGTTGGTCTCTTTGGTGAAGCCAGAGATATCCAAATTCCTCGCTCTAGTATTATTGTCCATTCCGAAGATGGCTCGGTGCTCACCGCTAATGCCAGTGGCGGTCCTGCGAGAACTGGCCCGAACGTTGGTGGGTTCCTAATGGAATCTCTGGGGAATAGCCTTGGCAACGTCATCAGCGACAACGACAGCTTGGCGGGTGATATCGCCGGGGGGATGGCTGAGACTGTAATCGATAATCAAATGCAGCGCTCCAGGGCTAACGCGGCTGTTCGAGCATCGCGCAGCGCGGCCCAGCCTGTCGTTTGGACGCTTGACTCTCGTTCACTTCGACTCACCTTCAACAACTATATTCCGCTTGCTAACTTACGGAGGTCATAGGATGCAGCTGACACTAGAGAAAGTAGCGATCGCCCTTTCAGCAGCGGCGCTGATGTTCGCACCCACCGCTGCAAAAGCCGCCTGTACTCGCGGGCCTAATGTGGTGGTCAATCGCGGTCACGGCGCTAGTATTACATTTAACGAACCCGTGTATCAGGCGCAGGTGTTCGATGTATCGAGACTCATTCTTGAGCCGATTCCTGAACAAGGAACACATGCGCTCATTCTCACAGAAGTAGACGCGCAGGCTTTTCCAGGAATGCCCCATACCGCGACTACCTCTTTGCTCGCGAGTACCGCTAGCGGCTGCTTTGTCTTCGATGTTTCCTTCGGTACCCAACCTGTTCACAACACCGTCAGCGCGCTACCTAGCGTAAATCCTAATCTCTCGCAGACCGCACAGCTTCCTGGTGGTGCAGATATCAACATCGAAGCCCTCCGTGCTGAACATGCAGCGGCAATAGAACAACACGGTGAAGATAATGCTTTTCTACAGCGTGTGGGCGTATTTCTCACGCTAGTAGATGAAGGCACTTCTCAAAGGCTAGCCGCGCAGCAAGCAGAGGTTGAGTGGAACCATCTCATGCAGCTATCGGGTCAGCCTGTCCTCGACGGTCTCCTAATCGATAGCGTCGGTGCCTAAACACTTTTTCTTGATCGATGAAACGATTCCTTTGCTTTCTCCTATCGTTCATAGTTGTCCTGTGTCTCTGGTGTCGTCCGGCGATCGCGCAGGAGGGATCTACCGATGTCTCCGATAGTTTGGAAATACTTGCCAGTCAGCTATCTTTCGACGACTTACCTGCTTTCGAGAGTGATGGCTTCATGCTAAGCGAGCGTGATGTTGTCTTTCAACTCGAAGGGCAAACGAGCTTAGACAACTACGACGCGCAAATGGAGGGCTATGAGAATAACTACAACCTATCGCGGGAGTGGTTTGCCGGGGAGTATCCGAGCGATGTGATCAAGCTAGGCGATGTCATGTATACGGGCGCAGGGCTTGAAGAACTCTCGCTTGGTGATATTGCTCAAGGAGTCGGCTTCGATATTCAAGGCTATCAGTTAGCAGATGTTCCGTTCCTACAAGACTTCACGCTGAATGAACTGGTGAACGATGTTCCTTACCTTGGCGACTATTCACTAGCTGATATGCCTGAACTCGCTGAACGCATCGGTGGTAGTGGGTCCGAAGAGACACTTTCGCAGTATCTAGCGAATAATCCTGAGATTGGTGAACTAACGCTATCGAGTGCTGAGCTAGGCGATTTGCAAGTCGCGGATGTGCCTAACCTCGATGCAACTGCGCTAGGTGATATGCCTGAAGCAGAGGATGAAGAGATATCTAACGTACCGGGTCTATCGACGCTTCAGTTTGGTCAGTATCCCGGCCTAGAGATAGTCGGTGGCCTAATTCCGATCGCCAAGCAAGATATTAGCTTCGGCAGCAAGGAGTACTCGTCGGGCAAACCGACACCGAAGCCAGTCTCGGGCGGCACTAACGGAAAAGAAGGTTGGGAACCGATTGCTTGTGTCGGTGGCTGTGCTCACATTGAGCTGTATGACTCTGATATCTCTCCTATTAAGGGCGCTTGGGCAGGTGCTAATTGGATGACCAATGCCCACCGAATCAGGGATGGCTTCGGCGTATTGGGTGCAATGTTCGACGAAGCGGGTGCCTACCGAGTGCCGTTTGGCCCGACGTTTGCTTTTCAGGTGAGATCGACCGATGAAGCCACTGGTGCGGCGGAATGGGGGCTGGCGTTTCGCTTCTGTAAACGTTTTCCGATTGATCTTGGCTGTACGGCGTACTTTATGGAGGTGCCTCTACCGATCACGACACATGAAGGGGCCACGATTCTCACAGGTGTGAAAGACGGTCTCGGCGGCTCTACGCAGCCGATTAAAGCACCTAGAGAATGGGAAGATATGAAACCGGGCGCACCCTCTGGTCTCGGGGGCAGTAGCCCTAATGGGTATGGTGGTGGACTTTGTGGTGAAGGGCCAGGTGGCGTTGATTATGAATCGTTAGCAGCTGCATATAAAACAATCGAATCCAATATCGATGAATACGATTCGATTGGTAGATATGTCGATGGTGGGAAAGGTGGACACGGCCAAAGACTGCGCGGTCGTGGCTTAGGAAAGTACCAATATATGTCGTATAGAGAAGAGGTTCGCGCCCGCATCATGCCTAAACAGGGTGGCGCTGAATTCCTAGCGAAAGCCGATAGTGGCGCTTCACTCTCGGTTGCTGAGATGAGGCGACTATTTCCTCCTGATGAACAAGATGAACTATTCAAATCAGATCAAGCCACGCTAATCAAACAGGCGATGGCTGAGGGACATGAAGGAGATGCTTTGATCGCTAGAGTTGGCGAACTACATACAGGTGGCAAAGGCGCACGACCTGGTTCGCACGGTGGTTATTCGAGAAAGCTGGTCACCGCATACAAAGAGAAAATTAAGAATGGAGATTCAGTCTGTAAAGCGACAGGGAAATACATCAACCCAACACTAGCAGGATATAAACCTGGCGGGAGACAGTTTGGAATGGAATGGCACCCCATTTATAAAGAAAATCGTATGCACGCAGGCGACGATATCGGTGCGCCTATGGGTGCTGAAGTAGTTGCTGCTGATGGAGGGATCGTCTCTCATGCAAGAATATCCGGCAGCATGACCTCCGGCTATGGCAAGCTCATTATCATCGACCATGACAACGGTAGGGAGAGCTACTATGCTCACTTGCAGGATTATGTAGTCGGTGAGGGTGCTTCTGTTGCACAAGGGCAGGTAATTGGTTTTGTCGGTAGTACAGGTGGCTCAACAGGTCCACATCTACATTATGAAAATAGGGTAGGTGGAGGCCCAGTTAATCCCGACATCGATACGGACTACAACGTAGTAGCATCGAACCTGAAAAAACCGTAGAGGACTCTATCATGCGTATTCGCAGCGTCAAGAAGAACATCGCTATTGGCTTAGTTACGTTTTCTTTAGTCGTCGTTATTGGTGCATTTAATAAAGTGCTCAGCAGCCTAGAAGCTAACTATCCTACTGCGCTGGTATCAGGAAATGCCACGCTAGTCTCTGATCGTTCACAGATGAGTTCAGCCGAGTTGGGGGCAATGTGTCAACCAGAAGACGCGTCGAACTTAGTTCTAATCGCTGAAAGTACCGTAGAGTACAAAACCTATCAAGTTTGGCGGATGGATATTGATGGAAGAGTGGTTGAGCGAACAACAACCCTAATTGGAACTGGTTGCGGGTTAGCGAATGACTCTCGATATAGCGAGGTTCCCTATGAATATGTTCCAAGAGAAGTCGCTGAAGAACTGTCGCTTGAAACTATCCGCTACAACATAGATTACGTAGGTGGGCTAGAAGCCTACCGCAATGGGTTATTAGAGGCCGTACAGCCAGATGGACTGAGCGGCGGTCAGCTATCGCAATTTTCTTCTATAGATGTCGAGACATGGAAAAAACTAGGAATAGATATTCCTAGTGAACTCTACGAAGTTATTGAATATCAAGAAACTCAACCTTATGGTTCTGGAAGCTGAGGAGTTAACTTGAAACACCAATATATCTCCCTGGTAGACCCCTCAGAGCTTGTTGAAACCGCTATCGACGACCATCCTGTCGCCTCTGCCGCTACGTTAATGCTAATGATGGCGCTAGCGGGTGGACTTAGCTTTGCTCGTATCGCCACGGCACCGAAGAAGCAAAAGCTGGGCACGGGCCGCTTCGCTAGTAGAGCTGAGAAAGCCAGAGCGCGACAGCTAGCGAAGAAACAACGGAACACAGGCGGACTAGAGATGTCGCTTCGGTTAGGCGATGTGGCTATTCCCTATGCGAACGAATCAGTTCTGTTTGTCGGCGCACCTGGTTCAGGTAAGTCAGCAACGGTCGGTGACCCTGGCCTAATGGAAATCATCGACCGAGGACTACCTGCGATCGTCTTCGATGCCAAAGGAAGCCGTGAGGATAGCATCACGCGGCGGTTCGCACCACTCGCAGGTAGAGCGGGCTATAACGTGGGTGTGATCGCGCCGGGGAAGGACTACTCCGACTGTCTCAACCCGCTTGAGTTCATCCGTTCTCCGATAGATGCTTCTCGGTCGCTGCATCTTGCCAACATTCTAGAAAAGAACACAGCTGGCTTCAATCCGAATAAGAGCGGCCAGGGTGACTTCTTCCAGCGGACGGGCATCGGTATTGTGCAAGCAGGCATCATGCTCAGCAAACTACTGCCACAGTCAGATCTGATGACCGTTAGCGAGATTATCAATCGACCTGACCTGGTTGGGCGCATCAAAGGACTGATGGAGAGTGGCAATGCACCTGCTTGGACACTCAAACAGTTCGGCCAGATGGTCTCGTCTGAAGAGAGTGAGAAGCAGCTAGTTGGCATGATTGTCACCGCTCAAAGTATCTTCGAGCGCTTTATCACAGCTGACCTAGTGCCGTCGTTCTGTGGCCCGTCTACCGTGCCGCTGAAGATGGATGGCAAGCAGATTCTGTTCTTGCAGGTGGATGAAGAAACGCAAGATGCGGTATTGCCGCTGATTGCAGCGATGATCGAGCTGCTGATCGCGCACAACTTCTCCGAGCCGAGAAAGAACATCTTGGGACTGTTTCTAGATGAGCTACCGCTACTGTATCTGCCGAAGATCGCCCAGTATGTCAACCTATTACGCTCGGCTGGTCTAGTTGCTTTCCTTGGCGTTCAGTCGCTTTCTCAGATGCGAGAAACCTACGGCAAAGATATGGCAACTTCTATCATGACTGGCTGTCGTAATACGCTATTTTTCAACCCGAACAACGTAGATACGGCCAAAGAAGTCTCCGCTCGGATTGGTGAATGCGATCGCATTCATCATACCTGGAGTCGCAGCGGCGCACTGCTGATCAAGCCAACTCGTAACCAGCACCGACAGAAGGGACCGCTCCTCTCACCGGATGAGATAAACCGCTTCGGCAAAGGTAAGTTTGTCATGTTCGCCCCTGGCTATCAAACCCAAGCGGGTGAGCAAGCATCTATCCCGATACTGGCAAGACCCAAACTCAACCACGCACACATTAAGCAGCAGGCGATCGCAGGTCAGGTGTGGGATAGCAAAAGTCAGCAACGACTAACCGAGCGGCGAAAGCAGGATGCCGACTACATCAGTGACGTTGAGCAAGCGTTGCTCGAACGTAGAGAACAAGTAGAAGTCTTGCTGCCCCCAGTAACCGATGAGACAGAAGCAGACGCGACGGAAAGGGAAGCACAACCGACTGCTGATGCAGTCGCTGAAGAAGCAGTCGAAGCAAAAGAAGTAATCGAAGAGATAGCTGCGAAAGCACCTGCTCCTGCTACCGAAGACGTTGACGATGCACGAATGAATGAAGTCATGGCACTAGCCGCTGTACTCAACTAGCAATTAGGAGAATGAGAGATGGCCGACCACAGTTCTGTTCAAGAAGCGGAAACTGCTGCTGCTAACAAAGCCCGTGAGATAGCCGAAGCTGCTATCCGACTCACACTACAGAAGCAACAGCAGCAGCGGCCCGAAGATACCAAGCTATACAAAGATTTCTATCGTGCCTATCGCGATAAAGGGGTCGATGATAAGACCGCTAAGTCTGCCGCTGCGGATATGGCAGCAGGTTTCGGTGCGAAAGATAGTGAGGCCGTTCGGCAAGCGGAAGCTCAGGTAGTGCAACGGGCACAGCAAGCACAAGAGTACCGTACGGTGGTGAAGACTGCAGCAGATCGTTCAAAGCCGATGGCAGAGAGACGACAGGCACTCGATAGAACCGACCAGTTAGAAACACAGCTGGGTATTAAAGGCCAAACTGCCGAAGCGAAAGCGCAGGTAATCAACCAACTAGATGCACCTGCAAAACAAATTGAAGCTGCGCCCAAAGACAATCCGGTTGCGAAAGCAGCCTTGCTACTAGACCAACAAAAAGCCTACGAAAAAGAGGGAGCTAGCCCTAAAACGGCAAAGGCCGCAAGCCGCGAAGTAGTTGATCAAGCCCTTGGTGCTGCCGATGGAGCAGCAGTTAAGCAAGCCCATCAGGAGATTCGTCAGCATCAGTTGCTCAAAGAGATGTATCAGGGTGTCTATGAGAAGAACGGCGTTTCACCTGAGCTAGCAGCAAAAGCAGCGGACCAGCTAGCTAGAGGCAATGGGGCGAATCGTTCCAAAGCCGTTAGACAAGCACATGCTCAAGCACTTTCGGAGGTGAAACAGGCACAGAACACTTCACCAGAACAGTCATCACAGTCAACTGAGAGTAAGCCTGTCGTCAACCGTTCGCCTGAAGCGAGTCAGCAGGCATCACCACAGCCAACACCACAGATCCAAGCAGAACAGTCTGCTCCAAAGCCCGAGGCGCAACAGCAGACGACTGAAGCTAGCTCCGTTCAAAGTACGCCTAGCAATGAAGCTACAACCGCGCAGTCAGAATCGCTATGGCAACAACATAGTCCTACCGAGCAGGGAAAGCAGCTCCGGCCTGAAGTGAACTATGAAGACAACGCCGTCCTGAACGATGCCCACTTTGCCTACAATGCCCTTTCCACTGGGGCAACAACAGCAGAAGTAAAAGACTCTATTCTACGTAACAGCCCTGAAGCTAACAGTATGGAGGCACAAAAGGCTTCTAACTATGCTGACAGGGTAATCTCACGCGCTGAACAGGCCAGAGACCAGACGACTGCGCCAACAAAGGCAACAGTCGCACAGCCACAACCTTCTGCTACAGCACTTCAGTCACCGACACCCGCTGCCGTCAGTCCACAGAGCGAACAACCGCAAGTAGCTCAGCCGAAGCTTGATTCCAAGGCGATCTACAACCAGTTCAGTGAGTCTAAGGCAAGTGGTGTCTTTGCAACGATGGCGAAAAAGGATGTGAGGACCAACGATATGGCGATCGCCAGTAGAGCGCTAGAAGCAGGCTACTCACCTGTCGAAGTCAAAGCGGTGATCGCGCAGAACAGCCCTCACGCAAAGAGCTTGCGCGGCCCCGATACCTATGGTGCTCGAACGGTCGAGAAGGCACAAGCAACCGATAGCTTCTCGAAGCAAGCTCCCGATGTCATCTGGAAACAGACTCAGGCTAGTTCAGGGCAGACCAACAAGACAGATAAGGCCATCGTCCATAGTGCGCTAAAAGCAGGCTACAACCCTGAGCATATCGGTAAGGCGATCTCTAAGAATAGTCCCACCGCGCAGCAATCAGCTGACGCTAGCCAGTACGGTAAAGGTGTCGTCAAAGAGGTGCAGGAAGAAATCAAGGAGGAAAAACAAAGCAATCAGTCTGGGAAGAAGGCTGAGAAGGGACAAGCTACAGACCAGAAGCGAGAAAAGTCCGCTAGCAAGAAAGTTGCTCAGTCAAAGCAAACTAAGCCGTCAACTAAAAACATAACAGGCAAGCGGAAAGTCCGTAGTAAGTCGAAGGGTCAAGGTATGGAAATGTGATGCAACATCAACAATTTGGGGGCTTCATCGCAGGACTGCTCAAAATTAGCGATAAAACGGAAGTGATATCGAGCGCTAACTGACACCGTACTGCATATCTACCGTCTCGTTGAAGGAGCGGACGATCGCCACAATCGCGTCAGCCTCCGCATCAGCAAAGACCCCATCTAGGCCACCGCTATGGATATTGGTAAAGGGTTGTTCGTACAGCAGCCCAGGGTTCATCACGCCGTTCTGCGTCAGATAGTCGATGATGGTCTCTACAAATCGAATCTGCCCTGCGCTGAAGGTGCTGCCGACTAGGTACTGAGAAAACGCATCCTTGGCCGCATTACGGTCTAAGCCAACTAGCTGCCGAATGAATAGCTTGAGGCTGCGGTCAGTACCATACACCTGCTCAAAGCGTTCTCGACTCTCAATCTCCTCCGCTGCAAACAGCATGGTCTCTAGCGACTCTAGGTCAGTTTCAGTCAGCGGTAAGTTTCGTTTGAGCTTGGCGATCGCAACGTGGTCTTCATTAGCTCTGATGTAGCTTTCAACTTTCTTACGATACTGATAAGGACTAAAGCCAGTCTGATAAGTCGGGACGTCAACTAAGGTGACATCACCCATCTGATCGGCAAAATCGGTATACACCGTCTGCTGCGCCTGCCGATCGATGAATTGAATCAGCTCTCGTAGATTCAGCCGCAGAGACTCTACCATCTTGGGCGTGACGGCTTCCCACCAGGTTTCGGCCTGCGCTTCGGTAATGAGTGGCAGCTGCGCTTTGACCATGGGGATATCGCGCTTTTGCTCTAGCGCGGCGAGAGTGTCGCGCACCTGGTCGCGCAATCGCTCAAACGTATTCTGTCGCGCTAGGATGGCGAGCTGTAATTTCAGGCACAGTAGGTCAAATTCCTTGGCTAGCCGATTCTCGCGGGGGTTGCCGTTTGGGAGGTCGGCTAGATGCTCCGCCACGGTTTCGATGTCTTCGGTGCTGAGTGTCTCCCAACGATCGCGCTCGGAAAAGGTTTCAACCTGTTGCAAGTGCCGTCGGACTAGAACATTCTCTGGGGCCATCGTCGCAACGTGTTGGTGCAGACTATCGAGCAGTGCTGTTCTTAGCTCAGGCGCGGCTTGTTCGCCTTCCGCCTGCTTGAGTAGCTCGCTGAGTTGCAGACGGTGTTTAATCAACCGGCTAGTTAGACTCTCTGGCAACGGCTGACTTTTCTCTTCTATCTCCTGACTGAAGTAATCGAAGTTACTGCATAGGTCAAAAACCAAGAAGCATTCTTTGTCCTGCCCAGGCCCAAAAAGGTCTTCACACAGCCGGGTACCGCGACCAATCATCTGGTTGAACTTGACCCGTGAGTAGACTGGCTTGAAGAAGACGAGATTGACGACTTCGGGTACGTCTACGCCGGTATCGAGCATGTCTACTGAAACAGCGATCGTCGGCGCTTTCTCTACTTCTGAGAAGTTATCTAGCAGGCTTTGGGCGTAGGCATTATGGCTATCGATTACCTGGGCGAACTGGCCTTTGAGGTGGGGGTAGTTCAAGTCAAAGCGACTAACGATAAATTCGGCATGCTCATGGGTGCGGGCAAACACAATTGTTTTTCCGAGCTGGTCACCGCCTTCTACTTTTAGACCTCGCTCCATCAGCAGCTGTAGCGCCTGGTCTACGGTATCTGTGTTGAATAGCCACTTGTTGATCGCAGCGGCGTTTACCTGGTCTGGCACTTCGCCTGTTTCTTCATCGCGAAACTTCTCTTCGTATTCGAGCTTTTCTTCAGGGCTCAGGTCTTGGTACTTGACGCCGTTGCGTAGAAACTTGAACGGCACGTTGACGCCGACCGGGGGCACTAGGTAACCGTCTTCGACGGCGTTGTCTAGCTCGTAGGCAAAGGTCGGAACGCCTTGCTGTAGCTCAAAGATTCGATAGGTGTCTCGATCAAGTTCGGCTCTCGGGGTGGCGGTTAGGCCAACTAGGAGGCCGTCAAAGTATTCAAATACGGCGCCGTATTTGTTGTAGATCGAGCGGTGGGCTTCATCGACGACGATCAGGTCAAAGTAGCCGGGGCCAAAGAAGCGTTGCTCGCTGCCGGTGCGGTTAATGGCATTGAGCATGGTGCCGTAGGTAGAAAGAACAACGTTGGCGCTTTCTATCTGCTGGCTGTTCTTGTTTTCGGTGAGGTTGATCGGCGTGACGCTAGGCAGATGGGTTTTGAAGGCTCGGTACGCTTGGGTGAGCAGGGCGGTGCGATCTGCTAGAAAGAGAACGCGCTTGGCCCAGTTTGCCGTTTTGAGCACGTCTATCAGCGCGATCGCTGTCCTTGTCTTGCCGGTGCCGGTGGCCATCACGAGGAGTGCTTTACGGGCCTTGTGTTGCTCAAAGTGTTCGGTGACTTGGCGGATCGCTTCTTGTTGGTAGCTGCGGTTAACGATTTCGGGTTTGACGCTGACTTGCGTGAGCGGTAGGCGGTTTTGACGGCGAAAGATTAGCCGCTCTAGCTCTTCTTTTTTGAGGAAGCCTTGGATCTCGCGTGGGGGATATTGCTGGTCGTCCCATAGCCAGGTTTGATAGCCGTTGGTGTAGAAGATGACGGGACGTTGATTGAACTGTGCTTCTAAGCAGTCGGCGTAGAGTTTGGCTTGATGTTTACCTTGAGTGGCGTCGCGGCTGGTGCGTTTGGCTTCGATTAGGGCGAGGGGTGTGCCGTTGTCGCCCCACAGTACATAGTCAACTCTGCCGTTGCCGGTATCGGTGCTTTTGGTAGTCGGCATCCCGGTGACTTTGTACTCGGTGAAGTCGGGTGCGGTGATGTCCCATCCGGCTTCACCGAGTAGGATATCGATTAGGTAACGGCGGGTGTCGGCTTCGTTGTAGTCGTGAGTGTCGGGGGCAGCGGCGTTTTGCTGTTTGAGCGCGGTGATTTCGGCTTTGGTGGCTTCTAGCTCGGCTTCTGTTTTCTGGCGTCTATCGGCTTCGATTTGCTGCATGCGCTGGGCTTGGGAAAGCTGACGCTCTAGCTGCTGTAGCTGCTGGCTGGATAGATCTGCCGCTGCGTTATCGGGTTGCGGGATGAGGTTAGGGTTGAAGGTTAGGGGGGCAAGCGTTTTACCGTTGGGGCCGTAGGCGCGGCACAGCCAGTAGAGGATATGAAACAGTTCTTCAACTAGGCGACGGGCGTCTCTTTCGCTGATGGCGGTGGAGCGATGAACGGCTGTGTTGCCCATCTTTTGGATGGTACGAATCTTTGGAAAGAGGCCGGGTTTTAGGTTGTCTTTGAAGGTTTGTTCGTGGATTAGGGTGCTGAGCTTATTGTCGTAGGGAAAGCGCAGGTAGGGGTCGTTTTCGTAGAGCCACAGTACAGTTTGCTCTAGGGCGAAGCGGGTGTAGAAGCAGCAGGCACGGGGCGAGGTGAGTGCGAGGCGTTCGGCTTCCAAAGCGTGGCCGTAGAGCTTGGGGAAGGCGGGCTTTAGGAAGTCGAAGTTGGAGGGCATAAGGGGAGGGGGAAGATTCGATCTAATGGTATGCCCTACAAGCTTGCCCTGTCGTGATCAGGAGACAGCAAGCTTAGGGTTGAGGTTTATCTTCGGATTCTCCTAGCGTTTGCTGGGCAGCGTTCCGAATGTGCAAAATTCGCACGGTAGGGATGTGTTGCTCGTCTAGCACGGTAAAGAGAATGCGATAGGTGTGTTGTCCTTTGCCGTAGAGCAGTTGACGAATCTCCTGGCTGAAGAATGCGTTTTCGCGGGCAATGGGACAGCGGCGAGGCATCTTTCCTAGTGTGCTGATGGCTTTGATCAGTCCTTGATACCAGCGCTGAGCCTGCTCGGGGGTGGTGTATTGGGAGAAGCTGAGAAATGCTGCATCGGCTTCTGCTTTTGCCACGCTAGATAGGTCAACGCGGTAGGTCATGACTCTAGGGCAAGACCGTATTTTCGGTTTTGTTCGGCAATGAAGTCCTCAAGGCTAGAGGATTTGCCTTGCTCGAAGTCGTCTAGACCACGTTGAATGCCGTTCAGGGTTTCAAAGAAGTCTTCGTCGTCAAGGCTGAGGCCCCAGGAAAGAACGGCGAGCGCGATTTGGCCGATGTCTTGTCCGGTGGTTTCGGCGCGTTGCCGAAGCAGGGTTTCAATTCTAGGCGGGAGGTCGAGGGTGATAGACATGGCTATGCGGTTGGCGGTGAGTCTATTCTAGCGAGCTTGAAAGGATGGTTCTTGTATGGGTGTTGATGTTCGTTGCTGTTGCGAGCGGACATGGGCTAGAGGTCACCTCGGAAGGCGCGCTGGAGAAGGGAATGGAAGAGATTATTCTCCTGCTCGCATGTGCAATGTAGAAAATTCTGAATGTGTCGAATTTTCTTGTATTGCTTACTAAATCGCTGCTGATCTTCTAGTGGGGGAAGTGTGACCACAAGATTTTTAAAAGCGCCAAGTGGAAATCTAGAGCGAGTGGCCTCGACAATAATGGGTTTAAGAGTGTGCTTCCCAATTTGCGAGTTAATATATGCGGCTATAAACTCAGGCGTAGCATTTTCTAAATCTAAGCGCATACGG
Source organism: Synechococcus sp. PCC 7335 (assembly GCF_000155595.1). NCBI lineage: Bacteria > Bacillati > Cyanobacteriota > Cyanophyceae > Synechococcales > Synechococcaceae > Synechococcus > Synechococcus sp. PCC 7335. The sequence continues at coordinate 94,105 of NZ_DS989906.1, read as the reverse complement.
ACAACATCTTGAGTCACGATGCCATTCGGAGAAGACAATGGATAAATAGCTGCTGTACCAGGCGGATCGCCTACTTTAGCAATTAGTACATCCCCAGGGAAAACATTACAAGCAGCTAATTCTTTTGCTTTTTCCTTTGTTACAAAAGCTTGACTCACCCTATTATATACACCCTCTCGAATATCTCGGATATAGATTACAGGTACTCCTTCTGACTGCAATTCGCTGGTTAGAAGATTACTTCCGAAAGGGCCATTGACAAAAGAATTTCGGCTCTCAAGAGTAACGTCTTTAAAGCTTACTTTTCTGCAATCGTTTGAAACGCTTTCCATAAAGTCAAGGAATACTGAGCGTAGTAGGTCTTCGGTGAGTGCGATCGCCTCCTTCCGTTTCCGCCGCACTGCATCCGCTTTATCCAAAATTGCCGCAATCCGACGTTGCTCCTTGATTGGGGGAAGGGGAATTTTGCATTTTTTGATTTCACCAATAGCCGCAAGATTTTTGAGCGCACTGCCCGCACTTTTTCCAAAGATATCTCTTTGGTACGTAGGAGACTCAAGCAACCACTTTAGATAGCGTACTAGAATGACATTTGTGTCTGGTCGGATTCTCATGAGAGCTTGGTTTATGACGCCAGGCTCCGCACTATCAGGCACTATGGCAATTCGTCCTATCGTTCCGGCACAGCTAATAATCAGATCTCTAGGCTTAACGCTAAAGCCTTCCATTTCCTTATATTTTTCGTCATTAATAAAATAGTGTCCGATTTGAAAGTCGTCTCTAATAGCATTTTGTTGTTCATATACCTTGAAGCCGCTTTCAACAAACATAGACTTTTTAAGAGAGCCTCCAAAGGGGCCGCGGCGAATAGCTCCTTTTTCAGAAGAAGCTATCTCTGATAGAGAAACTAGCTTCCAGTCGTGAGGTAAATTCATTTCAACATCCCCTCCAACTCATCCAAATCCACCCGAATCTCATCTTCCAGCGCTCTTAACTTCCCAATAATCACCTTCGGCGGCTCGTATACCACCTCCTCATACTCAATCTCCTTATACCGATTGATCGAAAGGTCATACCCGTTCTCCGCAATCTCCTCCCTCGGCACAAAAAACGCCTTTCCCTTCCGGTCTACATCCTTCTCTACATCCCGGCTCTGCCACCGCGCCAAAATATCTGGAATATCATTCTCTTCTATCGGCTGACGCTTATCATCCAAGCTCAGCCCATCCGCCGCCATGTCATAAAACCAAACAAAATCACTCCCCCCACTTTCTACACCCACCTTCGTAAACATCAAAATCGCCGTAGACACCCCTGCATAAGGCTTAAACACCCCCGACGGCATCGAAATCACCCCGTCTAACTTGTGCGCTTCTACCAGCAGCTTCCGCAAACCCTTGTGTGCCTTGCTGCTACCAAACAGCACCCCATCTGGCACAATCACCGCTGCCCGTCCGCCCTTCTTCAGCAGCCGCAAAAACAAAGCCATAAACAACAGCTCCGTCTTCTTCGTCGAAATTGCCTTCGCTAAATCCTTCGCAATCGTCGATTTCTCCACCGAGCCCTTAAACGGCGGATTCGCCAGAATCATCGTAAACGCTTCCTCCACCCCCGCATGATCCTCCGATAGCGAATCCCTCGCCTCAATCGCAGGCTGCTCGATGCCGTGCAGCATCAGGTTCATACTGCCAATCCGCAGCATCGTCGCATCAAAGTCAAACCCGTGAAACATGCCGTCATTAAAATGCGCCAGATTCCCCGGCGCATTCAGCACGTCATTCCCCTCACCATCTTTTAAGTCGCGCACATACTCCGCCGCCCCAATCAAAAAGCCCCCCGTCCCACAGGCCGGATCGCAAATAATCTCATTCGGCCCCGGGGCCATCAGCGCCACCATCAGCTTGATAATGTGGCGCGGCGTCCGAAACTGCCCGTTCGTCCCCGCCGTACTCAGCTTCGAGAGCATATACTCATACAAATCGCCCTTCGTATCCCGATCTTCCATCGGAATCTGGTCAATCTGAGTCACCACGCTATCGAGCAGCGCCGCCGAGCTAATCAAAAACACCGCGTCCTGCATGTGCCGCGCATAAGGACTATCTGCCGCCTCACCCCCGAGCTGCTTGATAAACGGAAATGCCTGGTCGCGCACAATCTCAAGCTTCTTATCCGAGTCGTCCAAGTTCTTAAAGTACGACCAGCGGCATTCCTGTTCATCCTCAGCAAACGTCGGCTGCTCAACCGAGCGGCCCAATCGCCGTGCCTTACTCTCCTTCGTCACCTCCAAGTCATCCAGCCGCTTGATAAACAGCAGATAGGAAATCTGCTCAATCACTGACAGCGGATTACTGATGCCGTTATTCCAAAAAGTCGTCCACAGGTGATCGACCTTCGACTTTAATTCCCCTGTGATCATGAATCAGGCTCCCTAGATAACGATTGAACGCAGACAATCAAGCGGCTACAGCATCTTGTCATTGATAGACGCCGCTTCCTACCGTAATATCTCAGTCTCACACCCAGCTCCCAATTGAGACTACGATACGGCTATGCTTAGCCTAGAGCCGTTTAATCATATTTCTACAGCTCCATCCCCTGGCTGCGACTTCGTTGCTTAGCAGGCTCGACCTGCTGCCACCTTTCCACGATCGCTTTCTCCTTAGTCAGGACTTCAACCGCATCAGCTTCGGCCTGCTGTGCCTTCTCCACTGCCCTCTTCCCATCCACCGTCAACTCAGCGACATACATCACACTCGCGTCCTTCCCCTCAGTCCGTTTGAGCCGTTGCGCTGTTGCTCCCTGGCCGACGACTAAAGCCACTTGCTTCAGCTCATCTGTGGTCAGCGAACGGCCCTCACTACGCGCTGATAGCTCACCAACCATCTGCCTTGCGACAAAGCGGTCACAGTCCGTCGCAGAGCTGCCCTGGTACCCTGCTGAATACCGCTGATACTGCTGTTGGTAGGGCGCTCGTGCTACCAAAGCTCGGTGTCTAGCACTATCGGCTTTTCGGCTAAGGCTTCGAGTAAGGCTCGCTGCTGTTCTTTGAGCTGGCTGACCTCCTCGCGTAAGGTAATCACTTCCTCGTACACGGGTTTCAAAGCCGCTTGCAATCCGCTCTCCAGCGCAATCGCCAACGTGTTCGGATTGATCTGCACCTCGTAGGTCTCGGGCGGGTTCGGTACTCTTCTGTTGCTGGGCATCTGGGTTCACCATCTCAAATAACGTTAGGAAGTCGCTCGGATTCTTTTTCGCAGCCGAGCGCTGCGCTTTCTTATACAGGGCGGCTCTGTCCGTTGTGTATAAACTCAAGCTCGACTTGGCCCGCGATACGGCAACGTATAGCCCTTCTTTGCTGAGCGTACTGTCTATCGCAGCGAGCACCCGGTCTGCTGTCTTCCCCTGGCTGCTGTAGGTCGTACTGACTAGCGCATAGTCCAAGTACTGCTGCCCGCGCAAACTGACATCCAGCCGTTCCCCTTTCGGGTCGCGTAAGGTGGCACTACCGGACGCATCGACTGATTCTACCGTGACTGTCTGACCGTTCCGCGCCCCGGCGACGGCTTCGTTGCGCGTCCAGCGTAGCTGCTCACCGGGCGCAACCCTCAGCTGCTGCACCTCATAGGTGGTCTTCTCGGCACAGGTGGCCGGGTCGAACGCAAACGTTCTACCATCCGCAGCAGCTAGCGTTAGTCGGTTGGCTGCAATGTCCAAGCCGACTACACGGTACTGTTCGCGGCGCTGCATCCCATAGCGGCGGTAGTCTTTGACAGGCACAATCACATCGTTCAGCGCGTAAGCACAGGCATACTTCAACTGTGGCTTCGTGCGGTCTTTGGCACGTAGAGACCCCATCTTGAACGTGTCTTCACCGAGCGTTCCTTCCCGCTGTAGGGCGCTGCGAATGGTGCCTGCTAGTGCTAGCCGTTCTCGGTTCGTACCGCTGAGTATTAGCGTCTGCTGCCTCTCTTCAGGCGATAGCCGGATGTAGTCACGGGTGATGGCTAGCTGGCGAATCTCATCATTCTCGACTTTGCTGATCATTCCAGCTCTATCTAGTGTCTCTAGTCCTTCAAGCTGCTCACCTGCGGCTAAACACACTACCGCCGTTTGTAGCGCCTCGGTCTTCTGCCTGCGCGACTCTTCTAGATAGCAGGTAGCTACCCCAGCTGACTGCAACGACCGGAAGGGGTTACCTGCTTCTACTGCCGACAGCTGCCGCGTATCTCCAACTAGAATGACTCGGGCCTCGTTCACCTGCGCTTTCTTCAATAACGAATGAGCATCTTTCGCACTCAGTAGTCCGGCCTCATCAACAATCCAGATTGCTTTTTTGTCGCTGTCATCTCTATCTTGACTATGCAGCAGACGAGCTACCGTACTGCCTTCGATATTGGTTTCTTCAGCGAGAACATTTGCCGCCTGAGCACTGGGCGCATAGCCAGTCACTTCATACCCCTGTTCAGTTGCTAGCTGGGCGAGTAGTTTGAGACTGTAGGTCTTACCTGCTCCGGCTACACCCTGCCATGCAATCAGCTGGTCTTGACTGATCGCCGTCTCTAGAATGGCGAGGTGCTGTCCTTCGGTTAACACCGCGTCTGTTTCTGCTACCGTTGCGGCAACAAATGCACTGGCGTCTGATAGCGGTGCGATCTCTGCGACCTGCCCCTGTCCCTGCTTCATCATCGCGATCGTATCGAGTTCTCTTTCGATTGCTGCTTCAGTCGTATACAGCTCCTCGGCAGGGACGAGATCAGTCTGGGAAATTGCACTTTGTAGTTCGTCAAACGAGTGTTCTCCGAGGTGATGTTCGAGCACAAAACGCTCTACCTTCTCTCGCTTGAATACGCTCTCCCGTTCAGCCGCATGACTCACGCCTTCGGTAGCAGCATTCATTAATTTTCCATCCACTGCTACCTGCACTTTTTCCGAAAGGGTAGGGAGAGAATTGGGAATCTCAGGTAGTTTAACTTCACCTGAAGAGATCGCACTTTCCCAGCCAGCGAGCAACACTTCTCTAGGTACCGATTGCTTCTTCAACCGGGTGGCTAAAGTCGCCTGTTCCTTTTGCTTCGGACTGAGCGGTTTACGTCCTTCCGCCTGTAGCTTGGCTTCCCACTTATCGATGTACGCTTCTATCTGTCGGCTGCGCGTACTGAACAAATTAAGTAACGGCTGCTCGTAGCTTTTGCACTCGAATAGTCCGTTGCCTTGCGGGGCGATTTCATAGCCAAGTTGACGCAGCTGCACAGCTAGTTCATTTTGATAGAACTCACCAAGCAGCTTCCTATTTTTGACTATCTCCTCATTCGCCATACTCTGCCAGCGACCATTCGCTAATTGAGTGGAGTTGATCACCACACAATGAGTATGCAGCTGCGGGTCTTGTTCTCGACTCGTCTCATGCCGAAACGTCGCCGCGATAATATTACCTGTCGTTACCCGCGAACGGATGCTGGGACCATGCCTTACTCTGGTCTGAGCGTATCTACTTTCGAGTACTGATAACACAGTACTCACTGCCTGGTCATGCGCTTTGATCACTCGCCTATCTTTTTGAATTAATCCTGCGATCGAAACACTTTTCGGCGCACTAAATGTATAGTCGGTTGCTGCCCGATGCTTCTTTGGATCTATCTTTTGTGAATGTAGCGACTCTCCACTCGGCGTCTGACCGTAGAGAAGCTGTTGAAAGGCTGATTGATCAACTGGCCCTGAAAGACCTAAAACAGCCGCTCCTTTCCCTTGCCATTGGGTATCCGATTGCAGGTCTGGATCACCCTGCGTATAGTAGTCATCCTTCTCGTAATAACTGCCTGCGTGCTCAGCCTTAACATTCGCGTTTGTGAGCATTTTTCGTTGTTTCTGAAGATTGTTGCTTCTATTGCAGGCATAGTAACATCTTGAGTGCAATCGCGGCCCCTAACGGGCGTCTTGTCTGACCTCTTGCGAAGCCCGCTCGCGATTCGTTGTGACACAGTTCCAGACCACCTATGAGCGGGCGTAGCGGCTACTTCCGAACCAACTTAGTCGGAGAGATGTCGTCAACTTTTTGGAAGAAATGCAGTGGGTATCAGCCTCAGAGAACAACCAAAGTTCTGCTATAGTTCTGACCAATTCGGATGCCTGAACTTGCGGCTATCTCACTATATTTATGCCTGATAGCCTGCATCTTTAGAACGTATTTGCTACTGGCGTTAGGTAAATCAGACAGAACTCTTTTTGGAAGATAGTGGATAGAGTTATCTTTTTGTATCCTTTTGCAAGCAGCGAGTTTTGCACCTAAGAATGAGCTAACGCCCTGCTATAGCAGTAATATAGCTAGAGTTGTTGACCTCTTAACTGTCTGTACCCCTGAACTGATACCTCTATTACTATATTTGTTCATTTAAATTTACACAGATGCACCAGATGCACTTCAATTAGCTTGCTAATATTGGCTCACAATTGTTGAATACACTATGACGCAATCTCTTTATTCCCGGACTCAGGTTGAAGAGTGGCAATCTAACTTAGTGAAGATTGCTGAGCAACCGCGAATGACCTTCACTAAAAAAGAAGCCATCGAAGAAATTATTGACACTATTGAGATAGCACTAGCTAAACGGTCGTACCGCGAAGTAGCTAGCGGCTTGAAAGAGTGGGGCTTGGACATCTCTGAAAGCTCGTTGAGAAAGTACGTTTCCCAGTATCGAAGAAGGCATCAGCCAGAGCCGACAGTAACAACAGTGACGCATAAGCGAGACACTAAGACGAAGAAGAAAGCCAGTAGTAAGCGCTCTAAGTTGAACAATTATTCAACAGTAGAAGCTAAAGCTCAGACAACCGTTCCCGAACAACCATCGCCATCTACGCGATTGAGTGAAGACGAGACAGCTGGAAGTAATTTCTCAGCCGTAGTAGCAGAACCTGAGACAACTGTTCCTGCACCAGCATCACCGACTGCTGCTAAGCAATCGTTACCATCTACGCGATTGGGTGAAGGCAAGGCAAATGGAAACGACTCCTCAAGCGTAGTAGCTACACCTGAGCCAGTAGTATCTGAGTCAGTACCACCGTCTACGCGATTGAGTGAAGGTGAACCTACTGTCAACAATCGTCCACCCACAGAAGCCACATTAGAGACAACCGTTTCTATACCAACTACGCCATCTAAGCGATTGGGTAAAGGCAGACTGATAAGCGATGACAGTTCTGGGCGTTACCCAGCCGGACAGGGCGAACCTCTTTCTATTAATGAAGACTTATGAGTAACCAAAAAATGACGACTGATGCAGCACAGATTGTGACTGTCGTACCAACCATCGAAGCACCGATAGTAGAAACCAGTATTTCACCATTGATTCTCTGGGTGAGTGGCGGTAAGGGTGGCGTCGGTAAGACGACAATGGCTCGCATCCTCACAGACCTACTATCGGACAACTTTGATCGTCTATATGGATACGACTGTGACCCGATTAATCCACAGTTCAAGCGCTTCTATGGAGCGGAGTATCTACCGCTGACGAACCGTGATAGAAAAACCGTAGATATCGCTGTAGAAACCCTTGCAGAACGTATAGAAGCCAGACGGCATGACTGCATTATCATCGACTCGCCTGCGGGTGAAGTAGACATTCTGGGTCAGCTAGAGAAACGATTCGCGTTCATCAGTAATCTCAAACACATGGATGCTAGACTCACTCGCATCTTTGTTATGAGTACGACACCTGAAAGTGTCAACTTGTTACAGCGTTCACTCGACGATACGCAAGGGCTACCCGTTGGTCATGTCGCTGTTCGCAACCTGCACTTCGGTGGACCGCACTACTTCGAGACCTACAACAACTCAAAAACCAAGCAGCAGCTCGAAGAGCGTAGGGGTAGAACGATTAACTTTCCCGCGCTCGGTGAGATTGCCAGCGATAGCATCGATCAGAACAGTCTGACGTACTCTGAAGCGATAGAGAAAGAGAGCGGTCTGCCGATGATGCGGCGTTCAATGGTTTATCAATGGCGAGAGAACGTGCGTGAAGAGTTTTCTAAAGCTGGTCGTCTACTAGGTATGAACTGATGAAAGAAAGTCCATTAGAGCAGCTTTTGAAAGGTCGCTCGCCAGAGTTCAAAGATACTGTCCGCGCCTTAGTCCAGCAATACGACATCGATGAGACGGACCCGACCTTCATCTTGTTAGTGGGAACCTCTACCTTAGAAGCACTGCTAACGAAGTACCCACAGCAGTTTGAAAGTCTATTCATCAGTTTACTGGCCCAGATGAATCAGCGGTGGGAAACGTTGCAACAAGAGATTGCTTCGGTTACCCATACGGCTTCTGAGAAACTAGCAGCAGACTGGCAGCAGCTACACCTCAAACTCAGTAGCTCAGCAATGGATACGGCGACGACGGCTCACAAGATTGACAGTCGGCTGCATGAGGTCAAGGAGCTGCTCGATACCGAAGTAAAAAAAGTAGAATCTCTCCTACAGCAGCAACGCGAAGGACTCCAGAAAGCAGCGGCGACTGAACAAGAGACAATTCGCGTCCAGGCCGGGACGCAAGCTGAACTACTCACTACCGTATTCGAGGGGCAGGCGAAAGAGCTAGAAGTGCAAGCGGGTAAGCTCGCGGCTCATGCGATCGCCACCGCGCAGGCTAACATGCAGCAGCAGATAAAGGAGTTCAACAAAGGTATCAAGTGGAAACACTACCTGGAAGCGGCAGGTCTTGCCTGTGGCTGTGCGGCGCTGCTGATGGCAACCTCATGGACAACGGCCTGGGTCTCTCGCGGTCGAGTCGAGAACAATACCGTTTGGTCGGACATCGAACGCTGGAATGGAGATGAGCTACAGGCTTGTCTGAGAGCCAGAACGCCGACTTGCAACTTTCATATTGAAAGGCCAAAGGAGACCGCTCAGCGGAATTGATAAGATGCAATCGACCTATTACATCCTGAAAGATAAACAAGTAGTGCCTTGCCAAGACATCGAGGTTTGGCAGCGGTTCATGAACTCAACCGAGCGCATTGTCGGCTCTGAAACAGCGGGTAAGTTTGGGGTGCATACGGCTTTCGTCGGCGTGAACCTGGGAAGTGAGTTCATGCCGAAGTTCTTTAGAACAACTATTAGTGGCGACGATGGCCAGAATGATCCTTGGCTAGCTGAGACCTGGGACGAAGCAGCGGCCAAACATAGAGCCCTTATTCGCTCTTCTATCTCGTTAACTGAGTTAGATGAGCGAATGGCCGCTGGCGAAGTCTCTGGTGCTAGGGTGGTTGACTACTCGATTCTGCCGGATGATGAGCTGCGGTTTGTTCTAGTGTCGGAAGCAGCGGCTATCAAGCTAGTTCCCGATTCGCTGGAGAACTGGACGAGGGAAGGCCGGGTGATTACGTTTCACCCACGCAGAAACAAAAAAACAGTCACCGAAGTGACTGATGGTGATCTGTAGCTGGTGAGACAAACCTATTCCTGAATCTCGACGGTCACAGTCAGGCCATAAAGCTGAGCAATCAGGGTGTTCGTGGCCGTGCTCACCCGGCGTGTGTAGGCTTTCGCCAGCCTCTTATCGTCGAATAGTACATCCATTGACGAGCCAGTCAGGTTGACGATCACGCAATCATAGAGCTGCGCTAGCTCTATCGCTTGCTGTAGTTCTGCATTCATTGTGATGGTTGAGAGCAAAGGAAAGACAAAGGCTTTCTCTCATTCGCTCTGCACAAAGTGCAATCTCAAAAAGAAGCCGCTGATTAGCGGCAAGGTGAGGGTTTGATGAGAGGATTATTGTTCTTCGGGTACGGAGACTTCCACGGACCATTCATGCTTTTCTACCACTAAGCCAGGGTACTCTCGGTTTATATAACAAACATAGGAAAGCACAGTCTGTGGATGAGGGAAAAAGACCTCGAATCCCCTAGTATGTGACTCAGTAAGGTGTCCGCCGAAAACCTCAGTAGCCCAGCCATCAGCAGATTCCAGTTGAGACTTTAGTTGATCAGTCATTAGAATTCCTTTCGAGGAAGGGGTAAACAAATGTCTTCCTCTATTGCCTCAGAGCGCAGCTCCCAGAAACTTCAGCCAATAAAGTCCCAGTCTGCAATAACTCAGCAGCAACCAATGAACTACATCCCCTTTTCCATCAAAGGTTATATCGACTGGCGATCGCAATTCTTAAATGAAGGTGATCGCTTTTTCCTATCTCCAGTTGACAGATGGTGTACTCTTCGATGATCTTCTGTAAGATAGGCTCAAAGAAGCTGATAAAAGCACCTGTAACATCTGCTAATAGCAACAACTATCAGATCGGATTGCCATATGATTGACAATGCACCCAGCGTATTGCTCGAAAACCTTGGGATAATAGGCTTGGTAGGACTACTGGTTTCATATTTTCTATATGATAATGAGAAAAAGTATATAAGAACGCTTGCGAAGTGTCTTTATGGAATTTCTGGAATCATTGCCTACATTGCTTTTTGTCTTTCAGATAGACCGCCATTATGGATGAAATGGCTAACTACTGCTGTACTGCCATATTATCTGTGGTTGCTACTAGCGAAATGGCGATTCTTCAGCGACGACAGGAAAATGCCTGAGCCTGGAGCTAGCTTTTCTGCAATGCCTCTCCTATTTTATGCCTTTTTCCTTCTGGTCTTTGGGCTTATAAAAACGCTTCTTGAAATTCTGCAATCCTAAATGTCGGTACCTCTGAGCGCTTCAGGACTGTTAGCTTCTATTTCGACCGATGAGAAGCCTATTGAGAATCCCTGTTCGTATCCCCACTGGTAAGCAGAGATTGCGATGAATGGAGTCATTAGCCCTAGCAAAATTGCTCCAGCATATAGCTTGTTCATGAATTAAGTGTCTCCAGATTGCAATATTTGACAACAAGGCCGTCAAGACGAAGGCAACCTATCGTAGGGTGTCTGGAGATATCTGACTGGAAAATTAAGGAGGTTAGCAGGATAGAATGATGGTTAAGCTCAATAGCAAACAGACGAAAGTCTACAGGCAGATATGGGCGAAACCGACTACTAAAACTCTCAAATTCTCGGACGTAGATAAACTGTTAGCAGCTATAGGCTGCAAACGGACTACAAAAGGAGGGGCCAACGTCGTTTTTGAATACGACGGTCATACATGGGGAATGCATCCGCCGCATCCCCGACCGCTGGTAAAACCGCCTTACGTTCAACAGATCCGTAAGTTTTTAGTAGATAGCGGCATCAAGCAACTGATAGAGGAAAACAGCGATGATTAGTTCCTATACCTACAAAGGCTACCGTGCCAAGTTCGAGGTAGAGCCAGAGGATGAGACCATCTATGTCACTGTAGCTAATGCACCCAAGATTCACAATATGACTGAGGGGGAAACGATCGCTGAGGCCAAGGCTGCTTTCGACGCGATGATTGATGAGTATCTAACTGCTTGCACTGCTGAAGGCTGGGAGGTACAACAGCCCCTATCTGCCGCTCTGGCTTAATGAGTTTTATTGTTTTATGGATATCCTCAGCTAGTGTAAACCTCAAGAGCAGAATAACTCACGAATCCAGACTCAATCCTAAATCATTAGCGAGCTGAAGAAATTGCTGCTAATTTATTGGTCCAGCCTTTGTGAGAAAAGTCTGACACTCTTCCTGCGATATTGGTGGTACAGGGTCAACCACTAAATCCTCTGTCTTCACTGGCTTGGGCAGGGCCATGATTGGATCGTAGTCATAATCAAGTACTATGGCAATGCTCAGTATATCAACGTCTGCTGCACCAGCCAGCAAATCTTCTACAGGAAGATCGTCAGCGCTATGTTTGGTATCCATGAGTGGTTTCCAAAATTACTAAGACTATAGTAGAGAACCATTCGAGGATTTGCTACAGCTTTGATAGATATCTTCAGGACCAGCGCTAGTCCTGAAGATATCTCACCAGCGTTTATGCGGCTGACAGGAGCAGTGGTTGATCAGCAGACCATCGCTTCTGCAACAAATGCAGAAGTCTCACCGCTGAAACTAGGTAGAAGTCACGGGCAACAACCGAGCAAGCGATCGCCTCATCCGCAATGGCCTGTCTAATTGACGGCAATACTTCTGCAAACAGCTGCTCGACTACCGCTTCGACCATCGGTGTCTCAGGCAGTTCGGATGGGAATTCACTGCTGTGGGTCAGGCGGTAGCTTACTTTGGTGTATCCATTGGCGATCGCAATCGTCCCTTGTCTAGTAGCACGTCCCAATGCAATCGCCCGAGGCGCGAGCCATAGCAATAGACTGAGCCACTGCGAGAACAGCCAAACGGAAACTAGCAGCATGGCGAGAAATGGATTCTCTTCGCTAGCAAGTGTCGCACAAACTTGAGCGAGTGTGACTGGCTCTTTGTCTTGCAGCTGGCCATGCAGGGACTCCCAGACAATCTTATGCGACAGTTTGTACTGCTGTTTATCCGTCGAAAGCTCAGATGCGATCGCCCGAGCCTGTTCTTTGGCAGTTTCTTCGCCAAGTGCAGCAAAGCACTCGGTCTTCAATTCTTTGATAGTAGTCATTGGTTTAATGTCCTTAAATGTGTCGTAGAAGCCATCCGCAAGCTGAAGTGGAATGCTTGAGATGGCTTATTTTCATACTCTCCAAGCAAAGCTATTGCGATCGCCTATTGGAACTCTCCAGTAAGCGATCACAATAGCAGCGGCTAGTTGCCAATACCGTTCATGTCGTTAAGCAGCTGGAACTTTTGCTCTTGGGACAACTCGAAGTCGTTGATACCAATTTCGGCCAATTTCTCTGAACAGGCTTGGGCAAAGCCGTCAATCTCGGTGTATCGGGTCGTGAAAATACTACCGATATCAAAGACGACCTCTTCTTCATCTTTTTCTTCAACCTGCATGAAGAAGGTACTCGTTGGGCGATCCCATCCGAATGAAATCCAGTACTCCAGGTCGTTTTCAGACTTGTGTTCAACGATGTGGCGACTCATGATGTTTTCCTGTTGTGAACTTCAGCAATCGAAGTCCCGTCATTCATTCGTTGCGTAGCAAAAGCATTCACCCATAGTGACTAGAATGAAAGTAAAAAGTGGGTAATCGGTATGGTGGAAGAGTCAGGTGTTCCCTGCGTCATTGAAAGGCATGGACAAGAGCTGCATGTCATAGTAGAGACCGAAGCAATTGCGATTAGCCTTATGCCCGACCCACCGGGTATCTGGATGCGACAAGGCAACCACGTAGTCTGCTCTTTAAGCGGGAACAAAAATATTAGTGACCAGCAAAAGGCCAGCCACTAACTTCTTCAGCCTAGAATAGAGACGACAACGGTTATCTGTGAGTCTGTTCTAGAGATTACGGTCAGATTGGCTTGAGGAATATTGACCAGCTCATTACTAGGGTCTTCAAGCATCTGCGTAAACAGATCTAACATCTCTTGGTTTTGGAAGATAACGACTAGTCCTTGTTCCGTGAGCCTACCAACACGGGCACCGATCGTCATTGCATATGTCGTGACCATTTGTAGTGCTGTTGGGTCCATCTTTTGACCTCAAAATATTGTGCAACTGTGAGCAGGAAAACAAGTAATCGTTCTTCCTCATTAGCTCGGCACAAAGTGCGCCTATCTTCGACCGCTAGCGATCGAAGATAGGCGCTGTGGAGGCTTAATCGCACTTGGCGGTAGTGCCAGCAGGGATGTCGTAGCGGATGGGTCTTTCTCCAACCGAGACTCCCCAGAATGCGCCGTTGAACGTAATGCTCGACGGGCCTTCAGGGAAGACATACCCAACTCTAGCGATCTGTTCGACAGGGAGAGTCTGTTCGATGCGAGCGCTGGTCTGGTCTGGTGCTGTGATCTGGAGAGAAACCAGATCCACATAGCCAAACTGCTGAGTCAGCTCCACCAGCGCTACAGACTGTCCGCCTTTACGGATGCAGGCAGCTTCTAGGGTGGCGCGATCCGAGTACTCGTGAATGAAGGAGGCCGCTACTACCTGCTGCGCTATCGCTGGCAGCGTCAGTACAGTAGTCGTTAACGCGATCGCCAGTCTCTTTAGATCAATCATTGTGTGTCCTTTTGAGGGTAAATGAGAGAAAGCGCAAAACGTTCTCTCTCATCCGCTCAGCGCGAAGTGCGCTCATAAAGGAACAGCGCAGTCCAATTGGACTACGCTGCGCTGGCTATCTGGTATCGGTTAGAAGGGACTGCTGACCTCTGCACCCAAACAGTAGTCAGGCGTGGTCATGCTTAGGACGTCGTACTCAGCGGCTGTGATTATCCGGTAGCTGAGAAGCTTCGCTGCATATTGCGAGTTCTCCCACCTGTAGAAGTCGCCGTCCCACTCGCCTAGAGAACCGAAGAACTTGGCTGCAATCGTCTCAGCTACATCTGCACCTGTTTCGCCGTCCTCGACGTGGGCGATCGCGTAGCACTTACGCATTTCGTGATTGGCTACTACGGTACGAATCGTCACCATGAGATAGGAAGTGGCGATCGGAACAGTCGTAACGGCCTCTAGTGCAGATGAGCAAAAGCGCCTCCGTTTGAAAGTTGCCACTGGCAGATCGGCAAATTCGATCGCCACGGTACCATTTTCAACAGAAGAGACATAGCCGAAGCGTCCGAACGATAGCAAGCGGTGGTCGGCAACCTTTACTAGCTGACCGATAGTGAAGTTAGTAGACATGATGAAAGACCTAATTCGTCATTAGGTCTGTGCAAAGCACGGCCACGAACTGTTCGCTCATAGAAATCTGCTATGGGCAAACGATAAGCGTAGTTAAATTTTATGATTTGTCGAGCCTTCTTGAACCATCATAAGTATGTTTAGAAGGTAGAAATTTTTGAGTAAATGATAAATCTACGTCTGACATCGGGAACTCGCTGGTTCTATCTCTTCGCTGTCCTTCTTATGCCCGTAGCAGTCGTCGCTTCAAGACTTGGACAAGAAGTCTTTCTTGCCCAGGTGGAGTATTGGATGACAGCTAGCTACGGGGGCTATTTTTTATTCGGTCTAATTGATGTAGCCAAAGGTTATTCGGAAGAAGATCTAGAGGAAGCAGAAGTAAAGAAAGAGAATAGAACTCTGCTACTGCTCTATTACCTGGCATCATTTGCTCTGGCGGTTTGTGGTGGCCTGATGGTTATCTTTGTCTGGAATGGATTAGCCGATCAAGTAAAAGAAATATTCATGAATGTTAGTGAGAGTTTATATCCGCTGTTATCTGCGGCTACCTTCGCTATGCTGTGCCTAATTGCTTTCATCGGTGCATGCGATATTACGTCTGCTTATTTTAAAAAATTGACTTCTTCTCCTAGTTGATTTTCAGCTAAATCCTCTAAGGGCCCATACTACTTTCAAAAGGCTGATACCTGAGCCTAGACGCAAAATATGAGACAGTGGAATTTTCTTAAAAGGAAGTCTCGAATCGGCTCAATGCAAATTGAACCATCAACGGATAGCGAAGAGACAGGTCAACCACAACCAACACCCTCAGTAAAAGGGCGACTGGTAGGATGTATAGTAGTCCGACCAACTGGTGAGGCTTTATTTTACTCTTATAAAAATGAGAAATCCTACTACACCTATAACGAGTATGCAGAATGGCCGGGAATGGTATGTGAAGCCGAAGTTGACGGCCAGTTTGCTTACAAAATATTTGTAGAAAATACTGGTACAGGAAAAATTGTTGAACTGCCTTCTGTAGAAGTTATCCAGCAATTTCCTACGAGTAAGGATTGCCGTTGCCCTTTCTGTATGCTCGAACATCAGGAAGCTTTAGATCCAAGAAGCGCAATTCTTCGATGAGCCTAGATTCACACAGCTAATAGCCCATACCGCTATCCTTCTGCTTCTGAGCTTTCTTCGCTGACTGACCGCGCTTGATAGATCGAGGTCGTGCTTTCGGCGGCTGGTTCGATACCGCTTTGTTGGTCTGCTTGCTAGGCTTATCGGTTGTACTTTGCTCTGCCTGCTGCAACTGCTGCTGCCACTTCGGGTTGTTGCGCGAGAGTGCGGCCATCACCCCTGTCGCTACGCCCGATTGTCTAGTCGGCTGGGGAGTATTAGCAGGTTGCTGGCTAACCCCACGAGCGGCGATCGCTGCCATCACTCCAGAGGGTTGATTGACCATCTCTTGAGCTTTGGTAGGTTGCGTCTGGATCGGTGGAGATTGAGAGGCCACAGTCAACTGCGCGGGTTGTTCTACTGCCGTTTCAAACGGTTGTATCCGACCGCGCTCATAGGTACCAAGCGGCTGTACGTTTAACCCCCATAGCTCTTTACCTTCAACTCGCGCTTGTGTCAGCTGATCGAAGAACGGACTAGAGACAGACTTTTCCGCCTCGGCCCAACGCTGGATCGCACCAGGCTTAGCCGCTAGTTTCTCATCTAAAATGTGCTGGCCCTGCACCCGAAGCGCAACTTGTTCTCTGCTGTCTTCGGCTTGGGCAATCAGGATATCGCCTGCACGAATGCCGTACTCAGCGTAAGGTTCACCATCAAGCGTTAGATGCCGACGCCCTTCACTCATCGCAGCCATCTCTGCGGGCGTTTGTTCTATCGTCGGCAGCTCCATCAGGTGCATCCGCACAACGGTAGCAAGACTGCCATCTTTGTTGTACACACTATCGAAAGCTGCCATAAAGGTATGTCCTTCGGGCAAGACTCGCTCTACCGCATTCGAGATATAGCCCAGGTGCTGAAACTCGCCAGTCGATTCGGCTACGGAGACTGACTTTCTCTGTACGCGCTGTTGCTTCTGATTGATGAACTCGTGCGTAGCGAACTGTACAGTACGCGGCCCATCCGCTACCAGCGCAGTCGAGTTCTCGACCCGTGATAGTAAGGTAGAGAACGATTGCAGCTGCCTCTCTAATTGCTCTGGGAAGTGCTGCATCACCAGATTGCGTCCACCTACGGACTTTCGCCATAGTGCGACCGCCTGCTCTTTTTCATGTACCTGCGGGTCTTTCCCTTCTGGTACTGCAAACGCTTGGTCTAGGTACTGGTCCAATTGCGCGTAGATTAGCTTGGAATCGTTCTGCTGTGCCCACGGTACCTGCGTGGTCAGATGCGGAGCCTGAATGACTAATGAGCTAGATTTCTCGAAGCGTTCCTCTAACTTGAAGCGTTTAGCTGAGGCGGCATCTACATAGCCCATTGGTTCAGTGCGGCGCTGGCCTTTGGCATCGACTACTCTCAGTTCGGCGGGAAAGCGTTTACCCGCCGCTTTCGCTTCACTGTTGTGGGTAATTCTAATCGACCAGTGCGGCTGTGCGCCTTCGCTACGCCAAGGGAAACTGCCCTGAGTATCATCTATATTCTGCAACGTGAGCTGACGGTTACCCGCTGCGATTACCTGTACCGTAGGCCGATGATCCTCAGCTCGACGCTCGCGGTGTCTATCCTTATTTTCTTTTGCCTGTCCCGTTAGATGGTTAGACGTTTGGATAATCTCGTCGGCTCGGCGGCGCTGTTGGGGGGTCTCTCCTTTGGGGAAGAGATCTTGAAACGCCTCGTTCCTTCTCTCTTGTAGAACCGCACTATCGTACTGTTCGTTGACTAGCTCAGCGCCCCACGATACGGGTTCTTCGAGATTTGTTGGCATGCCTTTGCCGTTTTTATAGAGCCATGTACTCTTTCGATGCTTCCTAAAGTGGTCCTCACTGTAGCGCAGCGCTTTCATGAAGTCGTGAACCTCAGTATTGATGCCCTTAGCACTTTTGGCAGTATCTACCGCTGTCTGTAGATTGACGCTACCAGGGCCGTTTGCCACTTCTGATAGAAAGAAGGAGGCACGATCTAGAGACTCTTCAATAAACTTTTCCTTTGCTTGTGGCTCTAGGAACTTATTCAACTCTCCACTAGAACCTGCTATCTTTGCAATCTTCTCCCTGTATGAACCAGAAAAGCCCTGAGAAGATAGCCACTCGTCACTAGGAATGTGGATCTTGTCCTTATGGTCTGTGGGTAGGTCTGCTTGCTTGAGTACCTTAGAGAAGTGCTCAGATGTTCGATGGAGAAGCGACTGCATTCTTGACTCAGGCGCATACTCTAGTTCGTTCGCGAGTGCCTGCAACGACATACAGGCGTTCGCTACCATTCCAGTCGGGTTGTCTGCGGTAATACTCCATGCCCGCCAGGTTGCCGCTGAATACGTCTCACCTTCTCGCCAACTGTGTTTCTCTTTCTTCTGCTTGACAACCTGCGGCGGCTTAACGTCTGGTGCGTTCTTCTCGATAAACTCTTTTACTGCCATCGGATAGTCAGCAGGTGCTATCACTTCAGCTTTCTCCTGCTCGTAGCGTTCGATCATCTCCTCGAACAAATCACGAGCATACCCGTACTGCTGATCTGGTTCTAGGTCTTCTACATCCGCTAGCTCGTCTCGCAGCTTTTCTGGCAGGTTCTCTACCGTCGCCGTGTAGCCGACAAAAAAACCGTTCAGGTCACCATCAAAGTCGGTGATTGCTACTTCCTTTGCTGTATACGGTGGTAGATAGGCGACACCCTGCTTAGCGAACGCTTCTTTGTCCTGCTCTTGAATAATCTCTCTGTTGTTGATGGCGATCGCTGCTGCCCCAACATTCGGGAAGGGCGAGCGATAGTACGCCACGATAGCCCCGTGCGGTAGGTCTTTGTTACAGACTTCCCACGGCTTCAACTGGCTGTGGTGCTGGGCCATCGCTGAGGGGACCGACGTACCATTCGTAGCCAACCGCTTCCATTCGCCGGAGACATGTCGGTTCAAGCCTCTGACAATATGCGCCTCATCGCTTAGTTGTCCAAACGTATCGGCAGATAGCGCGTTGTATAGCCAGTCTGGTTGACTCGGGCCGGACGACTCAGACTCGTTGTCTTGGTAGGGTCGTAGGTTCTCTTTGTCCTTCTGTTCTAGGTAGCGCTGACTGAGCGCATCGTAGTCATCCGCAACCGCCGCTAGTTGTTCGGCTTTCTCTTGGACTATCGGGTTGATCTCGTGCCGGGTTGCCTTGGGTATGGTGTACTTCACCTGCGGGCCTACGGTCTGCTGGCCGTACTTAGCCATCGCTTTTCGATTGATCCAGAAATCAGGAACTTTCTGAATACCTGGTTTCGAGAAGCGGCCATCATCGCCTTTGATGTCGCTAACAGAGATAATCGCATCTACCTCTAGTCGCTCACACCATCGACTACTCGACACCGTACCTTTGGCGATACCGGGCAAGCTAGGACTCGCCGCTCTAAACTGATAGACACTACGCCGTGCTAGCGTCCTTTCCTGCTGTTCCGCTGCATCGATAGAGGCATTGGCCTGGGCAGCTTTAAGCGCAATCTGTTCTTTCTCTTCGACTGTCAGTAACGACTGCATCGTCCGCTCAGAGACAAGCATCGTACCGTCGCCCATCTTGTCATAGAGCGCTGCTAAATGCTCACTACCGGGTGGTCTCTCCTGGTCGTCAATCACGAGAATACGCGCTGACGAGAGTGTTGTAGACGCAAACCCGTCTGAAGTTACTAAGCTGCCATAGGCAACCGCGTTATGCGCGGCCTCTTTGCCACCATTATGCGCGGCCTCTTTGTTATCTGCATAGATCGGTGCAACCGTCTCGCTACCTAGCGTCATCAGCTGCGCGGTCTGATAGTCGGTGAATAATCCTTCACTACCATTGCTACAGACCAAATACCTACCTTCTGCTTCCAACTGAAGGCGATCCGCATCGTGAACGCTCTCGTAGAACTGAGCTACTGAGAAGCGTCTTTCGGTATCTATGTGGTTAGTTTGGCACCAGTATTCAAGATAAGAGTTCTCGATTTGTTTAATAGCGGGTTGCCATTGCCCATCAATAACAACCTGAATGGGCTTACCCGTCTTGATATCAAACTGGTCGGCCTGAATCATTTGCTAATAAAGTGTGGGCCTTCTGATAACCGCAGTTTAAGTAAGCGCATCGTAAGCCGCAAAATACGCTTCTATATACGCGAACTGTTCCTCTGTTGACAGAGGTGGTCCTTGGTAAGCTGCTGCCTCTCTTGCAGCCATCTCTTCTTCTGTTGGCATTGGCGTGAATTCATGATTGCTATCCCGATCAATATCATCATCAAGAACGCCTGCATCTACCAGGTCATCGATACTCGCGCCACCCGCTAGCTGTTCTTCAACAGATAGGTCGCTCGTCGCGTATTCGTTCAGTTCGGCAGCACGGCCATGTAGCGGGTTTACTCGTTTGCTCATAGTTACCTCGGTTTGTGGTTTCATCATACTCATTAGGAAAAGGACAAATTGTATCCGTCAAAAAAGTTAAGGGTTCAAAACCACGTTATGCGATTCTCCTCTGCAATGAAAAAGACAACCTACCCGGCACGATGCCGAGTAGGTTGTTATTGCGCTCAGAGGGCGATCAATAAGCAGCTTTAGTAGGGGTGACTCGCTGCGATCCGCTCCTGGTAGCAGGCATAGTTGGCAACGGATAAATGCAGCGGGAGATCGTTCAGCTCACCGATAAGAGCGAGGTAGTACGGCTGCTTGAGCTTCAGCGTCTTCTGATCCCAGTACCGCAACAACCAGCGTTTGGAGTACCGCAGCAAAGCCTTCTGTTCGCCTTCCGGTTGCGTCTGGATGTAGTAGGGAATCATCGCCGTCATACCGAAACCGTGAGCGAGCTGCTTGATACGGTTGAAGTGAGTCTTAGCGGTGTTAGAGCTGGTTGCCTGTGGCTTTCTAATTCGTGTTTCAGTTGTATACATTTCCAATGAACCAAAAACATCAGGCGCTCTTTGCAAAGCAAAAGGAGACCCTTGCCAGTCCTCTACTGGCAAGGGGGTCTCTGGTTAGCTGCCGATGCCGAACAAATCATCAAGTAACTGAAACTGCATCGATTCTGAGATCTCGAAATCAATGCCTGCTGCTTTCAACTGCTTGGAGCATTCTGCAACAAACTTATCGATATCGGTAAAGGCATCGTTGAAGATTAACCCTTGACCGATATCGAAGATGGTTTCTTCAGGATGATTCTTGTCTTCAGACACTACCTGCATGAAGAAGGTACGCATCGGAGGAACTGGATCCCAGCCGTAGCAGATGAGATAGTTCCTATGCTGAACGCAATGCCGACTCATATTGGGTACCTATGGTGGACTACGACGGACGTAGCCTCGTTCAGTCCGTCGTTGCAAAGCAAACAAAAGCAAAGCCCACCTGAATGATCAGGTGAGCTGCTTTACTATCGGCAACTAGGAAACAGTTGCTAGCTGCTTCCACTGTTTAGCGGGCAGTGTCATCACAGTTGAGCCAAGCTCCTCTAGCTCGGTTGCACGGTCGTAGGATTCTACGTCTTGAGCTGTACGGGTAACTGCATTCAGCAATCCCCATTGACTCAAGTCACCTCCTCGAATCAGATGCTGAAGGACTCCCGAACTTTCCACTTGTTGTAACTTGAACTTACTCGTGAGTACTTCGACCGTCTTCACAGGGTTGCCCTCGATCCGGCGCTCGGTCGTGTCACGCATCTGTGCAACTAGCTTCTCGAACTTTGTCCGATCTACCGCGTCACGAACCAAATCCTGAACCTTCAGGAAGAAAGCAGTATTATCCGCTTCCAACGTTTTGTCTGAGAACAACTCGTATGCGTCAGGGGTATCCGCAGCAGCTCTCCCCAGGTGGGTAAAGCGGTTGCGAGCGCTGCGATCAGGTGAGACCATCCCGTTGGTGCAGACCAGGCGGTAGATCAGTGGTTCGACCCGCAGGGAACCCATGCCAATCTCTGAGTTCGAGATGCACACCCCTGCTTGAACTGCATCACCTACTTTCACATCGGCCTGAATGCGATCGGTGACTACCTTCAGATACATGCGAGTTTCGGTCAACTCGCAAGATACTACCCGCGCACCCTGCATCTCTAGCAATGTCGGCAACACTGCTTCTGCAAGGTCAAAGTTGTCTAGGCGACGGTAACGCCGGCTCAAGAATGCACGAGCATCAGTCCCTAATGTACGAATCATCCGTTGCTCAGGCTGCTCTTGGAACCAATGGTTTACGTTTGCTTGCAACAGCTGAGGCGCTTCCACGCGCATCCGGTCGTAATACTTGGCCGGAATGCCAATGCGATCGCCTATCTGACGGTGTGCATGAGGTGTGACGTTGAATGGCTGAGCGTCAGGAATCGCGAGCTGGCCTGTAGTAGTCATCTCCAATGCGCGAGTATCGGCTACAAAGTCTTTCTTCAGCGATTGCTGAGACTCAAGTGCTTGTGCCATCTCGGTCAATGATTTTCCAGTTTTCATGTCTTTATCCTGTTGTGGACTTCGTTGAGAAGCCCTTGTCAGATAGTCTTTGCGAAGCAAAGGGCGTCCAATTGAACAAAAAGGGAAACCCCTCTCTCAACAGCTCAGAGGCTATCGAGAGAGGGTGCAGTCTATTGAGTGCAACCGTTGGCTGTGTTCACGTTGGCGATCGCCAACGCTGCAATTGCGTTCCAGTCATCGTCGTTTTGCCACTCGGACGACAGCAGCTGATTGTTGGCACCGCGCAGACTAACGGCGAGCGTCTTGTCGCCAGTTCGCAGCTCCTTCACGTAGGTCTTCAGCTGTACTGGCTGTGAGAGCACTTCCGGTGAAGTAGCTGCACAAGTAGCCAGAATCGTTTTGCTGAAGAAGCAATCGTAGCCGCTCTCGAAGGTAAAGACACTGCCGTTGGCTTTCATCGTTAGGTGAAACTTGCGAACTTCCTGGCCGCGACGCTCAAGCATCGGGAAACTGATTTGCAGTATCCGTCCGGTGAAGACGGGTGGCTGCGTGATCGCTTTGTCACCTTCGAGCGTGTACCAACCATCGCCGTTGCCTTTAGTGATGTTGCTGTAAACAACTTTTCTGTAGTCGCTGAAGCCTTCGAGCGCAGTCGGCTGAGATAGGGCTTCTACGGCTGATAGCATCTGTTGTAGCAAGGCAACTACGTCTGGGACAATGGGATTATGGGTCATGGGTTGAATCCGAATGAACTTCAAAAAGTCGTTGCAAAGCAAAAGCCCACTACAGGAGTTGCAGCGGGCGGGTTATGGGCGATTAGAACGGGATCGCCTCTTCATAGAGCCGACAGGTAGCCGCGTAATCTTGAGACATCTGCTCCAGTTCAGCGACGGCGCGAACGGTGCAGAAGCCTGAGCTGTACTGGGTAGTGCCGTCTGCGAGACGCAGTTGCCGCCCATACTGCCAGTTCACGCACTGAGCGCAGACAGGCGATGCGGGCGGTGTGACAACCAATGGTGTTTCGTCGGCTGTCCAGAATGCTCGATTGTCGTCTAAGGCTGCTCGACGTTCTTGTTCGTACTGGCACTCAGCACTGTATTGATCTGTAATCATGGGAAGTCTCCTAATGCTTCAGACCGCCGCTGCAAGGCAGCTTCAGGCTGATGAGAAAACAGTCCTACAATTCCTTCAATATCTTCCCTACAAGCCGCTTATTCTTCAAAGCCCGAAGCAGCACAGGCAGTTTCTTCTGGTACAGTTTGGCAAGTTCTGCAACAACTTTGGCGTCCTCTGGCGGTATTCGTCCTGCTAGATAGCTCAGCTCAGTCGCATCTAACTTTAAGTGCTGAGCGAGCTGTCGAATGACGGCTACTTTGGGAGGATACGCCGAACTGTTGTTTTCGAGTTTGGATAGGTAAGTATGGTGAACCCCGACTAGCTGGGCTAAAGAGCGCTGGCTATGGCCTTTCTTGACTCTTTGTGCTTGAATGCGTTGTCCGAATGTTGTATCGCTGGATGTGTGTCCTTTGTTGTTCATATGCGTTGGGTGGAGAGAGCGCCCAAAACCGTGGGAAACGTTGAAAACTCGTTGAGTAGTACAAACGATTTTCTAGAGGCTTTCATGCCAAATATCGATGTTGACTGTGGATTGTGATCGCTAAATGCCAAGCTGAGAAGGTGTATCATATCATCAGAGATCAACCAATATCCGGGCGGTGTCTCACCACGCATTGTGGCGCTCTCTGGTCCTCTGTTCTGTTCTACTCAGACGTCGAAGGGAAGATGGTCGGGGTAATCACAGTGGGGGGACGATTATCGTTTCTCCATGCCAGCAGGGAGTCCGTAGTCGGTGATGCCACTTGCTTGCAGAAAGAAGCCATGAGGCATCTAAAAGAGGTTTCATAACTTCCTCATGGTTTTTCCCTACACTCAGACTTGAGAGTCTACCTCTTTCAAGCGGCTGACAACGATGAGGTATTACAAAACGCTGTCATTAAAAACACTCAGGCGATCTAGAGACTACTGCTGCTCCTGTTTTCCCTCCCTCCAACAGATGCCAAATCATGTGTTCTATTTTTTCGCGAATCATTAACGGGCAGGTCGTCGTTGGTCGCAACTTCGACTGGATACAGCTAGGCGGCAACATTCACTTTGTGATGCCCACCCGTCAGTATGGCCTGACGACCTATGGTCTATGCGTGATTGAACAAGTGGGCAGCGATCGCCCCTTCGAGGGTTTGAATTCCCAAGGACTGTTTATCGGCATGGCAGGCATTCATGCCGACGATTTTCCTGAGAGAAGACAGTCCGACGCTGCTATCGCCCTGGATGAGCTAGGGGCAATTCGCTTTGTGCTGGAGCGAGCCACTACTACCCAACAAGCCGTTGCCATCCTGGATCAGGTTCAGATTGTGCCTCACAAAATTGAACCCTATGTCCGGCTGCAATATTTTATCGCTGATCAACAGGGAGATGTTTGCATCATCGCGGGTCAAGAAAAAACAACGATTCAACGATTAGATGCAACGACATTGGCCGCCGTGACCAACTTTCCCCTCTCGCTCAAGAGTAAGATCGCCTGCGATCGCTTTGAACGTCTTGAGCAGTGGTTGCCGACAGTGACGAACGAGCAGGCCGCAATCGCCCTGGTTGAGGCGGTATCGCAGCAATCAACCGTCTACTCCAGCCTCTACTCGCTGACGCAAAAGACGGTGAGTTTGTGGATTGAGAGAGCGTTTCAGTACCCTCTCACGTTCCAGCTCGATCGGGAAATCGCTCAGGGGTATAAGTTTTACAACTTTGGGCAGCTCAAGCTGATGTCTGCAAAGGGACAGGACCGCTTTAGAGAAGCTCCTTACAAAGTTCAGTGCGGATTTGCTAAGCGCTAAGCGCTATTAAAAAAATGCTGATTTTGGTTCAACTCTTTCATCTGACGGCTATCAGGTGACAATTGCATAGTCAGGCAACGTCAACTACGAAGGCAAGCGACTAGCTAATGGTCGTCGGGCAACTAATCCAAAGCAAAGAAAAGACACTGAGGAAACCCAACTGCGAAAAGGGAAAACCTCAAGTGTCGAAACAAACTATTCAACGGTATCAAATCCGTGTGTATATGAATGCAAGAGAAAGCGGCTTAAAGCAAACAGACGCGGCCAAACTAGCAGAGTTTTCGGAGCGAACAGGCCAGCGAATAGAGTCCGGGCGGCATCGCCCAAACCGGGGCAGAGCGCATGACTGGCGGACAAGAGAAGATCCTTTGGCAGCGGTCTGGGATGACGTTCTAGAGCCAATGCTGCGGCGAGAACCCAGACTGATGCCAACGACGCTCTATGAGTATCTAGAGGAACAGTATCCTGGCCAATACTCGCGGGTGCTGCGGACATTACAACGGCGGGTGAAGACGTGGAAAGCCGTCCACGGCCCTGCCCCGGAAGTGATGTTTGAGCTGCGGCACGACCCCGGCATGATGGGACTATCCGACTTCACCGAACTCAAAGAAATCGAGGTCACTATCAAAGGCAAGCCGTTCGAGCACCTGATCTATCACTACCGATTAGCCTACAGTGGTTGTCTTAGTAGGCATTCCCTAGCGCCGCAAAGCGACGCGGGGTCCTACCGCTGGCGATATGCGCAGATTATTCAAGGCGGCGAAAGCTTCATTGCCCTATCCGAAGGACTACAGAATGCTCTGGCTGCTAGCGGTGGCGTCCCGCGTCAACATCGGACGGATAGTCTGAGTGCAGCCTACAAGAATGCGAGGGGCCAGCACCGCAAAGTGCTCACTCAATATTACGAGGAACTCTGCGACCACTACCGGTTAGAACCGACGCGAAACAACAAAGGGATAGCACACGAGAATGGCGCTATAGTGCGATTCGTTCCTACACGAAAGGTCGAAAGGCTAATAAGGTAGGGCGTCTGAGAGATAACCCCTTCTGGGTGGAGTTCGCACTTTAATCTCTCTCAGATGATAACTTGATGTGCTTGTAGGTGAGTCTCCTTAAATGAGGAGGCAAGTCCTACCCGCCCGGTATAAGGCGTAAAAGCATAACCCCCATGCCAGCGGTTTAGCGCCAATGGGATGAAGCGGGGTTAAATGCCGGTATCTAGTAGCCTCAACTGGAAATCCCGGTTAGCAAGTGTGTATGGGCAAAGCAACGCTTGAACGTATGTTTTAACCATCGTTACGTTCACCCAGTGAAAGCGGCTGATGTGAGTTTGAGAGATACCAACGGTACCGCTTGAACCTCACGAACACTGGAAACAAAAGTTACTGGCTTCAGAACCTTCTTGTGATTGCTAAAGAAGGTTTTATACCCAAAGCAAGCCCGGTGGACAGTACGGCCCTAACCTCACAACCAAAGCACATTAGGAACGAAGTAACGCGACCAAGCTTCTCCTCTGAAAGGTCGAACATTCAGAGACGGTACTAAGCCGCAAGGACTGGCGTGAAAGATGGTCTAAGAAGCCAAAGCCTGGGGTAATGCCCAGGATATGCAGACGTAGACCCGATAGTACGGAATGAAGAACCTTTAGTCAGAGTAAAGACGATGACACACTCAGCGATGGGTAGTGATGAATGGGCAGCCATCGACTGGAAAGCAGTCGAGAAAATGGTCTACCGACTCCAAACCAGAATCTTCAAAGCCAAACGTCGTGGTGATACCAAGCAGGTTCACAGACTCCAGAAACTACTGATGAAGTCTCGCTCTGCCAAGCTTCTAGCAGTCAGACGGGTAACGCAGGACAATGCAGGCAAGAAAACAGCAGGTGTGGATGGGGTGAAGTCCCTACGACCACCACAACGGTTTGACCTCGCGAATAACCTGTACCTAACGGACAAGTCTAAACCGACGCGCCGGGTGATGATACCAAAGCCCGGTACAACGGAAACTAGGCCGCTGGGTATTCCCTGCATGACGGAAAGAGCACGGCAGATGCTGGTAAAACTGGCATTAGAACCGGAATGGGAAGCGGTCTTTGAGACCAATACCTATGGGTTCAGAGCAGGCAGAGGCTCTCATGATGCCATTGAAGCAATCTTTGCCGGTATTCGGTACAAAGGCAAATATGTCTTAGATGCCGATATCTCGAAGTGCTTCGATAAAATCAACCAGAAAAAGTTGTTAGCCAAGCTGAATACCTTCCCAACACTCACCAGGCAAATCAAAGCTTGGTTGAAGTCAGGGGTGGTGATGAATGGCCAACTATTTCCAACGGAAGAGGGAACGCCGCAAGGCGGCGTGTGCTCACCATTACTGGCTTTGATAGCTCTGTATGGGTTGGAAACAGCGATTAGAAGTTGTCTTCGTCAAGGCAGACCCCAACGGGCATTAACTGTTGCAGTCTACGCCGATGACTTTGTTGTACTTCATCCATCGCTAGAAGTCATTCTACAGTGTAAGCAAGCAGCAGAAAACTGGCTAAACGAGATGTCTCTAGAATTAAAACCTAGCAAGACTCGCATCTCTCATACGCTGACACCGCATGAAGGAAATGTTGGATTTGACTTTCTCGGCTTCAACATCAGACAACATGCCGTTGGCAAGCACCAATCTGGATGCAACGGTGTGGGTCAGAAACTAGGCTTTAAGACTATCATCAAGCCCAGCAAAAAGAAGATTGCACTACATGTTGAAAGGGTAGGAAATATCATCAAGAGCTATAAGGGTGGGCCTCAAGAGGGGCTGATTCGGAAGCTAAACTCGGTCATCCGAGGATGGTGTAACTATTACTCGACGGTCAGCAGCAAGAAAACTTTTAGCTACTGCAAGAACATTGTTTGGTCGCAGTTGCGCGCTTGGGCAAGGTACAAAACCGGCAACTTTGGCGCTAAAACTCTATACAAATACTGGCACCGTATTGGTTATCGATTGACGTTCTCTACCAAAGATGGCGTCAGGCTCATTGCCCACTCCGATATACCAATTAGACGCCATGTAAAAGTCCGAGGAACTAAGAGCTACTTTGACGGTGATGTTCTTTACTGGGGAAAAAGAAGAGGCAGACATCCTGAACTACCAAACCGGGTAGCACTGCTACTCAAGAAGTACAAAGGAAAATGCTCCGAATGTGGACTGATGTTTGTTGCCAACGATTTGATAGAGGTTGACCACAAAGTTCCTAAACAGGACGGTGGCACAGATACGTTCGATAATCTGCAACCGCTTCATCGTCATTGCCATGATGTTAAAACTGCTCGTGACAATGCCCGTATAAAAGAGCTAGAACAGGACACTGAACTGGCTTCAATTAAAGGGTTGAAATAGAGCAACGGTGCTGATGACAACAGCCGTACTGTTGAGGAGCCGTGTACTGGGAAACTCGTAAGCACGGTTTTGAACGGGAGGGTGACAGGGCGACTTGTCACTCGACCCTATTGAATCACCTCACGGACACCTCAAACACCGCATCAAACAAGCGCTGTATCTCAGAGGCAGCTTTGATTTTGAGAGCATCGCTACCTATCAGAACTTCATTGACGAGTCAGTTAAAAAGCTCAATCAACGTACTCAGGCGAAGTTTGAAGAAGAACAGAAATCACTACAACCATTGCCCAAGTATCGCGTGCCTGACTACGAAGTGCTCACCGCTCGGGTCAGCCGTCACAGTACGATTGATGTCCGCTGTGTCTTGTATACGGTGCCCTCTCGGTTGATTGGTCGCCAGATAGAACTGCATCTCTATCACAACCGGATTGTGGGTTATTTGGGCAAACAAGTTGTTGTTGAACTGCCACGGCTGCGAGTGAGTAACCAGGGTAAACGCCGCGCCCGCTGTATCAACTATCGCCATGTCATTGAAGGACTCAAACGCAAGCCCAGAGCCTTTATCTACTGCACTTGGCGAGATGACCTGCTGCCGAATGACCACTACCGACGGCTATGGGCGCAGATAGAAGCTGACTTTGACATCGACTCGGCGGCGGTGCTGATGGTCGAAGCCCTCTACATCGCGGCCACGCAGAACAAAGCGCCTGCTGTCGCTGAGTATCTAGAGACAGAACTAGGCACTGGCAGTCTGACACTAGTCGGTCTACGTCGTCATTTTCAACTGCTCACGGGGACATCAATGCCAACGGTGAGCGTCAAACAACATAACCTTTCTAGCTATGACCAACTCCTCAGCTCTCAAAGACTCGTCAACCCTATCGAATCCATCAAACCTGACAAAGACATCCCCTCCCACAAGTCCCTACCAAAGTCTCAGCGAGCATCTCAAAAGTCTGAGACTCTCCCATATGCTCAACCACTGGCAAAGCCTGGAAAACCAGGCGATGCAAGAGCATTGGTCATACGCTCAGTTCTTGCTGGCACTCTGCGAATTGGAGGTCAACCGACGCTGGACTTTGAGACTCAAGCGCAACCTCAAAGAAGCTCAGTTCCCCGGCACCAAAACGCTTTCCAACTTCGACTGGACGCATATACCCAAGTTCAATCCCGCTCCCTTGATGCAGCTAGCGACTGACACCGGCTGGCTAGAGCGAGCCGAAAACTGTTTGATATTCGGCCCCTCAGGCGTCGGAAAGACTCATCTTTCTGTGGCTTTAGCCAGAGCCGTTATTGAGCTAGGCAAACGGGCCAAGTTCTTCTCAGCCACGGTGCTCGTTCAGCAACTGCAACAAGCCAAGCTAGAGCTACTGTTGCCTGCGATGCTCAAGAAGCTCGACCGCTATGACCTCCTGGTCATTGACGACTTAGGCTATGTCAAAAAGTCTGAGACCGAGACTTCGGTACTCTTTGAACTGATTGCCTATCGCTACGAGCGCAAAAGCTTGCTTATCACCGCCAATCAGCCTTTCAGCCAGTGGCACAACATCTTCGCCGATGACATGATGACCGTCGCGGCGGTTGACCGCTTGGTGCATCATGCGCTCATCGTTGAAATTCAGTCTGACAGCTTTCGACAGCAGTCCGCTGCTGAACGCGGTCAGAAAAAAAACGTTGGCGTAGCCTCTCCGAAAGAGAATCGCTAAAAAGCAGCCCGTCACAGCGAACCGATCATAGTTGTCGCGCCGATCATAATTGTCGTCTCTATTTCAAATCCCAAATTATGCAAATTCTAGAAACTGTTTCTTGCCCAAATAATTGTCGCGACCCGACGTTGCTATTGACACCTGATACCGCCTAGAGGCTTGCGTGTCACCTCATTAAACCAACACTGACTACGAAAGCGAATGAACTGATCCATCAAGTCCCGCACTTCCTGAAGGTTCTGCTTGAGGTAGGCACCCTTCCCCATCAGCTCATTAGAAAAAACATAAAGTTGGAATTTCTGGAATAAGGTGTAGAGATAAAGCGGGAGGTAATCATTCTCGATATTATGGGGCAAACTATTCTTATTACAGTCAATATCTTCAGTTGCTAGAAACATGACTGTATCCTTCAGGGCCATTGCTCGCCAGCACTGCCATACCCTAATTCGATTTTCCCTATTCAAACGCTCTACCGCTTCTGGTGCGGGAATCCACATCGATTGCTCAACTGAATCTCCCAAAGGGTGACAGGCAGCGAACTCATACAGCAGACGGTCTTCTAAACTAGAGAATCCCCCTTTTGACAGGCGCTGCCGGTGATCGTTGGTAACGTTGATACAGGCAGAAGATAACACCTGACAGCGCTCTCCATAGACCTGACCTAATTCCGTTTCAGAGTACCGCCAACGCTTCTCTAACTGCTTCGTAAACCGCTGCAAATCACAATCTATCTGATTTTCACTGACCATTCCCTGCAGCAGAAAATCCATCAGGTCGCGCACAAAGACCTTTTCAGTGTTTCCATCAAAGTCTAGTTGAGGTAGCGTCCAGGCGACGGTAGGAGGATGTACCATCCGTAAAAAGTAATTCACATCGATCAGCTGTGAAAGACAAGGGTTGTTGTCTGTGAGCTCTACTTTAAGAATGAGAAATCCAATTCCTGAAGCAAACAGTACGGCATCTATCCATGCAAAACGGGCTGAAATTTCTTGATGTTCGAGGACCTTACCCGCTTTCTCCCGATGATGGACCACTTTAAAGCTAGCCATGCGTTCCAAACATTCTTTGGCATAAGTTATCCTCCAAACGCTATCTGACCCAAGGGTTTGATCTTGGTAGAACGCGGACAACTCGTTGCGGTTTTCTCTAATCTTACGCACATGCTCCTTATAGCCGCAGCCAGGCGGAATGTCTTGAAGAAGACTGGTTTCTGGAAAAAGCAGCCCACGAATGTAGGGCAGGAAGAAATAGGTATCGTCTAAAACCTCAGCCGTGGCGATTTCATCCAGTCGAGACCACCACGGTTGCCAGCTCTTGTTCAGTATCTGAAGGCGGCTAGGACGGCTTTTGGGCACGACGGTATGAAGAAAAGGATAAATAAGAAAAGTGGCGTGATGGAGTAACTCAAAGTCCGGTTGCATTGCTCAGCTTAGTTCCGTTACCCTCAAGTTACCGACAACTCGACAGAAAGTATAGGGAGACCCCAAAAGGCCATAAGGTAGCGAGGCTGTGATTTGGGGCAACTTACCAGCCAAGTCCCTGCTGTACAAGGAACACAGTAGTACACCCACTGGACTAAAGCTGAACTGGTTTTTGCTCAAAAGTGAGTAGTACACTGCTGATTTTCAGCCTCGAAAATGGCTGAAACCCCTATTGTCTCCTTGAAGGGGTGCTGACAGCATAGCTGCCACGAAGTGCAATAAGGACTGAGTCGCAGCCTGAAACGTTGAAAACTCGTTAAAAATCAAGCTATAATCTCGCACTGGCCTAAAAATACAGTACAAATAGACTACTGCAAAACCCTTATATATCAACGCTTTCGAGCTTATTGCACTTGGTTACAGCTACGCTGTGCGATTCGTTTAGCTGGAAAGTTGATTCATTCTGAATTGGCGTACAGCTAGCGTGGTTCAACCGAACCTAGACAACTTAGAGGTCGGATCAGTACCTTGTTGGACTTCACATCCAACAAAAGCCTGACTGGTCGAGCACAGACCCAGCACCGTCACCCCTGCGGTAGCGACTGAGCATCAATCCGTAAAGCGGGGTGAAATGGGCTACTGACTTGAGATTCTAACGAGTCAACGGCTCTAGGTGAGCTGACAAGGCTAGGAGACGAACCCACGTCTGAACCGTCGTTATGTCAACTGAGGGGAAATGGAATCTGATACCCCTCGTCCAAAACGGACACGGTGCCGCTCAATGAAACTAGCGTATTTCACTGGAGTGCGCACAGAGCACCTGGCGGAAAGTAGGAGCCTAAATCAGCCCAAATGCCCGACTTCTAGGAACGAAGTAACTCCTCAAGAACGCTCTTTAACCTTTCTATTGAAAGGCTAAAGCAACCGACTCACGGCGTATGTGTTTAGGGGAGAAGGATTGTGTAACAAGCCAATGCTGTCGGGAAAGCCGATGGATACGCTGACGTACACACTACTGCTATGGCGACGATGCAACGTCGGAGTGAATTATGACGGAGTTTGTTCAACAAATATCTGATGACTGGAGAGCAGTGAACTGGCCCCAGGTCGAGCGCACTGTTTTCCGCCTCCAACAGCGTATCTATCGCGCCTCACAACGGGGTGATGACCGCACGGTCAAATCACTCCAACGCTTGCTGAGTACATCCTGGTCAGCGCGAATGCTTGCCGTTCGTCGCGTCACACAGGAGAACAAAGGTAAAAAGACGGCTGGTGTCGATGGGATAGCCTCTCTGAAAGCACCAGAACGTACAGAACTAGCCAAAAACCTGACCCTGGACAAGAATGCAGACCCGGTGCGCCGAGTGCTGATTCCGAAGCCTGGGAAGTCAGAGTATCGAAAGCTAGGGATTCCTACTATGCGCGACAGAGCAAAACAGGCACTCGCCAAACTTGCTTTGGAACCACAGTGGGAAGCACTTTTTGCCCCAAACTCCTATGGCTTCAGACCAGGACGTTCACCCCAAGATGCACTCGAACAGGTTCACCGATGTATCAGTCAAAAGCCCAAATGGGTACTCGATGCTGATATCGCCGCCTGCTTCGACCAAATCTCTCACGGCCCGTTAGTTGCCCGACTCTCTCAAAGTCATCCATCTATTGCGCGGCAGTGCAAGGCATGGCTGAAAGCAGGAGTGTTGGACAACGGCCAAATCCAGCTCACGGAAAGAGGTACGCCTCAAGGCGGGATAGCCTCCCCCTTATTGGCCAATATCGCTTTACATGGGCTGGAAACACTGGTCAAAACAACGATTAGAGGCGCACATCTTGTGCGATTTGCTGATGACTTCGTGGTCTTTCATCAAGACCGTGAGGCTATCTTCAAAGCCCAGACCTTAATTCGTCAGTGGCTAGCGAGTAAGGGGTTAAAACTCAGGGCTGATAAAACCCGCATTGTCCATACTCTCAATGGGGGTGCTGAGTATTCAACTGGCTTTGATTTTCTCGGTTGTCATGTGCGCCAGTACCGCACTCGCAGGCGACGAATCAACAAAAGCCAGCGGCCCTATAAAACCCTCATCAAACCCAGTAAAGCTTCTCTCAAAAAATTAGTCACCAAACTAAGAGAGATTATAAAACAACATCGCGGCTGCTCACAAGCAGCGCTGATTGAGGCACTCAACCCCGTCATTGTGGGATGGGCCAACTATCACCGCTCGAATGTGGCTAGTCGGGTCTTCGCCTACCTCGATTCAGTCCTGTACTGGCAACTGAGACGATGGGCAAAGCGCAGACACCCTCACCAAGGTCGGAAATGGGTGAAATCCCGCTACTGGCATACGGTCGGGCGACGTCACTGGGTATTCGGGGTGAAACAAGCAGGAAGGGTCACTCTTAAGTTGGCCAAGTTTTCTGATGTGTCTATCCGAAGGCACGTCAAAGTCAGAGGACACAAAAGCTGGTATGACGGCGATTGGGCTTACTGGGCAGCGCGACGGGGGAAGCATCCGATGGTTCACATCAGAGAGGCAACCCTACTCAAGCGTCAGCGCGGGCGATGTCCTATTTGTAGAAGGATCTTTGACCTACACGATTCCATCGAGAGAGACCACGTTCGGCCTATGGCCAGTGGTGGATTGGACGTGTATGACAATCTGCAAGTGGTGCATCCAACCTGTCATCACCGCAAAACACGATGGGACAAACAGGGCTGGTGCCCGGTGCGTCCTTGGCGTGGGGAAACGGTAGGAGAGGCGCTGTGTGAACTGAAAAGTTCAGGCACGGTGCTGAAGGCGGGCGGGGCTTCGTGAGAGGTCTCGCCTAGCTAACTGCACTAGGCCTTGAAGGGGGAGAAAGGTGCTCCCAGTGACTCGGCCGTTATCATTTTTCGCGATAGAAATGGCAGAGATGCATCAAGGGCTTTCAGGAACGGTGACGTTATCGGCAGGTTAACTCAGGTTCATTGGAAGGTTAACATGTTTAGATGGGAACCTTGGAATGATCAGATATCATCGCTAAAAGTATTAGGCGGAACAGCAGCAGCATTTTTTGAACATGAGAATTTTGGCGGAAAAAGGCTGTTAGTATTTGGGCCTGAATCTATCAATAATTTGAGCGAAATGCCAGGTGGATGGAACGATAAGATCTCTAGTGTTCAAATTGTTCCAATTACAAAAAACTTGATTTTAGAGAATGTGATTTTTCCGCCCGGATAATAAATAAGGAAAGGAGTATTGTAACGGAGTATCTCCTACATCTCTTCGTAATAGCTACTCTTGTGCAGGGCAAACGCATACTCCCGATTTTTCTCAATAAGGAGACCTCTAAGCCGGTTTATTGAGAAAAAATATACTGTTTGGTAGCTCGTTAATCGCTGAAAGCCTCATTTCTTCGTTGAGACTAATTTAGTATGCGTTTGCCCTGTACTCTTGTGCTAGGCCCTTGAGTAGTATCAGTATTGGAATAGAAAACTATGCTGAGGCTAGAAGCGCTAATGTATAGGCTTTTCAATGTAGTTGCTTTGAACTGCCATCGAACTTCTCGGTTCTCTTAAATGGATTCTACAGAATTGACTTCAAAGCCAAGGAGCAGTAATTGTAATTCTTGTTCTTCCATCTACCCATCCATATACTTTTTTGGCATCCTCCGCAATGAGATTGATACACCCAGCTGATGATCTTCTACCAACATCTCCTTCGTGTATCCAGTAACCCTTATTCCCATCCATTACGATTACCCAGTTTAGGTCAACTTGAAATTCGCTGCTACGGCGAGTGGAAAATTTATCC
The DNA here is from genome assembly GCF_000155595.1 of Synechococcus sp. PCC 7335. NCBI lineage: Bacteria > Bacillati > Cyanobacteriota > Cyanophyceae > Synechococcales > Synechococcaceae > Synechococcus > Synechococcus sp. PCC 7335. Next base: position 58,748 of record NZ_DS989906.1, on the reverse strand, counting down.
ACCCCAACCTCACCTTTCACAGTGACATCAGTTTTGTAGGGGGCATCCTTTTTCCCTAAACAGCTAAATTCTTCAAAGCCAACACATTCAAGTGTTCCTTTTGCGTTAGACCCTAACGAAATCTTGATTCTCTTTGTTGACATAGCATTTGTATCCATCACACCTGGCTGAAGTATAGGGCATGTCTCTCTATGCAGATTGTATAAGTTTGGGTAGTTTGTTAAATGTATTTCTAACGGTGTTTTCTATTTTCTCTCTGTCTTGTGGCCGCAAAGTAAGGCGCATACCTGCATCAGATGCTGAGCTGTCCTAGAGGCCAAAATATATGCAGTTATTTGGCCTTTGAAACGCTGCATCCTCGTGCCGCTACAGTCCCAAAAATGGTCGTTAACTTAGCACTCAGAACTGACGCTATGTGAGCTGCGCGATTGCCTATCATTGCTCAGGTCTGAGCATTTGATTTGTTACAAAAAGGGGCGTTAATTTAGCGATGTTGGCAGAGCAGACCATGTGATCGCAGCAATAGGTAACATCGCTATCAGATTCACTCTGTAGTGTTAGGGCTATCAGTAGCATCGGAGCAGAAACGCACGCTAAGCACCCGTAGGGTACTGTACCAGTTGAACCCCTTTGGTAGAAGAGGGCTGAAACCCTTGATATACCGTGCCAAATTTATGTACCAATTAGGGTAAGGATCAACTGGTACAGAAATAGCGTCTCAACGGTAGTTCAAAAGACCTATAGTAAAAAGCTTGTATAGCAATACTTTCAGCCTTAGCGTGCGTTTCTGTTCCATTACTACCAAAGGGCCGTTATCTGGAAGCTGGACCGTCTGGGTCGTTCTTTGAGCGACCTGCTAAGCATAGTCGAATACTTGAAAGAGCGAGGCGCACACTTTCTCAGCATTCAGGACGGCTTCGACACGTCTACCGCGTCAGGGAAGATGGTCTTTTCTGTGATCGGGGCGATGGCCGAGTATGAAAGGAATCTGATTCGTGAGCGAACAATGGCGGGATTGAAAGCGGCGCGGGCGCGTGGTCGGATGGGTGGTCGTCCGAAGTCGCTGGATAAAAGTCAGATGAAGGTGGCGATCGCACTGGCTGACGCAGGTGAGTTGACGATCAATAAGATCTGCGAGCAAGTCGGGTGTTCACGCTCTACTTACTATCGGCAAATAGCTCCAAATCTGAAAAGACGTTCGTAATCTCTAGCGGAGGGGACATAGTTCACTGTTGTTCACACTACGTATATCCTTTTAGAGCGCTCACATGGAAGTTTTCATAGGTGAAGGCACCGCTTTTCAGCACTGTAATTATCAGACTAGTAGCCACTCAGCCTAATGAAAAAGGTCAACTTACAAGAAAAACTAGGCAAATTCAACGAATACTGGTCTCCAAAGATAGTCTCAGAATTCAACGGTCACGAGGTCATGGTTGTGAAGGTGCTAGGTGAATTTAACTGGCACGACCACGCTAATACTGACGACTTTTTCTTAGTTTTGTCAGGAGAGCTAGTTATTCAGATGCGTAATGGCGATATCACGCTTGGGCCTGGAGAACTATATATTGTGCCTAAAGGCATAGAGCATTGCCCCAAAGCAGAAGTTGAAACACATCTACTGCTCATTGAACCGAAAGGCGTTCCTAACACTGGAGATGACGCTACGGCTGCAAAGAAGGTTGCTATTTAGACAAATTCAGAACCTTTGAAGCTCCGCAGTCAGACAAGATAACTAATCCTAGATTGTTGTTCTTTTTTAGCGTACCGCAACAATATCTCTAGGACGCAAACGTAAGATCGCACCTGCGATGAACAATATTGCAGACGGAAGATTGTAGAACAATAGATGCTGTGTCGCTGAACCAAGAGCAAAGGCTACTGTGAAAATTAGCCATATATACCAGCTCCCGAGCGTATACAGCCGTACGTCCTGGAATTGACCATTCTTGAACCACACGGGGTTGAAGATAGCTATGCTTGCAAAGCCGACCATAATGATCCATAGCGGTAGCGTTACAGCCCAAACTAAAAAAGGGCACGACTGGCCCAAAGTGTAGTAAAGACCTATCTGTGCTAAGTGAATCAGGTGGCTAACAGCAGTGATAACCCATAGCTCGCGATAGTACTGCTGCGACCACTGCCCTATCTCACTCGTCCATTTCAGTCGCTTCAGAGGACGCATGGAGAAGACAAGTAAAAATGGTAGCGCCGTAGTCAAAGAGCTTACTCGCAAGGCGAGCAAAACTGAAGACATCTCCAAGCCATTCGAGAGCACAAGCGCAGAGAGTAAGCTCATTGAAAGGCTAGCAAGTACAATCAGACTCCAGGATAGAGAAGGCCGTTTATTCGCGTCATTTGCATCGGGTAAGCGTCCCATATTGCCAGCAGCAAGTTAGCGTACTTGCTCAAATTAATTTAAGCGTAAGTCTATAATCTAGCTGTAAAGATACAGACTGTATGTATGTAGACTAAGCGTTGGTTGCTCAACCTGTCAAGATACAGTCTGTATGTATCTTGAATGAAACTAATAACTATGGCTTCTCCGCTGACTAAGGCTGGGCAAACTGAGCGCACTCGTCGAGCCATTCTTGATCAGGCTCGTAGCCTATTTACGAAACACGGATATGCAGCCACTGGAACGGAAGCCCTCATTAGTGAGCTGTCTATCACTCGCGGTGCGCTGTATTATCATTTCAAGGGCAAGATAGATGTCTTCAAGGCCGTTTATTCCGAAGCCTACAGCGAAATCATTGACTACATTGACGCCCGGATTGAACCTGTAGAGGACAGCTGGGAACGGTTGGTTATTGGCTGTCAAGCGTTTCTAGAAATTGCACAAAAAGAAGATCTCAGGCGATTAGTATTTATCGAAGCACCAGCAGTCTTAGCTGCGGAAACTATTGCTGAGGTTGACCAGCGTGGGTTTAAGTTACTCTACGAAGGCATTCAAGTAGTAAGTGAGGAAGGTTGCTTAAGCACGATTAGTATTGAAGGCTTTGCTCACCTTATCAATGGCTCGCTTAATGAATTGGCGTTGTGGGTTGCACAATCAGACGACCCTCAACGGTTGCATACGGCGCAAGAGCTAATCAAAACGCTGCTAACTCAGCACAAGGGGTGAGAGTACTCCTAAGGGGGTTAAGTGTGACATGCTATCGGAGTGCTCTACCTATGCTTCTATCTATGAAAATTCTTGCGATCGCAGGTAGTCTCCGAGTAGGTTCATCCAACGTTGCCTTCCTTCGAGCCGTTGCCAAGCTAGCCCCTATTCAACTCGAGATGACTATCTACGAAGAGCTAGGTTCGTTACCGCTCTTTTCACCTGACATAGATACATCTTCTCCGCCATCACCAGTTGTTCGGTTACGTACGCTGCTGGGAGCAGCAGATGCGGTCATCATCTGTACGCCGGAGTACGCCTATGGAATGCCAGGGGCACTGAAGAACGCACTGGACTGGATAGTGTCTTCGGCTCATCTCTACAAGAAACCGACTGCGGCAATTAGCACTTCACCCTCAGAAAGAGGCGGCGATAGGGCTTTAGTTTGGTTGCAACAGACGCTGAGCGCACTAGATGCTGAGGTAGCTCAACAGGCTTCTTTCCCTGTTCCATACGTCAAGGCTATTCTAAAGAAAGAGAGTATTGAAGATACTACATTAATCAAACAGATAGGAGAGATGTTCGCTGGGCTCAGAGCTTCTTGCATTGCCTAGCTGCAGCCCCGGCAACCACTCAAAGTTGGCTACTGTATATGGCTAGAGAAACTTGACTATGCTTGCTCTAATTATCGTTGCAATCTCACTGCTTACAGGAATCCTCTATCAAGTCGTGGGTACAGCCATAGATCAACGCAGATATCCTCCACAAGGTGAGTTGATAGATGTCGGAGGCTTCCGTCTACACCTCAACTGTATGGGACAGGGAATCCTAACGGTTGTTATGGATGCAGGCGGATGTGCGCCCTCAATTGCATGGGGCTTGGTTCCTTCTGAAATTGCTAAATTTGCCCGTGTTTGCATCTATGATCGCGCAGGGTTCGGTTGGAGTGAACCGAATTTCGGCGCAGCTCGAACCAGCCAGCAGAGCGCTGATGAATTACATCTACTTCTGAGTAAAGCTGAGATTGAGCCTCCATACATTTTAGTAGGTCACTCACTGGGTGGAGTCAATATGCGGCTGTATGCGAGCCAGCATCTAGAAGATATAGCCGGATTAGTGTTAGTCGATTCTTCCCATGAAAATCAGATGACATCCGAAATGGAGCGGCGTATAAAAATGACGTCTTGGCTGTATCAGGGTTTTAGGATAGTCAGCCAAGTTGGACTGCTGCGCCTAATTGGGGAAATGAA
>NZ_DS989906.1:0-54298 GCF_000155595.1 Synechococcus sp. PCC 7335 | reverse complement strand
CCCCCGCTGGTCCTAACAGAGTACTTTCAGTTTCCGGCAGATAAGGCGAAGAAGGTACAGCGCGATTTGAGGCGGATGGGAGAGCACCAAAAACCTTGGGAAAGCCCGGAAACTCGTGGCTCAGCCGTTCAAGCCGCTTGAGCAGCTAGTTCTGGGTACCACTGCTCAAAGGTTTTACGCCAGTCGCCGTCGAGCACTTTCGTTCTGACCTGTAAGAGCAGGTGTGCACCTTTCTTCGTCCACCGCATCTGCTGCTTTTTGACCATACGCTTGCTGATCACCTGATTGACCGTAGACTCAACAAAGCCAGACGAAATCCTTTCGCCATTGCGATAGCGCTCACCGTAGTTGGTGATGAACGCTTGATTGTTGGAAATGTAGGTTTTGAACTCCTCGACCTTCTGTAAAAATCGGCGTTGCTTAGGTGTCAGGTCATCAGCATCAAGTAAATCAGCTAACCAGTCAATCTCTTGCAGTGCCTGATAGACATTGCCGTGCCAGAGATACCACTTGAGGCTCTCAAGCGTCTTGTCCACATCCTTAATCAACCAGTCTTCCGGGATAGAGATCCCCTTCGCCATCTGAGTCATGACGGTAATACGCATGGTGATATGGAACCAATCGAGCAGATGCTCAGCTTGTGGATTGAGATAGAGCTGAAGCTCCCGTACCGTATCGCCGCCATCCGAGAAAAAGGTGACCTGCTGATTCATCTGCATCCCTTGGGACTGAAGCACTTCAAATACCCGGCGTTTGGGCTTTGTGTCGTAGCTATTGACCAAGCCAAAGCACTTGGATGAGCCATCATCGGCAATACTTTTGCCCGTAATGATTTCAAAATGATGTGGCTGTTTCGGATCAGACTGCGACTGGGTCGCTCTGACATAGCCTCCATCGATACCCATCGTCAGCGGCATATCAGGCCGTGGCAGTGCAGCAATGTCCCGTTCACAGCAATCAATGTACATAAATCGCTCCTCCCCTAACTCAGCATCTACTCGCTGCGCCATCTGTTGAGTATGGTTTCGGATCGTTTCTGCATTCAACTGTTCATCAAGCGGTAGGAGTTCGGCTAAGAGCTTGGCGCTTTGTTCAAAAGACATCAGTGCAGCGAACTTTGTCTCCAGATACAACAATTCAGGAGCCGTGCGTTCAGCCAGCAAGTCTGACAGCGGGCTGACGCTTTTCTTTTCATGCGACTGACAGTCGCAGTGAAAAAAGCGATCGCAGGGAAGTTTCAGCTTTCCAAACAAGCTGCGGTAGGTTAGCTTGCGGCGATCCTTGAGTCGGCGCGGCTGTTGGCAATCAGGGCAGGCCAGCTGCTGTTGTTGATAGTCCTCAACCTGCTTTGTCACCAGATGACGTTGCAGCCCATGCAGAACCGTCTTTGCCTCTCCTAGCGTCAGCCCCAGTGTGGCCGGAGAGAACTGATCACGCTCTATTTGAGCGACTTCCTGCACCACCGTAGGCCCGCCAGTCTCGTCTTCAAACACAATCTGAACTTTGATTGGCATTACCTTATAACCTCAGCAAACAACCATTCGCGATCCCCTTCGGCATACTGCTTCAGACGACAATTCACCCCATCACGGTCAAATTTGTCCAGACTCAGCCATCGCATCAGCCGCCGAATCTCTTCGTCATGTTCTGAGACAGCTTCTCTGCCACGCTCCTGGATATCAGCGAGCACCTCAATGCCACGCCAGTAGGAATAGTGCTGTCGTTTAGCGAAATAGGCCATCACGCCACCACAGTCTTCTGGCGGTGCTGAACGTGCACCTGCAACACAGACAGGCGTAAGCAGCGGCTCGTCAGGATGAAGAATGGCTTCGACACGCAGTTGATGATGCCAGCGATCCGTAAAGTCATATTCGTAGCGAAACTTTTCTCGTTCTCTCAAGCCCAGATCAGCAATCTGCACTTCGTCGGTATCCTCGCTGAGGAAAAGACAGCTTGCATTATCTACGCCGTAGCGCTTGCCGTGAATCGTAAAGCAGTTGAGATGATAGTCGCTCCAGCCCATCACCAGCTGAAGGATATAGTGCAAATCTGAGAGTGTACTATGAGACTACCGAAAAGTGTGGGAAACGTTGAAAACTCGTTTGTGCTGATTAACGAGTTTTCAGGAGACCATGCTGATTACGGCTGATGATTACGGGTTGTGATCGCCACTCTCAGGCTCTGGAAGGCACACTCTCATGCAGGGCTCGAACGAGTTTCCGGGCTTTCCCGAGGTTTTTGGTGCTTTCCAAGTGCTGCCGATTGATGAACACCTAGATGCTGAAACGGTGCGAAACCATACTCAACAAATGGCTGAGCGGCTAGAGGCTGAGTTGGGCGATGAATGGTTTATGTTCATCGAAGGCGGTGAACGCAATTGGGCTACTTTGCCGCGTCCTGATATGCCGCTGACGATGGGGATTGATGGCGGCTATGTTTGTGCTCGTAGGGCTGAGGCGCAGCCGCAGCAACAGCGATGCTTTGAAGTCATTACGGGCAAAAGTATTGCTGATGATGGTACCTCTAAATGCTTTGGTCTGGTCAACAGCTACGACGAAAAGCCGAAACGACGGGTGTTTGAAGTGCTCAAGTCACAGGAAATGCAGCCAAATCAGCAGGTCACCTTCTTCTCGGATGGCGGTGACACAGTACGAGACTTGCAGCTGTACCTCAATCCCCAGGCTGAACACCTCCTCGACTGGTTCCACATCACTATGCGTATTACTGCGATGAATCAGATGGCGAAAGGGGTCAACTATCACTATAACTGGCAGCAGGAGGACATTCTCAAAACCCTAGAGAGTATCAAGTGGTATCTCTAGCACGGCAACGTTTTTCAGGCATTGCAAAAAGTTGAGTCGCTGACGTTATCGCTGGATACGGATGAAACTAGTTCCGAACAAAACAGGCTGCTGAAGAAAGGAGAGGAGTTCGAGACTTACATCATCCATAATCAGCAGTTCATCACCAACTACGGCGAGCGTTATCGCAATGGAGAAAGGATATCGACGGGCTTCGTTGAGTCCACTGTGAATCAGGTGATCAGCAAGCGAATGGTTAAGAAACAGCAAATGCGATGGACGCCGAAAGGGGCGCATCTCCTATTGCAAGTCAGGACGCGCGTTCTCGATGGCAATTGGCAGGCGACTTTTGAGCGATGGTATCCAGAGCTGGAGGCTCTAGCTGCTTGAGGGGTCGGTAGGAGCCAGACAACGAATTTCCGGGCTTTCCCACACTTCTTGGTGCTCTCCAATAAGCGAAGGGTAATCCTGGCATGGCGTCCCTAAAAATTCCCGATTCTGTTGGATGATGCTTTTCAAGCATAAGGAGAACCGGGCTGGCTGTCGTTGTGGGGAAGGTATGGGTTTTGTTGCCCAGCTATGGAGAAGTAAGGTATGAGTCTCTTATCAGCCAGTTCCATGGACCCAGAACAGATTCTTGAAACGGCCAATGGTGTTCTGTTTGCCTACGGACAGCGATATCTTTCTGATGTCGAAACCACGATTCTGTTAGGTGCGATCGCCGATCAAACCTATGAAGAAATTGCTGAGTCAGCAGGCTATTCGATCAATTACTTGAAACGGGATATTGGCCCGAAGCTCTGGCGGCAGCTGTCAAAAGCGCTGGGGGAAAAAGTTAGCAAAACGAACTTTCAACAGGCCCTAAAGCGCTACCATGGCCAAGCCCTATCAACCCCTGCAGCGACCATTTCGCAGACGGTCATCAAGCAAGATTGGGGTGAAGCGCCTGATGTCAGCTTCTTTGTCGGTCGCGAGGCGGAATTGGCTACCCTGCGAACGTGGATGCTTCAGGATCGGTGTCGCCTGCTGACCTTGCTGGGAATGGGCGGAATTGGCAAAACGGCTTTGGGGGTAACCTTTGCTCAGCAGGTGCAGTCAGCCTTCGACATCGTTATCTGGCGCAGTCTCCGCAACGCTCCCCCGATGGAAACCTTACTGACGCAATTGGTGCCGCTGGTGTCAAACCAGCAGGACACTCAACCGACGCTCGCCCACCTGCTGCCTCACTTACAAGCCTCTCGTTGTTTAGTTATTCTGGATAACGTGGAGGCGATCTTGCAGCCACAATCCCTTGGGCAATTTTGCCCCGGCTTTGAGGACTATGAGCAGTTGCTGCAGCTGGTCGGTGATGCCTCTCACCAGAGCTGTGTGGTGCTGACCAGCCGTGAAAAACCAGCGGTAATTGCTACCCGAGAAGGGGCAGAATTGCCAGTGCGATCACTCATGCTATCGGGCCTGCAAACCGAAGCCGATGCCATCCTGACTGCCAAAGGGGTATCGGGTTCCGCAGACCTGCGCCACCGGTTGATTGAGACCTACGGCGGTAATCCCCTGGCGCTCAAAATTGTCGCCACTTCAATTCAAGATCTGTTTGATAACGACATTGAGGTCTTTCTCACCCAGGGAACGGTGTTGTTTAACGGCGTGCGCCAACTGCTCGATCAACAGTTTGGCCGCCTCTCTCCCCTAGAGCAGACCCTGATGAGTTGGTTGGCGATCAATCGTGAATGGACCCCGATAGATACCTTACAGGAGGATATCATCCCTCCGGTAACTCCCTATCGCTTGCTAGAGGGGCTAGAAGCTCTCTGTCGCCGGAGCCTGATTGAGCGGCAGGGCGGTCGCTATACCCAGCAGCCAGTGGTTATGGAATATGTGGGCGATTGCCTGATTGAAAGCATCACGGCAGAACTCACCACCGCCGAACTTGAGCTTTTCGTCAGCTTGGCTTTGGTGAAAACCACAGTGCCAGAGTACGTCAGAGAGAGCCAAATTCGACTGATCTTGGCTCCTATCGCTCAGGAATTTCGGCGAACCTTCGCCGCGATCGCGCCTATCGAACAGCAGCTTTTGAGAATTTTGACGGCGCTGCGACGCTCTGAATTACAGATGGGAGGCTATGGCGGCGGCAATCTGGTCAATTTGTGCTGCCACCTCGACCTTGACTTAAGTGGCTTTGACTTCTCGCACCTGACGATTCAACATGCTTATTTACGGGCCAAAGGACTACGCCACGTCAACTTTCGGTACACCAACTTAGCTAACTCGGTCTTCACGCAGATGATTGGGCTAATTTTTTCGGTCAACTTTAGTCCGGACGGGTTGCTGCTGGCGACGGGCGATTTTCATGGCGAAATTTGCGTGTGGCAAACCACCGATTATCAAAAGCTGGCCACCTGTCAGGAGCCGACCGGTGCTGCCTGGTCTGCCGCGTATAGTCCCGTCGCAGTCGCTTTTTGCCCAATTCTAAGTCCGGCCTATGGTGGGCGTCATCTGCTGGCAAGCAGTGCTGCCGATGGCAACGTCAAGCTGTGGGATGCCGACACAGGTAAGCTGTTGAACACCCTGTCGGGACATGACAATTGGGTGGTGGCGATCGCCTGGAGTCCGGACGGCAAGTGGCTCGCTAGCGGCTCTCATGATCAGACTGTGCGTATTTGGGAGCTAGAAAGTGGCTCCGTTCTGCACATCTTGAGCGGTCATCCCAGTTGGATCTGGTCTGTGGCGTTTAGTCCTGACGGACGTTTTCTTGCCAGTAGCGGTGAAGATCAATCGATCCGCATTTGGGATGTGGTCAGCGGCGAGTGCATTCAAACGCTATGGGGCCACTTAGATTTAGTCTGGGATGTCGCATTTCAGCCCCACCCACTCGCATCGGAGGAACAGTCACCCCTGCTGGTCAGTGCTAGCCGCGATGAAACGATCAAGCTATGGGATGTGAGTAGCGGCCAATGCCTCAAGACTTTGCGGGAACATACAGCCCAAATTTGGTCGCTCAACTTTAGTCCCGACGGCAATACCCTGGCGAGTACCAGCGCCGATCAAACGATTCGCCTCTGGGACACTCAACATTATCGCTGTCAACACATCTGTGCCGGTCACCTAAACGGCATCCGCGATGCTACATTTCACCCTAACAACCAAACATTTGCCAGCGGCTCCCATGATAAAACGGTTAGGCTTTGGGACGCGAAGACAGGGCAGTGTCTCCGTACCCTTCAAGGACAGACCCGTAACGTCATTGCCATGGCGTTTGACCCCACGGGTGAGTATTTGGTCAGTAGCCATGCTGATAGCCTGATTCGCCTCTGGTCTTTGAGAACTGGCAATCTACAGCTAACGTTTTCTGGTCATCTTAGCGGTGTCGAAGCGATTTCCTTTCATCCTCACGAACCTCTACTTGCCAGTGGTTCCCATGATCGCACCGTCCGGCTATGGGACAGTAGGACGGGAGCCTGCAAGCAAGTTTGGCATGAATACAAAGATTGGGTCAGGGCGGTCACCTTTAGCCCTGATGGTCAGTGGCTGGCCACCAGTTCTGATGAAGCCCTACTGCGGCTGTGGCATATGAAAACAGGAGAACTGTTTCAGCTTTACCCCAACTCCGCCAGCCGTAGTAACTGGATTTTTGAGCTGGCCTGGAGTCCTGACAGTCAAATCCTGGCCTGTGGCGGCTGTGACCAAACCATCAAACTTTTAAATATGGCGACAGGCACCTGTATCGGCACTTTAGAAGGCCATCAGGGATGGGCGGTGGCGGTGGCGTGGCATCCCCATGGACAGATACTGGCTAGCGCCAGCCTAGATCAAACTGTGAGACTTTGGGATGCCTCGACCGGGCAATGCCTGCGGATCTTTGACAGCCGCATCGATGGACGACAGTCGGTCGCTTGGCATCCAGAAGGGCAATTCTTAGCTATGAGTGGCCCGGACGCCACGATTCGGATTTGGGATGTTGTGCATAGCACCTGGGTCAAAGCGCTGTCTGGACAAAACAGCTACATTCAATCGCTGGTGTGGAGGCCCTGTGATCGCTGGCTAGCGAGTGGTTATGCGGATGGGGAGATCGCCCTCTGGGACATCTCCTCCGGCAACCGTATTCGCACCTTCATCCCCGAGCGCCTATACGAAGGGATGAATATTACTGGCGTGACCGGCATTAGCGATGCCCAGCGCGATGCCCTGATGCAGTTTGGGGCTATCGTGGAATGTGGTTACGGGTGAGTGCGATCACTTCTTTAACTGTCACAACAATGAAGTCAGAGGGCTCAACTGGCATTCTGACGACACTTGGCTGGCCATCTGTAGCCCGGATGTGACCGTGAAAATCTGGCATCCTCAAATGGGAGAATGTTTTAAAACGCTGAGGGCTAAGCGGCCCTATGAAGGGATGAATATTACTGGAGTCATGGGCCTGACACCAGCCTAGAAAAATGCTCTCCTCACGCTGGGAGCAGTTGAGGCTTCAGGCTTCAAGGGCTCAACTGGGGTTAGTGGTGATCGGCAGTCGGCAAAGGAAAGTCCCCGAAAGCCCTAGAACCGCATCGTGAGTGATACAGTTCCAGGGTAATTGCTCAACTCCCCCTTGAGCGAGGTTGCGAGAAATAAGTCATGGCGTAAGGTAGTGATATGGAAAAGCTACCGGATTTAAGCAGTCTAACGCCCGAAGCCAAAGATGCCTTGATAGAGCGGCTATGGGAAGAGTTACAAAACCAACGGAAAAGCATAGAAGGGCTGAAGAGCAGATCAAAGAAGACCAGTCAGAATTCAAGTAAGCCGCCATCCAAGGGGTTCAAGGCGAATAAAGCGAAAAAGAAAGGCGGTGAGCGCCGAGAAGCGAGCGTAGGCAGAGCAGGTGGTGGCCGCAAGCTTCATGCCAATCCGAACCAAAGGGTAAGTGCCCATTTACAGTGCTGCCCGTCGTGTCATGAGTCAATTCCTCTAACGTCTCAACACTTGCACAGTCGCTACGACAAGATAGAGCTACCGCCGATAGCGCCTGTGGTGACGCGAGTAGAGCGCTACTGTGGAGAGTGCCTAACCTGCGGGTATCAGAGTGTGGCAACAGTGCCGCCAGAGCTGGCAGCGGGTTCACCGTTTGGCGAAACGATAGAACGATTCATCGCGTATCTGCGCTACGGTCATGCCATTAGCTATCAGCGGCTGCAACAGCTGTGCAAAGAGGTGTTTAATCTATCGATATCAGAAGGTGCGATAGCTAATCTGCTCTCACGGGTCAAGACTCGATTGGAGAAACCGCTAGGAGAGATACAAACTCGGCTACAGCAGTCGGCCCTGATCTGCTCAGACGAGACTAGTGCTCGGGTAGAGGGAAGAACGGAGTGGGAATGGGTGTTTCAGAACGAAGACGTTTGTCTCCATGTGATTTGTCCGAGCCGAGGTGCCAACGTTATCTATGCCGTTTTAGGCGAGCATACCCCGGCCACCTGGGTCTCTGATATGTTCAGCGCTCAGCGTTGTCATCCTGGCCAACAGTGGCAGGTGTGTCTAGCCCATCAGCTGCGGGATACGCAGTATGCGATAGACGCTGGCGATGAGGTCTTTGCACCCGCAATGAAGCAGTTATTCCTCGACGCCCTGAAACTTCATAAAAGACGCGACCAGCTAGCGGTCTCTACGCGATATCAATATCGTTTAGCCATTCAACGCAGACTCAGAAAGCTGCTGTCGCTAGACCCTTCTCAAACCGATGGGCAGCGGTTGAAAAAGCGATACGAGACCATTCTAGACAATTTGTTTCTGTTCCTCGAAGATGACTCAATTCCACCGACCAACAATTCTAGTGAGCAGGCAATTCGGATGAGTGCCCTCTTCCGCAAAGTTACCAATGGGTTTCGCTCTGAGTGGGGCAAGGAGCTATTCGCTGCTGTTCGCTCTGTCGTCAATACGGGCCAGCGTCAGGGCTTATCTGCCCTGCAATCGATTGAAGCTGCTTTGTCTGCCCAGGGCTCTCTCTTTCTACCCAGTTGAGCAATTACGTTCCAGGGCTCAAATCATCACTGGTACAAGCGAACGACTCGGGAAGCTATCTGCTTTCTGGCTGCAATTGCGATCACCTAGCGATTCGGCTGCGGCGTCAAGCGCAGATAGGGCTTGATTTCGTTAACGCCCTTGGGAAACTTCTGTCGGGCTACATCGGTAGGAATGGTAGGTACAATCACCACATCCTCCCCGTCCTGCCAATCCACGGGGGTGGCGACGCTGTAGTTATCGGTCAACTGCAGCGAATCCAATACCCGCAGAATTTCGGTGAAGTTCCGCCCAGTGGTGGGGGGATACGTCATCGTGAGTCGCAGCTTTCTGCTGGGGTCGATGATGAACACCGTCCGCACCGTCACTTTGGCATTGGCATTTGGGTGAATCATGCCGTAAAGGTTCGACACCGACTTGTCTTCATCCGCAATGATGGGATAGTTCACGGTGGTACGCTGGGTTTCGTTGATGTCCCCAACCCAGCCCTGATGGGACTTCACGCCATCCACACTGAGGGTAATCACCTTGGCCCCGCGCTTGGCAAACTCAGGTTTGAGTTTGGCCACGTTGCCCAACTCCGTCGTGCAGACCGGGGTGTAGTCGGCGGGGTGCGAAAACAGCACGACCCAGCTATTCCCGGCCCAGTCATAGAAGTTGATTTCACCCTCGGTGGTTTGTTGAGTGAAATTTGGGACGATATCGCCTAGTTGCAGAGTCATAATTTTCTCCTGGTGTTGTAGTTAGAAATCGCAGCAAAATACATGGGAAATGATGGGGGAAAATTCCTCTAACAGCTGGTCAATAAGCTCAGTGGAGCCTGCCAACCCAGGCGGAGGCTGGGGCTGCAGCGCGATGTAAGTAGCATTCATGATGAATTCCTAGAAATTAGTGAAGAGTGGGAACTAGCGCTGACCCATGGCGGCAGTGGCGGTTGGCTTGATGGTCTGATGAACATGGCCGAGACGCGATTGCCGAGGCCATGACTGCGAAGGCGATGCTGAAGACACTGCTAATTCTCGAAACAGCGCGGTGCTGAGGTACCGTTCGCCCCCGCTCGGTTGGATGACAACGATTAATTTTTCGGTATTTTCTGGACGCTGGGCCACCTGGACGGCGGCACATAGCGCCGCCCCCGTCGAGATGCCCGAGAGAATGCCCTCTTCGCGGGCCAGACGACGGCTATAGGCGATCACGGTGTCATCCGCCACGGCAATGACCTCGTCTATCCAATCCACCTGCATGACCGGGGGAATAAATCCCGCCCCAATGCCCTGAATCTGGTGCGATCCTGGGGTGCCGCCGGAAAGTACGGCACTGGCAGCCGGTTCTACTGCGATCGCTTGAAAGTCAGGTTTGCGCGCCTTGAGAGCAGCGGCAATGCCGGTGATGGTGCCCCCGGTGCCAGCCCCAGCCACCACAATGTCAACCCGCCCCTCGGTATCGGCCCAGATTTCTTCAGCGGTGGTTTGACGGTGAATCTCGGGATTCGCGGGATTCTGGAACTGCTGCAGCATGAACGCATGGGGAATAGCCGCTAACAGTTCTGTCGCTTGGGCGATCGCCCCCTTCATGCCTAAATTACCCGGCGTGAGCACTAACTCGGCCCCATAGGCTCGCAGGAGCCGCCGCCGTTCCAGACTCATGGTGTCGGGCATGGTTAGCATCAGCGCATAGCCCTTGACTGCCGCCGCCATTGCCAACGCGATACCGGTATTGCCCCCCGTCGCTTCGATCAAAATCGTTTGCCCGGGGAAGATGAGCCCCTGGTCTTCGGCGGCCTGAATCATGCTGATAGCGATGCGATCTTTCACCGATGAAGCCGGGTTCATGCTCTCTAATTTCAAAACAATGCGGGCTACACAGCCCTCCGCTTGGGGAATGCGGTTGAGCTGCACCAGCGGGGTACACCCAACCAGTGCGGTAATGTCGTGAGCGATTTTCATAGCACGTCCTCAGACGGTTGCGTATTCAAATGCCGCGCTGTTTAAGTTCAGCCCCGTGACGTTTTGGACGATGCCGACCAGCTCCGCAGTTTGGCCTTCGCCCTGATAAAAAATGAACGTATCGCCTTGAACGCTGCCGAGCTCGTATCGATCAGCGCTACCGTGCAGGCGAACCACGTCTTGCTGATCTAACGTGAAGTCTTTAAGCAAGCCATAATCCTCAAAGCCTAGAGAGGCTGGATCGCCATCGTCGTAATGGACGCTGAGGGCATCGCCCAACACGAACGTATCGGCCCCTTTGCCACCTTTGTAGGTATCCACTTCGCCCGCGCCGGGGGTGAGCGACTCCACTTGAGCGCCAATCAGCAGGTCATCGCCGCTGCCGCCATTGACGGTGTCGTTGCCAAGTCCGCCAATCAGCACATCGTCCCCCCGGTTGCCACGGAGGTAGTCATCATCGGCTTCGCCAAACAGCTTGTCGTTGCCGCCTTGACCCCACAGCTTGTCCTTGCCAGCGCCACCATAGACGGTGTCCTGGCCCTTGGCCGTTTTAAGCACGTCGTCTTTGTCGCCACAGACGTACAGCTCATCGTGGACAGAAGGGATATAGGCCAACCCAAAGGGATTGAGTCCCCCAGTATTGACGCTAATCTGCCACACCGGATCGGTTGGATCATCGAGAGAAAACCGGCTGACGGCAGTGGCATCGGCTCCTGAGTGGGTGAGAAATAGACTGTTGCCATCATTCGTCACTGCCAGGTTATGAGGTACCGCAAACGGTGTATCCACATCGCCCACAATCTGGTTCGTGACGGTATCGATGACGAAGATGCCCTGCTCGCCACCATCCGAAATATTGGTGGTGTAAAGGTACCGGCCATTGGTGGCAGCACTCACTCCATGAGGATTGGGCTGATCGATATGGCCCACTTGCTCAAGTTCGAGGCCGCGATGGTCATAGATTTCAATCGTGTCATTGTCTTGGGACAGCACATAGAGCAGATTATGCTCGGGAGCAACCGAGACATGGGTGTGTTTGCCCGTGGTGATGGCATCTACGACCTCAAAGCTCTGGGTGTCAATCTTCAGCAGTAGATCGTCATCGAGGTGATCTTCCTGCTCCGCGGTGACGTAAACGTACTGACCCGCCGGATCAAAAATCAGGTCGTGGGGCTTAGCGTCTGCGCCAATCAACTCCTCCGGCAAATGAATTCGCGTGATTTCGGTCTTAGTTTGCGGGTCAATGACTGTCAGGGCCTCATCAATGTCGTTGATCACCCAAAGCTGGGTTTCTTTGGGGGCCGCCCACATGTGGAAGTTGCCCGCGCCCGTATCCACTGTGCCGGTAACTTCGTAGGTGCGCTGGTCGTAGAAGACCACTCGGTCGTTGGCGCGATCGGCGACGGCCACCTCATCGGTGCGATTGAGAAAAGAGAGGTAAGTAGGCTCCCCCGCTTCTCCGTTCGGGCCGGTCGGCAGGGCAACGTGGCCCTTCACCGCACCGGTCTGTTCATGCAAAATCGAGAGGTCTCCCGAGTTGCGATTGGCGATCGCGACATGTCCTCTCTTGGCATTGATTTTGGGTAAGGTGTTTTCTCCCAAACCTGTATCGGCAATTAAATTTGGCACTGCAAAGTTAGCCATGATGCTTTGCTCCTTAGCTGTTTATGGGATGCAATTTTGGAAATCTTCAATTCAACGTTTCCGGCTAAGTCTCTCGGCCCCTGATTGTAAAGAAGGATAGAGCTACGTCAACGCTTTAAAACGTCTCTGTTAATTCAATAGCTTCAAGAGATTTAGCATGAGCGGATTCTGTTTTGTCAATCACAGTTTCGTTGGGATTCAACCTCTAAAACTCAGTCGTGGCATATACATAAGAGAACTGGCTGCTGTCATACACACTGATTTGACTGGCATTAACACCCACTAGAACACCAATCAATTCGTCACGGTGGGGAACTGGGTTATCTACGTAAATGCCCGTTCCTAAGTAAGTCTGATTGTCATGAACCACTTCGACAGAACGCCAATTGTAATCTCTAGAATCCCCCCTGAGTTGTATGCGATCTATCCCTAATTCAAAGTCCATAATCAGGGCATAACTATTTTGACCTTCAGTCCATACGACGTTGTCGTCATACAAGATGCGATTAGCAGGCGGGCCACCTACAGTGGGGACAGAATAATCAGATGCTAGTCCTAATACAAAGCGATCGGCATCAGCGCCGCCCCACAGCACGTCAACTTCGTTGTGGGGCGTGTTTGAATACGGGTCGGCACCTACCAAAATATCGTTGCCAGGACCACCCTTGAGGATATCGTTGTGGCGCCCCCCAAAGAGTAAATCATCCTCGCTACCGCCATCGAGCGTGTCGTTGTTGTCCCAGCCCCATAAACGATCATCCCCTACATTCCCATACAAATGATTGCGGGCAATGTTGCCTTGAATGGTATCGCTGCCGCCGCCGCCTTTAGCATTTTCGATCAAAGAGCGTGGGTCGTCGTTGTGCTGTAGGGCGTTTGCAATGTGTCCGCGAGCCCGTTTTGTGACAACTCCCCCCCATTCAATCTTGAGTCGAGCGTTCTGAGCAGTCGAATCCGCACTGAGATCACTCCATGCACCCGGTCTTAGATTGATGCTTTGAGAGCGTCCGGTGTTTGAGAAATCATAGGTATCCCTGCCATTACCGTCCCAAATAGTTCGAAAAATCGTGTTATTCTCTGGTTTTCCTAAACTCTGACCATTGGCAAACATCTCACCAGTACTGGTAGAGAAGGTATAGGTTGTGTTACCAGAACGGGTATCGAAGTTAGCACCGTACATTGCCTGGATAGCAGCGATGTCATACATCATCAGTGACTGTGGCTGATCCACTTCATCTACTGGGTTCGGAATCAATTCTCCCCCCACGTGAGCTTTATAGCTCATCACTGTAAATTCTTTCGAGTCCAGCCATGAATCCATAGGCCCATCTAAATTCGCATGGGTTTCATGAGAATGTGTTAGTCCCAACGCATGGCCGATCTCATGCATCAGAACCCAGTATCCCTTATTCCCTATTTTGGGGTTAGTATTTCGTGGGTCGTTGACAGAGTCAATCCAAACGTCCCCTTGCATAAAATCAGGTTCGGAGGGAAAACCAGCAATGCCATCGAATCGATTAGTTCCATCTGCATTTGCAAGGCGGATAGTCGCGTCGCGATCCTTGTTATCTGTCAGCTCATCGAGATCGAAGTTAGCCACTGACTCATACATCTTCATGATGCTGCGAGTAGCAGCTTTCTGAGCAGAGTTGAAAGCATTAAAGCCATCAAACCCTCCGTAGTCCGATTCGTAATCCTTGTCACGAAATTCATCTGGGAAGCTGTAGGTAATACGTGTTTTAATTCCTACGGGTTCGTCGGATTCGTCAGGTGGATCAATAGGGTCGATTGGTGGCTCACCTCCACCGATTGGTGGTTCGTCTCCACCGTATGGTGGCTGCTCAGGATCACCACCCATGCCACCTGAGCTCTGTTTGGATTCGTGCAGATAGCGTTTTGCACTGATTAGGCTATCAATATTCCGCTCACCTGTTGCTGTATTGGAAGTTGTGGGTGTCAATTGTCCATAAGTCATAGTAATTCTCCTGTTTTAATGAGATTGAACTGGTGTTGATTTGATTGTTTGCTGACACTGCACTGTGTCCAAATAAGTGTCAGCAATGGGATTTGGATGTCGGTATCCCGGTGCTAGCTTTTTGTCAGCTTACGTCAGTCAGGATGGCCGCAAAACTTCAGCGACAATGAGAGATGTCAGACGATTCAACCTTTATCTAGCGATGCTGTTTGTCAGCCATGACTTGGAATTTTCCAAAGCGTCGGCTGCCAGGGTTCTCCGAAACAAGAATGACAAGGATTGTGTCCGGAAAAGATTAGGACTTCTTCATGTGTGCGAAGGGTAATAATTGAGACGAACGATCCTGTCCACTGGCGTACTCAACGTCAGTTCACAGGTCAGCAACTTGGAAGTCACTGTTGATGGAAATGGGGTGATCGCTAGGAAGGTGACCAAAGCTCCCCAAATCTGGGAAATTTAGAAGACCTTTTCACAAGTCCGATGAGAGAACCTGTTTGCTGATGTTTCTAACGGTAGTGGCTGCATGCAGGCTTCGTCGTTGTGAAAAAGGTATGGAGTTTGCAGCTACCAGTTATGGAAAAGTAAGGCGCGGCATCGGATACATTGGCTTCCCGAGAATTTCTCGATGTAAGGGTATCTTGCTGGCTCAGAGTCGGCTTGTAAGCATGGGTGTCGTTGAGGGAAAGGTCAAGCGTTGTAGACGAAAATGTCAGTCATGATGAGAATCAATAGCGTATAGCAAAAATTTACCCTGATGCTTCCAGGGTCGGTCAGCCTTCGCTATCGGTCATGGTGACTTTAATTTTCCTCCATTATCCAAGTACTGACTCTTGAGAAAGTGAGGTGAGCTGAAACAGTCAGTCATCCGTGGTCACAGTCAACGCTGTGCCACCTTTTCCTTATTCGCTCTAAAATACTTGCACCACATACAGAACTACGTAATTACTCAAGGTAAATATTTACAGACAATTTCTCGTAGTTGCAAAGTAAGCTGGTTGTTAAAACTCTGCTCATATTCTCCAGACTCATTGTGGTTTATCCGTTCTCATCGATTAGCCAATCGGATTGAATCGATAGGGTTCCCCCTGTCGGAAGGCTGAGCGGAGACGTCCGACCAATTTTCTGGCTACAGCAACGATGGCTTTCTTCTTCCCCGTTCTTGGATAAAGTCGCTGATAGAAATCCCTCAAGTTTCGGTCTTTTCTAATGGCGACCCAAGCTGATTCACACAGTATGTGTCGTACTCTAGTGTTCCCTTGTCGGGTGATATGCCCCCGGCGAATGGCATCTCCACTGGAGTGCTCACTGGGCGTTAGGCCCGTATAACTAAACAATTGACGCTCGTTGGCAAACTGACTCATATCACCCAGTTCGTTGGATAGGATACGCGAAGAGAGTGGACCAATGCCAGGGGCAGACCGATAGGTGACTTCGAGTGGATCTTGTTGTGCTTGCTGTTTCAACTTGGCTTCAATCGCTTTGATTTCCGTGTCAAGCACTTTCCAGATTTTCCGATAGGCCTGGAGAATGATGGTGAATTCAGGACTGGGGGTTTTGGCCAATATCGATTTCAGCAAGCTCTGGCTCATTTCTCGTTTGTCGTCTGGTAGAAGCAAGCCAAACTGATGGGCGCGCATCCGAATCATGTTCTTGATCGACGTTCGCTCCTTCACTAATTGTTCTCTAGTTCGCGTCAAGAGACGTTTATGTTCGGTTTGTTCTGTTGGAACTCGGATGCCGCTGAGTCTCCCCGCCGCTAGCAAGGAGGCGATCTTCTTAGCATCTCGTTTATCTGTTTTCACTCGATTGTGGACGGTGGTTTCAATGCTGCCGGGATTCACCACTAAATTCTCGATACCGGCTTGTGTTAACGCTCGATGCAATCCAAACCCTGAGAACCCGGCTTCATAGGCGGCATGAATATCAGCCTGAGGGTACCACGATTTCAGTTGCGCAACTAATTTGCCATTGCTCGCAGGGGTCGTCCATTTCTTGATGACAATCCCATCCATAAAACTGACAATCGTATACGTTCGCTTATGTACGTCAATACCAACGAACACTTGTTTATCCTGATAGCTCTCAACTTTAGATGATTTACGCATGATGGCAATCCTCCATGGTCGATAGGTGAGTGTCCAGATTCTATTCGTTTGCCCAAATAGGGGCATAAAAAATTCGGGCACTTTTGGTAAGAACGCTCTGATTCCTGATGTACTCATCATAGGAACAGAAGTCAGTAGCCAAATTGCGAAGTATCGCGATTAACGCGACCACACCTCTCTCTCTTTCTGTTTAAGCGGCCTGGAACAATGTTTGCAGTTCCTCAACACCACTTATAAACCGTTTCCTTCGGTCATCTAGAGATACGAATTCTGCCATACGCGATCACGGCCTCAAAAAGTGACCCACCTCATCGACTGCTCGGCAGAATCTCTGAGCTGCTTCAAACTCGCCGAAGCCCAGCGTAGGGTAATAGCGATGCTTGATGCGTCGATGACTCTGCTCCACCGGATTGGCGGTGCAGGGGCGCACCTCGTGCTCAGTGTCTTGTCCTAGTTCTTCTATGATCGCCCGTGGATAGGAAGCCAATCCATCGGTGGCGACCTTCTCTGGAGCGTCCTCGTGAAGACCAATGGATTGGGCAAAGAAAGCTTTGGTGCCAGCCATATCGCGAGTCTTGCTGAGACGGACATCCACCAGATTGCCATCCTCATCCATGCCCCGATAGAGGTAGCACCACGCCCCTTTTATCCGAATGTAGGTTTCGTCAACGAGCCAAACCTTGCCGACTTGACCTTTCCGCTTCATCCTGATCTGTTCAGTAAAATGAGGCAGGAAGCGTTCCTCCCAATCTCGCACAGTTTCATGGGTGAACTGGAAGCCACGCAGCAGAAAAAACTCAGCGACATATCGATAGCTGAGCTTGTATCGAACGCGGCAGAGCAATACCTGAAAGATGATGTCGGTAGGCACTTCGATAAAATTGAACAGTGTGTCTGTCCGTTCATTGAACGTCCGACGACATTCCTTGCACCGATACATGGTGTAGCCCAGCCTGGTTTCACGCTGCAAAGATGAAACACGAGGCGATTGGCAGTGTGGGCAATCCATAGGAAGATGTCGCGAGGGTAGCCTCAGACTAGCAGCAGGATGGCCACTGTTCGATTTTGGCTACTGAATCCTGACGGTTTCTCACAAACTTATTGCGCCAGGATTTCTGTATGGTGTCAGACTGAGTATAGTTGAAACAACGTTGCCCGAAGAGTTTCTTATGGATAGCACGCTTCTAGACAGGATAACTATTGATCCAGGGGTCTGCCATGGAAAGCCCTGCATCAGAGGATTGCGCTACCCAGTAGAATTTATTTTGGAACTACTGAGTTCAGGCATGAGCCATGCAGAGATTTTGTCAGACTACGATGATTTGGAAGAGGATGATATACTCTCAGCCCTGTTGTATGCGACTCGGTTGAGTCAAGTGAAAGGTTTGTATAAGCTAGCATCATGAAGTTCATTGTTGATGCTCAGTTGCCAAGGCTGTGTTGCAAAAATTGCGTAGCCCTTTATTGGTATTCTGAGATGCCCAGTTCGCACCCTTGCTATGCCTTCCTCAAAACCGTTCAAATGGCGTCACTTCCAATCAGGCATTATCTTGCTGACGGTGCGTTGGTATCTGCGCTATAGCCTCAGCTACCGGGACATAGAAGAAATGATGCTCGAACGGGGCGTCAACGTTGACCATACGACAATCTACCGCTGGGTGCAGGCCTATAGCCCAGAACTAGACCAGCGCTCTCGCCGCCATCTGAAGCCTACCAACGACTCGTGGAGGACTGATGAGACATACGTAAAAGTCCGAGGAAAGTGGAAGTATCTCTATCGAGCTGTTGATTCTGAGGGCAATACGTTAGACTTTATGCTCTGCGCCAAACGGGATGCCAAAGCGGCTAAACGCTTTTTCAACAAGGTACTCAACGCCTCGCACACAATTGCACCGAGAGTAATCACCATCGATAAGAATGCCGCCTATCCGCCTGCGATTGAAGCATTGAAGACTGACGAGTCCCTACCGAAAGCAACAAAAATCCGGCAGACAAAATACTTGAACAACATAGTCGAGATGAACCATTCTCAATACCCCCATCTGTTTTTGGCCGTTTAGAGTTAGGTGACATCGGTCGAGCTCCTAAATAACGTTATTTCAACACCTGATTTGTGGCAGGCTTTTCAGTCAAGTCATCGGTAGGTTTGAGCCAGCATTGAGCAGGAGGACGTCGATATGGGGATAGATGCAATTGTTGGAGTCGCTCCCGTTCAGTTTCATCGGCCCAAACGATCCACGAATAATGGGTTTTTTGCACAACCCCTCGAAAAGGTAAAGTCCACAATAGGACGACTGAGACTCGTTATTGAAATAGCCACGTAATCTCTTTCACAGCAGTAGATTCAGGCTTTTGATTGATCGGTCGCAATGCTGTGTACCTTGTGTGTCAATGCGTTCGATATGGAGTCGCTGTATGGAATATAGCTCGCTAACTAACACGGCCATGCACCGTTTTCCAAAGCGATCACATACTAAGTCCTTTCAAAGTATTGATAAAACCTGATTGCTATCTATCAATACTTTCGTTGGGTAGTTCAGCATGTAAACGTAGCTAAGCTTTGTGATCGCACGACCACAAAAAGTTTTTCTCATTGTGTTTTCCCTCAAGTTGTCAGAACTTTCTGCCAGCACCCAAAAACTCTCCTAACGCTTGCTAGACTAATGAGCAGTAGGTATTCTGGCGCTCAACTGAAGCTGTTGTACTTGCTAGAAGCAGAGAAGATAATGCGCCGTTATGCAGTTGTTAACCATCGAAGAGTGATTAACCGCGACTAAAGACGGTAGCTAAAAGTAGCTGTGTCAAGCTAGGTAGTAAAGCTGGAATTAGCCAATGCTAACAACTGAATAGACTTTAATATTCAAAGTATCGACTATACTCTGCGCTCGCTAAATATGGCCAGCACAAGAATGAGTCTCGACGATCTCAATCTGGACTATACCTTTTCGAGGGGTTGTGCAAAAAACCCCAGATTTTATTAGCATCAAAATTTCTTGAGCATATTGGCTGTTAACTTTGTCACCTTGCTCATTGTAAAGCTGCTCGGCAATTTGCAGATCTTTAATTGCTTCATCGTAAAGATCCAATTCAGCTTTATTGTAGCCACGACTCAAATATGCCATTGAGCAACGTGGATTAATCTTGATCGCTCTATCATAAAATTCAATTGCTTCTAAGTGCTTCTTGCGTTCACAATAGTAAAAGCCTAGAAAGTTTAAGTAATTGGATAATTCGGTTTGTACAGTGTTCCAGGCCTGATTGGCTGACAAAAGTTTAATCAGGAACAAACTTAACGGTAATCACGCTGAAATCGAGCAAGCGCCCGGACTTCTTGTTGTGTTGTGGCCTAGAAGCCATCGCCGGTTGCGGATCAATGTGAGAGGTAAAACAAGCCTGTTTAATCACCTGCCAACCGTTGAGCAGAGCCGCCTTAGTCCACTCCAATCCGATGCGAAAGTAGCTGTTGCCTCTATCCCAGTGTGTGTCAATCCATCGCCTACGGCCTGATTGCACAACCGCTACGCCTTGAGCCGTGACGTAAAGCGTGGCTACTGCCAGAATAAACCATAAGCGAGAGAGGTCAGTGAGGCCTCGAATCTCAGAGCGTTGTAGATTCCAACCGGCGGACTGGTCGTCTAAAAATCCTTCCTCGATATCGAAGCGCAAGGCATATTCCATAAAGGTTTGCGGGCTAGTGGGCTGGTCGCTGACGACGGCCCAAAGTTCACCATTGATGTTGTTGCGCCCGATGATGACATGCACTGGGCCGTACTGTTCGTGACGATGGAGTCTGATGTGGTGGAAACATAGTGCCCGACCTCGTTCTAGGTGAAACGATTTAGGTTGACACCAGCCGGAACCGGGTCGCCAAATCCAGGTGTCACTTTTGATACGGATGCGGTAGTGCCAGCCGAGTTGTTTTATCAGCGTCATCGCACGGGTATGCACAAAGCCTCGGTCGGCCAACAGAATCATGTTTGCGTTTGAAGGCAAGTATTGCGTAGACTGCCTGAGCAGTTCTTCATAGGCTTCAAACGCAACAGAGGCACTGTTGTGTTCTAGAACTCGCCAAGCCAGAGGAATGGAGCGGCCTCGATACACCACGGCTAGCCGAATTAAGCAGTACTGCTCCCAAAACAGCGAGGTGTCTAAACAAAGATAAAGGCACTCGGCTTCCCAGGTCGCCAAGGCCGCTTGAATCAGCGGTTTGTACAATCGGTGGATGTTGATGCGGCTATTGCCTAACCAGCGACGCACCCGTCTTTGTTTACTCTGGGCGTAGAGACCGCGACAGGGCAAGTAGGTTGTCCACTTTGTCAGGCTGACGCTGCCGGTTTGAATCAGCGCAAACACCATCCAACAGCAGGTCGTTAGATGCGATAGATGTGCCCAGGGGCAATCTTGACCCAGCCAGGCTTTCAAGGCATCGTAGAGGCGGGAGTTTTTTTCACAGCGTTCCTTTGGTTTTGAGTTGCATCTAAATCTTAGAACGCTGGCTCCCCCTCGCAACCTTTGCGGCTCTCAAGTCCCTGTATGACAGCGATTCAACCTGGCTATTGCATCTTTTGTCAGCCAATCAGGTTCCAGGCTGCTTGTGCTATCTCTTTAGCTTTTATCTCAGAGGCAGCATTTGCAAGTGCATTCTCATAAGCATTGTAAGCATCACTTGCTCCCTTTGATAAAAGCAGGCAGGACTGCTTACCTGAAGCTGTGGGAGCGGTACTTGAAGCCATCGAAAATAGAGCGGTGGCTTCTACATAGTCTTCCTGATCTGCATAGTCTATTGCTTCTAAGACTCTAGCAGCATGACGTTTCTCCATTCCTTGAGTCATATCAGTTCCCAGAGCAGCATCAAGAAAATCTTGGTACCTACCAACAGGATGCTCAGGTTTATTGCGGCTATTCATAGTAATTTAGCAACTCTTATCTATCAGAAATTATGGTCAGGCTTATCCCTACATCTCAATCTGGTAATTGTTTGCAGAACTTGGGCTAGAGTACCCACAGCTTTGTGGCCTAGCGCGGTTAGCTAGGCGCATCTCCTCACGAAGACCCGCTCGGACTTAATCCGCACTAACCGATCCGCCAAGATAGTATCCA
This sequence comes from Synechococcus sp. PCC 7335, assembly GCF_000155595.1. Classification (NCBI taxonomy): domain Bacteria; kingdom Bacillati; phylum Cyanobacteriota; class Cyanophyceae; order Synechococcales; family Synechococcaceae; genus Synechococcus; species Synechococcus sp. PCC 7335. The sequence continues at coordinate 32,736 of NZ_DS989906.1, read as the reverse complement.
TAAACCACTCCGACCAAAAACGTTGCACAGGAGTACCTTAGACGGTGCTCAAGGGTGATTCTATGTTCGACCTCTGCCTTCAGAACTACTTGCAGAACCAAGGGACTTGATTTCTCACGGGCGTAGCAGTAATCTTAAATTTTAGTTCTTTTGTACTATATTTTTTGATGTTTTGAGAATTATCAGTTTGCTTCACCTCACCTTCTAAGACCTGCCGCATAGCTATCAGGAGCGCTGTGTGGCAACCGATTCTGTCCTCCCGCATTACTGAATTCTATGATCGTTTCTGAAGCGCTCCGTCTGATTCCGTACCGATCGCATCTACTTCCGCTGTATAGCTGTCCGGTCTCAGCTGGGTTTCCTTCGCCTGCAACCGATCACCTTGATGGCCATATCAACCTGAACGAGCATCTGATTCCGCATCCTAGCGCCACTTTCCTTGTCCGTGCTGATGGCTGGTCAATGGTAGGCGAAGGTATTCATCATGAGGACTTGCTCATTGTTGATCGTAGTGAAGAACCGCGCCACGGCAGAGTTGTTGTTGCGGCGATCGATGGCGAACTGACGGTTAAAAAGCTATGTCAGAAGGAACAGCAAACCTTCCTGATGGCAGCAAACCCTGACTATCCTTCGATTGAACTGGGTGAGGATGCCGACGTGCGGATTTGGGGTGTTGTCATCCATATCATTCGCTCGATGCGCTGAGAGGGTTATTCCATGCCGATCTTTGCTCTTTGTGACTGCAACCAATTCTACGTGTCCTGCGAGCGGGTATTCCGGCCTGAGCTAGAGACTCACGCCTGTGGTGTGCTATCAAATAACGACGGTTGTTTTATTGCTAGATCACCACAACTAAAAACGTTAGGGGTACCAATGGGCGGGCCGTGGCATAAGTATCGAAGCCTCTGTACTCAAAACAATGTTGCAGTTTTCTCTTCTAACTACGCCCTCTATGGTGATATGTCTCAGCGGGTAATGGCATGTTTGGGGACATTCACCCCGGATATGGAAGTTTATTCAATCGATGAGGTTTTTCTACAACTGGACGGCTTTGCCCACCTTGACCTCACTGACTACGGACGCCAGATGCAAAGGAAAGTTCATCAATGGACAGGCATACCTATCGGCGTGGGTATCGGACCTACTAAAACACTGGCTAAGGTCGCAAACTATGTGGCAAAGAAGCGAACAACGAGCGGTGTTTTTAACTTGTGTGATCGCACCCTCCAAGACCAGGTGCTTCCCACTATTGCAGTCGAAGATATCTGGGGCATCGGGCGGCGCTGGGCACTCAAGCTCAACGCGATTGGTATTAAAACTGCTGCTGACTTACGAGCCGCTGAGCCAAGGACAATTCGCCAGGTGTTCAACGTAGTGGCAGAGCGTATTGTTCATGAACTACGCGGAACCGCTTGTCTGGGACTAGAAGAGATCCAGCCGAAGAAGAACATTATGTGTTCGCGCTCGTTCGGGCAGATGATCTCTGAGAAGCATTTACTGTTGGAGGCGATCGCTGACCATGCCGCTAGAGCAGCCGGAAAGCTACGCGGCCAGGGCAGTCGCTGTGGGGGGTTGCAGGTGTTCTTGCAAACCAACAGATTCCGTAAGCATGAGGCGCAGTACAGCAATAGCTGCACCTGGTCATTCACCGTACCTAGCCGCGATAGCCGCGAGATTATCCATGCGGCCAGAGCATGTATGGCACAGCTGTATCGACCTGGGTTTGAGTACCACAAGTGCGGCGTTATGCTGGTTGACCTGGCCCCGGCTACCACCGTACAGGGAAACTTGTTCTGCTCTACCGACCACGAGCAGTCCGATGAGTTAATGGCGCTGATGGATTCGCTTAACGCCAAGATGGGTAGAGGTACAGTTCGCTTTGCGGCTCAAGGACTAGAGAAGGGCAAGCAGCGGAAGTCTTGGGGGATGAGACAGCAGTGGCGATCGCCCCGGTATACGACACGGCTCAAGGAGATAGTCAAGGTTAGATGCTAGGGTTTGTTCTCTTCGCAAAACGCATCCCACCCAAAAATTGCGCCTCTCTGCTTCAGATCTTCCTTTCTCTCATCGGACAACCCTTCACCCTCACCGAATCGAGTATTATCAACTTTTGCTCCTACTAGAGAAACCTGGTTTAGATCAGTCATTTCTAGGACGGCTCCACACAAGTCGCTATTGTTTAGATTGGCTGCTTTGAGATCCGCGAAGAACAAGTTGGCTCCATGCAAATCGGCTTCTTGTAAATCAGCTCCGCGTAGATCCGCTGCGAACAGACTGGCTCCATGCAGGTTAACGCCGCGTAAGCAAGCCTTGTTCGGTTCGGCTCTATCGAGGTTCGCGCCACTGAGATCTGCGCCCCTCAAATCTGCCCTGTGTAGGATAGCGCCTTGCATTTTGGCGTCACACAGCTTGGCCCTGACTAAAGAAGCGTCCTCTAAGTCGATACAGTACAGAGTTGCATCACTTAGGTCGACTTCGCGTAAATTAGCACTACTGAGGTTGGCGCTACTCAGATCGGCTTTCCGCAAGTTAGCGCCGCTCAGATTAACGCCTTGTAGATTAGCGCTACGCAACCGCAGGTATTTCCCGCCTACCTCTCTGATTCGTTGTAGATACTCGGGAGCTCGGCGATCGCCTAGCCAATACGGCGGCAATACCATCTGCCGCCAGTCCGCCACATGTTGCTCTAGGACAAATAGAAAAGCCGGTTGGGTAGGATTACTAGACATTCAAAATACCTTTTTAATCAGTAACTTCTTTAGACAACTACAACATATCAAATGAACTGAGAAGGTGATTGCGTCTTCCTATGCTCCCTCAATTCCATCAATTCTCCTCAAGTCTCATGGATTTTTCACTAGCTCTCGACATCCGAACAAACAACTCGCAATCCACTATCTTGATAGTGATAATCCAACCCAGCACTCATTCGCCAACTGCGTTGTCGCTGCTGTCGTTTGCCCAAACATATTTGCTTTGGCCTGATTGAGGTCAAAGCACTTTAGTTTTAGCGTCGTCGTCACGGGTGCCATAGGTATACTTTATCACCACCTAATAACCTGACACCGTTGCTATATAAAGCTTTGAGCAAGATTGTTCGCTACGCTCACCGTCTTATATCCCACGATTAAAATCAGTGGGCTTTACGACGATTTCTGTAAGAAACCTGCTTGCTTGTACTTAAGAGAGGTCGCTTGAATATTCAACGTTTGTAAACTTCGTAGCATAGCTTATCCTATCTTAAGTCTGAGTCTATTCTGATGTGAACAATGCTGCTCAGCTATCCGTAAGCGCAAAGAAAACAGCAGCCTCAATAGAAACTAAGGTGCTGATAATCAGTGCTGCCAAACCCACGTAAAGTATAACCACTGCTGTATTACCTGCTTGGCTTTCAACGTATATTTCGAGCGCCAATAATACTTAGGCAGCAAAGATTAGGAGGCTTATCAATGCAACAAGGGCAAAAGCCAGCAGATGAAGAACAATCTTCTTGGCATGGAATGCGAGAGTCCTAGCCCAGTAGCGTCGAGGAGGTTCACGTTGCGGCAACAAAACGTACAGTACCCATCTATCCGATTGTGCTGACTTCGAGATGCCGCAGTGTTGAAAGGCTACTAGCGACGAGGACAGTCCTGGACGATCAATGAAGCACCGAAAGCCTTCCTCTGCTAAGTCCCATGTAAAAATCTGAAAAGCTTCACTATCGACATCAGAATTACGCGGTCTTCGGAAAGGTTTCACCGATTGAAAATCAGAAGAATATAGTTTCAGAATCGCAATACTATCGTATTGACCGTCGGCAGCCGCTTGTCTAAGCTTTGGTTTTAGCAGCTTAGACGCAACTTTGCAACGCCTGTACATAGACTCGTCAGTTTTTTCAGTGGGTAAAGTCTCTTCAGACGCTGTAGATAATTCAGCTAGTTCTACTAAGAAATCTATGTCTTTACTCATCGAATACCGTGGGTGTGTAAGGATAGGGAACTAGAAACCTTTGTGCCTGTTGACTAAAAGACATTATAGAGACTCCTAAGAACGGTTGGAACAGCTTGATTGAATACTTAGTAGTCTTGCAACAAAATCCATTATAGTGTGACCGTCTCACTAAATCAAGGCTGTTATACTACGTATGCTTAGCTCTAGCGGAAATCCCTCAAGAGGTGTTAGTGAGGAAATATGGCAAAAGGGAGACCAGGCGGCAATCCTGATATAGCTGACCATGGCTTTAAACAAAAGCACGATTGGTCAGAACCTTGTACTGAGAAGATGACGATTCGGATGCCTGCTTCGATGAAGACTGCTATTAAAAGCGGACTAATCGAAGACTGGCAAGAGGTATGCCGTCAAGCGATCGCTCAGGAACTAGGCTGGTCTGATTCATCAGAAGAAAATGATCCTCACTGACAGAACCGATACCGAAAATGGACAGCGGTGGATGCTGCGATGGAACGCATCCTAAGATGAAAGCAACATAAAGGAGAATAGGAAAGTTCAATGAACAATAAATTAATATCTCGTCGCAAGCCTAAACCTTGGCGAACCCGAACTTTGGTGTTTTATAGCTATGCTTGTGTGCTGTTTGGTACCGCCATTGAGTCTGCTGTTGAACTTAAATTTAGTGCTAGTACTCTCTTTGCAATAGCATCTGCCTCTTTTTTAATATTTATCCGTAATTGCTCAACTGGGTAGAAAGAGAGAGCCCTGGGCAGACAAAGCAGCTTCAATCGATTGCAGGGCAGATAAGCCCTGACGCTGGCCCGTATTGACGACAGAGCGAACAGCAGCGAATAGCTCCTTGCCCCACTCAGAGCGAAACCCATTGGTAACTTTGCGGAAGAGGGCACTCATCCGAATTGCCTGCTCACTAGAATTGTTGGTCGGTGGAATTGAGTCATCTTCGAGGAACAGAAACAAATTGTCTAGAATGGTCTCGTATCGCTTTTTCAACCGCTGCCCATCGGTTTGAGAAGGGTCTAGCGACAGCAGCTTTCTGAGTCTGCGTTGAATGGCTAAACGATATTGATATCGCGTAGAGACCGCTAGCTGGTCGCGTCTTTTATGAAGTTTCAGGGCGTCGAGGAATAACTGCTTCATTGCGGGTGCAAAGACCTCATCGCCAGCGTCTATCGCATACTGCGTATCCCGCAGCTGATGGGCTAGACACACCTGCCACTGTTGGCCAGGATGACAACGCTGAGCGCTGAACATATCAGAGACCCAGGTGGCCGGGGTATGCTCGCCTAAAACGGCATAGATAACGTTGGCACCTCGGCTCGGACAAATCACATGGAGACAAACGTCTTCGTTCTGAAACACCCATTCCCACTCCGTTCTTCCCTCTACCCGAGCACTAGTCTCGTCTGAGCAGATCACGGCCGACTGCTGTAGCCGAGTTTGTATCTCTCCTAGCGGTTTCTCCAATCGAGTCTTGACCCGTGAGAGCAGATTAGCTATCGCACCTTCTGATATCGATAGATTAAACACCTCTTTGCACAGCTGTTGCAGCCGCTGATAGCTAATGGCATGACCGTAGCGCAGATACGCGATGAATCGTTCTATCGTTTCGCCAAACGGTGAACCCGCTGCCAGCTCTGGCGGCACTGTTGCCACACTCTGATACCCGCAGGTTAGGCACTCTCCACAGTAGCGCTCTACTCGCGTCACCACAGGCGCTATCGGCGGTAGCTCTATCTTGTCGTAGCGACTGTGCAAGTGTTGAGACGTTAGAGGAATTGACTCATGACACGACGGGCAGCACTGTAAATGGGCACTTACCCTTTGGTTCGGATTGGCATGAAGCTTGCGGCCACCACCTGCTCTGCCTACGCTCGCTTCTCGGCGCTCACCGCCTTTCTTTTTCGCTTTATTCGCCTTGAACCCCTTGGATGGCGGCTTACTTGAATTCTGACTGGTCTTCTTTGGTCTGCTCTTCAGCCCTTCTATGCTTTTCCGTTGGTTTTGTAACTCTTCCCATAGCCGCTCTATCAAGGCATCTTTGGCTTCGGGCGTTAGACTGCTTAAATCCGGTAGCTTTTCCATATCACTACCTTACGCCATGACTTATTTCTCGCAACCTCGCTCAAGGGGGAGTTGAGCAATTACATTTATCCTTTTTCGACTACAGGAAATTACGCTACGCTGAACTAAGAGAGGCGTGACCAAGAACAATTCGACAACTGTACAACGTAGTGGCAGAGCGTATCGTTCACGAACTGCGTGGGACGGCCTGTCTGGGACTAGAAGAGATTCAGCCCAAGAAAAACATCATGTGCTCTCGCTCGTTCGGGCGGATGATGGCCGAGAAGCATTTGCTGTTGGAAGCGATCGCTCAAAAATTAGGTTGGTCTGATGAGGATACTTCAGACTAAGTTGATGCTTAAGTTGATCGTAAGGTTTATTCAGGTACTGGGAAAGATCTGTTTTTGCATCTGTGGCTTTTCTTCCTTCCCATTCAGAGTAATCGAAGCCACAGTCACAATTAGCTTTGAGTAGGATGGCACAGTCTTACCATCAACAGCCCAGAACTCGATGGCTGGAATATCCGGTAGCGAACTAACTGATATGGGAGAAAAAGCTACGTTGGTAAAAAGCCGAATTCAATAGCCCCCTGATACAGCGATCACGTCGAAAGCTTGCATACCGACAGCGTACTGCAGTGATTGCTGCATCAGGAGGTCGATATCTAGGACATTCGATAGTCTCCTCAACCGACTAGGCCCTAAAGTAGCGGTGCGATGTAGATAAGCCGAGTGTGCAAGGAGGCAACAGCCGAATTAAGAGTGGAGATAATCTCTCAGCAGCACCTGTCCTGCTGTCCCCACGTAACAGAGTTATCGACTCCGGTTACGCTGACGTTAGTAATGATGTCAGTGGAATGCAGACCACGCAAGTATCCTGACCTGGCAGCCTAAAGCTGGGAAAGGGCAAGGGGAAGTCCGAAAGGGTTAACACCCGTGAACCGTCGAAGAAGCTTCGTCATTGGCGGAATCAGTGAAATCAGGCTGACACACTGCGACCAAAAGGTGAGTGGGTGGCTTAGCGGCTCGCTACTTCGTTAAGCGATAGGTCACAATCCCACCGGAGCATAGACGGAACCCGACCCGGACGTATCTCACACACTCGGAACTGCATAAGCCCGATGGATTCTCTGAACTATCAGAGTAGGCAAACCGTAAGGGATGCACAACCATCCAGCGGGTAAAGGATGCCAGAGAAAGCGAAGGCTCTTGTGTAATGCGAGAGATAGGGGTTCGAGCTTTGCCCCACATCGAAAGATGGCAAACTTCTGGCGGGTCTTTAACGGTAAACCAAAGTAAAGGAACCGTATCCATTGTGAAAGATAGAGCCATCCCGGCATCGGAGCAAAGGAAGCTGCTAAAACACTGGACCAGTATCCACTGGGACCAAGTGAAGAAGCGTGTTAGGAACCTAAGACGACGGATTTATCGTGCCACCCAAAACGGTCAGTGGAATCAGGTGCGCAGCCTGATGAAACTGATGCTAAGAAGCTACTCCAACCTGCTGCTATCAGTACGGCATGTGACTCAAGAGAATCAGGGGCGACAGACAGCGGGCCTCGATGGCCAGACTGCCTTAACCGCTGAGAAACGAGTCCAACTAGTGAATCGATTGCAAGACCATTCCCTCTGGCAAGTGCTCCCGACTAAACGGGTCTACATTCCGAAAGCGAATGGAAAATTGAGGCCGTTAGGAATTCCTGCTCTCGAAAATCGAGTCGCCCAGACGATAATGAAGAATGCGCTCGAACCTCATTGGGAAGCCCGATTTGAGGGACATAGCTATGGTTTTCGCCCTGGTCGCAGTTGTCATGATGCTATTGAGCAGTGCTTCCTACGACTCAGACATGGCTGTGATACCTGGGTACTCGATGCAGATCTAAAGGGTGCATTCGACAATTTGAGTCACTCCTTTATCCTCGACACCATCGGCCTCGTGCCGGGTCGAGAACTCATCAAGCAGTGGCTCAAGGCAGGCTACGTAGAAGCTGAGATGTTCCATGCCACCCCCAAGGGAGCCCCCCAAGGCGGGTCCATTTCACCGTTACTCTTGAACATTGCCTTGAATGGAATGGAGAAGTTGTTGTTGTCATTTACGACAACGAGAACTTACCAGCCTTCCTCAAAGGCAAAGTCTCAATCATCGTATAAACGCACGTCGCCAACTTATGGCTACTGTCGTTACGCTGATGATTTCGTGGTAACGGCGAAGACAAAAGCAGACATCGAAGCGGTTGTCCCTATCTTGCAGGCGTGGCTTAAACCACGCGGGCTAACGCTGAATATGGAGAAGACTCAGATAGTGAATGTCCAACAGGGTTTTCCCTTTCTGGGGTTCTCAATTCGGCACCACAAAGGTAAGTGTCTCTGTAAACCGCAAAAGGAAAAGATTCTGGCCTTTCTGAAGCGGATTCGGAGCTGGTTGAAGCACAATGTTTCTATCAGTCCGGCGGCAGTAATACACCACCTAAACCCGATACTGCGAGGATGGGGTAACTACTACAAACATGGCGTCAGTAAAGACGTGTTTAGCTACGTGGATTCCCAACTCTGGCAGGCGATCTGGAGATGGTGCTGTCGGCGTCATCCGAACAAACGGAGTTCATGGGTTGCCAGGAAATACTACCGAACCTTCCAAGGACGGCTGTGGACATTCACCACGTCTGTCACTGACCGGACAGGGAAGCGGAAGCCACTAACGTTAGTGCGTCTAGCGGATATTCCGATTCAACGCCATGTCAAGGTCAAAGGAACGGCTTCTCCTGATAATCCAACTCTCGAAGACTACTGGCAATACCGCCAAACCCGATACGGTAAAGCCTATTGGGAGAAAGGCTCGAAATACTACAGAGTTGCTCAGAGCCAGAATTGGCGGTGCCCAGTCTGTCATGACGCCTTGTTCAATGGAGAAGCTCTACACACGCATCATCGGCAGCAAGTTAAGAATGACGGCACTGAGATAGAAGAGAATCTAATTCATCTTCACCAAGCCTGTCATCAGTACCTGCATAAGAATGATGTGGTTTTGAATGGCCAAAGGCTTGAGCGGCTTGATGGGATAACTGTCACGAGCCGTTCTTAGGGGAGAGGGACGCGGCGACGTGTTCCCTCTTACCCGACAAGCTGCGAAATGGGGCAATTTAGTACGCATAAACTATTAACATGGTTCATCTGCTCCCCAACGAACGACTCAATCTTACAGTGAGTCTCACAGTGCTTCAGAGCGCCAGACTAGATCTGGCCTAATCGGCGCTTACTAAGTCGGCTGAAACCTTTGGATTCTCGTGAGACTCATCCCTTGGCGCTAGGGGCAGATTAAATTGCTGTAGTGCTTATATAGCAACGGCTTCAGCCTATGAAAAGAGAGTCGCCTAGTTGCGGTGCCGAGCAGCTACTCGACGCCCTTTCAAGCCGATGATAAGGCGCTGCCGACAGGCTCTAAGTCAATGCGATCGCTAAAATCCAACCTAAACACACCATAGGGTGTGACATGGTTCCACAACAGCGGCGTCAGTGCCCGCAAGTCCTCCGGCTGCATCTGCGCCCACCACCTGGGTTCACTCAGCACTCTCTGAATCATCAGCGTGTTGATATAGACCAGGCTGATCTGCAACAGATGTAATGCTAGCGCCGCTAGCTCCTGATGAGCACGCCGATTGCTGGCAAACTCGCCGCTGCGCCCATAGAAGATAAAGTCATTAGCGCCATTCCAGCGCTCTACTACATTCAAACCATCCTGGATCTCCTGTCGCAGTTCAACAGAATGTAGGTAACGACAGAGGAAGATCGTCTTGACCGCTCTGCCTAGCTCTGCCAAACCTTGATAGGTCGGGTGCTTGGTTTCACTACGATTGAAATGCCTGAGAATGACTTCGGTTTCAGCCGTGCCCAACCGCAGTGCCGTCGCATACTTGATCAGCTGGTCGTACTGCCTGCGAATCAAATCCCAGTCAATCGCCCGACTCAACACTGGCTGTAAGTTCTGGTAGGTGGCTTTAGTGCCTACCTCTGGGAAGTAGAGTCGCTGCGCCCCGATCCGCTTCAGCCGGGGCATCAAGTTAAAGCCCAGTAGATGACAGAAGGCAAAGGCAATCTCGCTTTGACCGTGAGTATCAACATAGTTGCGCTCTACCTTCATCTCAGTGTTGTGGCGCAACAACCCTTCAAGCATAGAAGCGACTTCAGAAGAAGAACAGGTCTTGAGCTGAGAGTAGATACACACTGACTTCTTCTCCACATGCCAGTAGATCATCACCCCCAGGCCACCGTAGCGCTGGTGCCATTCAGTCATTAGATTCTGGTCCCATGCGCCGAACTTCTTCGAGTCCGATGCGCAAGCTGACGTACCCTCACCCCAAACGGTCTCTAGGCGTGAGCGCAGCACCGCATTGACGACCTTAGCAATCGCATTACGCAGATGTTCTTTGTGGATGTAGTGACGCTTGACGTAGAGCAGATTGTTGTAGTTTTCGTTATCGATGCCCGCACAGACCCGCTTGAGGCCAGTATTGGTGCCTAGACCATAGAGGCAGAGCAACAGCCGCCGCTGTAAAGTGTTGCGATCCAGGTTCTCACGGGTAGCAGCACTTTCAAACTGTTCAGTAAAGTTGACCCGCAAATCTGTTTCTTTGAGCATCTCCAACAGTCCAGTCAGCGGCCAGCGGCGAGTAATCTCTGCCTTGAGCTTTAGCAAGTTGGGTGGCTCTGGCTGCGCTTCTACCGGAGAGACTGAGATCCAACCGTGCTTGCGCGTTTGAATGCGAACCCCTTTGTTCTTTGGCATTCCCTGGTTCAGCTGGCTCAACTCTGCTTGCATCGTCTGCTTGAGCTGCTGAATAAACGCCGCTGCTTCTAGCGGCTGGCTAAGTTCCTGGTAGTAGACTTCTCGATGAGCTTCAAAGTCTTGGGGTAGATCCTGTTCTGGATTGCCGTATCGTCCGGCTCCTACGACCCAAACCGCCCGAGCACGTAGCTTTTCTCGTAGCGCTTGCAGCACACAGATCTCGTAGTTGACCCGGTTGATACGGACTTCTCCGTTGCTATCAGTTTCGCCGATCAGCTCTGGCCAGTGGGTGGGCAATACGCCTTCAATCACCAAAGTTTCGTCTTCGTCGTAGAAACGGCGATTGCTATCCTGATAGCGTTTGAGAATCGCTAAGGCGTAGACAACCGGCTGATGTTGTTCATTATTAGAGTGAAAGCTCAAAGCATCCAGAATGGCAGGCACCATCCGCCGATAGTGATGCAGGTATGACGCTCGAATGCGAGTATGCACCTTCTCGTGATAGGTCTCGCCTGCGCTCTGCTCATCAATCAGTGACTGCAATGTCTCAGGGTTGGCCACAGGATAGACGACATCTCTCACTGTACCTTCCGGTTGCTTAAGGGAAGCCGTTGCAATCTTCAACAAAAGCGCCTCTTTGCGATTGACTCGTTTGAAGCTAGCAATCAATTCGCGCTCGACTCGGCGCTCGGCGCTGATGCTCAAGCGGTGGATGATTTGAATTAGCAAAGTGACTAGGTCATCGATGATCTCTCGTTCTCGCTGCCAGCAGAATGCAGCGACTAGGGTGTAGCGAATCGCTGGTGGATGGCGTCTTAGCTCTCGCGGCGGCTCAGTGGACGCTCTGCGGCGATACTGTTGCACTAGCTTGGGAACAACATGATTAAAAAACGCCGAAGGCAGCTCTAGCTCACGGGTGCGCTGTAGTTTCTCTATCTCTTTCAACAGACTGTTGAGACCCAGCCGTCCTGGATCTGTTTTCAGATAGCTCAACTGCGATTGCCTAAACTGGCTATTTTCATCCTCTAGTGGGCTTTCAGTATTCAGCAGGGCATTGATGCTGGCGCGAGTCTTGGCTGATAGCTGAGCCGCGATCTGTTTACAAAAGCTACGCTCATGCAGACGGGCCGCAGAGCGGATCAGGCGTTCTAACCCCTTCGCAGTGGGCGGTTCAATCTTGAGTTGTCGCAACTGCCCGTAGGCTTGTGCTTTGAGCGCTTCAAAAGACAGGCCCAATGGTAGAATCTCTGCTATCAGCCAGCGCTTCAGCTCTTGCTGATCGCTCTGCCTCATCGGCCTGATGCCGAGGAAGGTTCTGATCTGGCTGCGATGCGTCTTAACCGTTCGACCTGACCATTTGTACTGACGGTAGTCCGCTTCAGACAGGGCTAGCTGCTGAGCGATGAAATTGGTGATCACTTTGGGCACCTCGCCAGCGTGCTGAGGGAATCGCCCTTCCACTTGGAAGAACTTGAGCAGGATGGCAAAGCCTAGTCGATTGTGAGCGGTGGCGTTAGTGATCTCCTCTGGCAGCAGCGCTAGCTCTGATGGCATTAGCGTAAACTGCTCTATCAATTCCTCTGTGTCCCACTGTCGCTTCATTTCAGCTTCCTCTATGCATAACTGTCGCTAAACATATCAGGGACTGAAAATGGCACTTTAAGAGTACAAACGAACTAAATTGCCCCATTTCGCAGCTTGTCGGGTAAGAGGGAACACGTCGCCGCGTCCCTCTCCCCTAAGAACGGCTCGTGACAGTTATCCCATCAAGCCGCTCAAGCCTTTGGCCATTCAAAACCACATCATTCTTATGCAGGTACTGATGACAGGCTTGGTGAAGATGAATTAGATTCTCTTCTATCTCAGTGCCGTCATTCTTAACTTGCTGCCGATGATGCGTGTGTAGAGCTTCTCCATTGAACAAGGCGTCATGACAGACTGGGCACCGCCAATTCTGGCTCTGAGCAACTCTGTAGTATTTCGAGCCTTTCTCCCAATAGGCTTTACCGTATCGGGTTTGGCGGTATTGCCAGTAGTCTTCGAGAGTTGGATTATCAGGAGAAGCCGTTCCTTTGACCTTGACATGGCGTTGAATCGGAATATCCGCTAGACGCACTAACGTTAGTGGCTTCCGCTTCCCTGTCCGGTCAGTGACAGACGTGGTGAATGTCCACAGCCGTCCTTGGAAGGTTCGGTAGTATTTCCTGGCAACCCATGAACTCCGTTTGTTCGGATGACGCCGACAGCACCATCTCCAGATCGCCTGCCAGAGTTGGGAATCCACGTAGCTAAACACGTCTTTACTGACGCCATGTTTGTAGTAGTTACCCCATCCTCGCAGTATCGGGTTTAGGTGGTGTATTACTGCCGCCGGACTGATAGAAACATTGTGCTTCAACCAGCTCCGAATCCGCTTCAGAAAGGCCAGAATCTTTTCCTTTTGCGGTTTACAGAGACACTTACCTTTGTGGTGCCGAATTGAGAACCCCAGAAAGGGAAAACCCTGTTGGACATTCACTATCTGAGTCTTCTCCATATTCAGCGTTAGCCCGCGTGGTTTAAGCCACGCCTGCAAGATAGGGACAACCGCTTCGATGTCTGCTTTTGTCTTCGCCGTTACCACGAAATCATCAGCGTAACGACAGTAGCCATAAGTTGGCGACGTGCGTTTATACGATGATTGAGACTTTGCCTTTGAGGAAGGCTGGTAAGTTCTCGTTGTCGTAAATGACAACAACAACTTCTCCATTCCATTCAAGGCAATGTTCAAGAGTAACGGTGAAATGGACCCGCCTTGGGGGGCTCCCTTGGGGGTGGCATGGAACATCTCAGCTTCTACGTAGCCTGCCTTGAGCCACTGCTTGATGAGTTCTCGACCCGGCACGAGGCCGATGGTGTCGAGGATAAAGGAGTGACTCAAATTGTCGAATGCACCCTTTAGATCTGCATCGAGTACCCAGGTATCACAGCCATGTCTGAGTCGTAGGAAGCACTGCTCAATAGCATCATGACAACTGCGACCAGGGCGAAAACCATAGCTATGTCCCTCAAATCGGGCTTCCCAATGAGGTTCGAGCGCATTCTTCATTATCGTCTGGGCGACTCGATTTTCGAGAGCAGGAATTCCTAACGGCCTCAATTTTCCATTCGCTTTCGGAATGTAGACCCGTTTAGTCGGGAGCACTTGCCAGAGGGAATGGTCTTGCAATCGATTCACTAGTTGGACTCGTTTCTCAGCGGTTAAGGCAGTCTGGCCATCGAGGCCCGCTGTCTGTCGCCCCTGATTCTCTTGAGTCACATGCCGTACTGATAGCAGCAGGTTGGAGTAGCTTCTTAGCATCAGTTTCATCAGGCTGCGCACCTGATTCCACTGACCGTTTTGGGTGGCACGATAAATCCGTCGTCTTAGGTTCCTAACACGCTTCTTCACTTGGTCCCAGTGGATACTGGTCCAGTGTTTTAGCAGCTTCCTTTGCTCCGATGCCGGGATGGCTCTATCTTTCACAATGGATACGGTTCCTTTACTTTGGTTTACCGTTAAAGACCCGCCAGAAGTTTGCCATCTTTCGATGTGGGGCAAAGCTCGAACCCCTATCTCTCGCATTACACAAGAGCCTTCGCTTTCTCTGGCATCCTTTACCCGCTGGATGGTTGTGCATCCCTTACGGTTTGCCTACTCTGATAGTTCAGAGAATCCATCGGGCTTATGCAGTTCCGAGTGTGTGAGATACGTCCGGGTCGGGTTCCGTCTATGCTCCGGTGGGATTGTGACCTATCGCTTAACGAAGTAGCGAGCCGCTAAGCCACCCACTCACCTTTTGGTCGCAGTGTGTCAGCCTGATTTCACTGATTCCGCCAATGACGAAGCTTCTTCGACGGTTCACGGGTGTTAACCCTTTCGGACTTCCCCTTGCCCTTTCCCAGCTTTAGGCTGCCAGGTCAGGATACTTGCGTGGTCTGCATTCCACTGACATCATTACTAACGTCAGCGTAACCGGAGTCGATAACTCTGTTACGTGGGGACAGCAGGACAGGTGCTGCTGAGAGATTATCTCCACTCTTAATTCGGCTGTTGCCTCCTTGCACACTCGGCTTATCTACATCGCACCGCTACTTTAGGGCCTTACAGCTTTTCAAGCCACTTTTGCAGGGCAGTAGACACGCAGAATTCTAGATAATCGGCACTGCTCTCAATGCCTAAAGCGAGACGCACATACCCTGTTACGGCAACGGGAGTATGTGAACGATGACTCATGTTATAGACAAGCGCCCGTCGCGGCCATTGCTCCTTTGGTATTGCGTTCCATTCCTCCTCCAGGCGCATTTTGCCAAGACCTTTAACGACGTGACCTACGTGAGTCAGTTCGCCATTCTGCAGCCAAAGTCTTAGTCGGCCAGCTCGCGCTGCTTTCCCAGACGCCTTCCAGGAGGTCGGCAGCGTTAGCCAAAGAAAAAGGATTGGACGCTGAAGAAGTTTACTAAAGTAGACCTCCGCGCATAGCTTCGCTTTGCCGGTGCCGTATTGAATACTTTTGGTACCGACAATTTCTCGAATCCTTGGGTCAAACCTGAGAATTTGTGCCCTTGTTCTTAAGAAAGCCTGCTGCTCAGTTGCTGAGCAACCTCCTAGCCATTCGAGCAGCAAATCTGGCGGTGCAGGTAAGTCTTCATACTGGTTGTCTATCTCCGGCTCCTGGTAGGGCAAGACGGCTTTAGCTATCGGGCTATCGGTGTCGTCAGAAATCAGCTCTAGATAAAACTGCTCAGACCTTTTGACCTTCGCCTCGATGAACTCGAAAGATAGTCGGCTGTACTGCCGGTCGATGTAGTTGTGTCGATGAAAGCTAGGGGCGATCGCAATCAGACGAACAGGCTTTTCGTAATCGATAGCATCTGAGAATGGTCGTTCTGACAGCAAGTTGCTGTAGTAACGAGTGAGCTGCTGTATGACATGACGATACCCTGCATTCTTTAGCTCGATGATGACTAGCTGCCGGTCTTCGGTGAGCGCCAAGATATCGCATATCTCACCCATGACCGAAAGCTGCCGTTGAAATGGGCTCACTTGCAGCAGGTCATACAGATGATGCCAAACAAAATCTTCTAGGGCATGCTCGCTGGTAAACTCCCAGCCCTGATCAGTTTTCCGCAAGCCTACATTTTCCATTGGCTCAGTCATAACCAACCTTTCTACACCCGCTTAGCTATAGAACCCACTATCCGCAGTGAACTGCCTTGGCTTACTGAGCCCTTTCGTGTTGTATTGCAAGTCCGCTGCTGTTGATAGAGATGGACGGATTACGTTATGCGCTAGCCTGGATGCTGGTAAACGGCTGAGCCAGTATGACTAAGGTGAGTGCATGAGCCTTTGCTTTCACCTGTAGCGCTCTCAGTGCGGCCTAGCCGAATGAGGATATAGAGTAATAGTAATGCCATCCAAGCATTCAGAGCAGAGCACAGCCACAGTAGGCGATCTCCACGCTGAACCAGTAGAAGCGGCTCAAGAGAGTGCAGTGGTTCCTGACGCAGAGGGTGCCCTCGAAGCCGTTCCTGTGAGTGAGCAGAAAAAGCAGAAAAAGCAGAAGAAGCGAAAAAAACGTAAGCTTCCCCCGCCTTCCCAGCGGCGAATGGTGCAGGCCCTCGGACGGATAGAAGGATGTCTCTCGCCGGTAGAAGGTGGTATCGAGATAGTGACAGCGGACGGAGCCGCGTTTCGTGTCGGTTCGGTGGGCAAATCAAGATTGGCCTTTCGGCTGCTGGGATTATCGGATGGAGAACGCTGCGGCAAGTTTTCCTTCTATCCTGCATTTTATAAAGACGGCATTACCCTCGCTTCGTTCATCAACGCCGATGACTGGCAACCTCATGAAGACTCGCCGCCGGTCGATCAGATGTTTGTCTGTGGGACGCTACAGGACGTAGAAGCTGACCGCTTCTCTGTCCTTGTCGGTTATGGGTTCAGAAAGAAAGGCGATCGCGTGGCCAGGCTGCTCGTGGTGGAGAGTGAGCCGCTATCTGAGTGGACGGCGGGTCACTGGGTTGATCTAATCTTGCACCGGCAGGGCGAAGCGTGGCAGTGGCAGGGGGAGTTTCATCCACGTGGGCCGAAGGTTGGGAGCGGCTTTAGGAGCTGGCTGCCTTACGAAGAGACGGCAGCGGTCAGTGAACCGCAGGCACAAGATGAACTGAAAATGTAGGCTATTAGGCGCTTCTGTGGTGCAGAGGATAAAGGATTCGTTGTCCTTTGCCTTCATTGTCGCTTCGCGTGGTGATGTGATCACCTACGGCTGCAGAGTATTAGGTATTCTCTGAAGCCGTAGACTGTGGATTCAGCGGATCAAAGCGCTGTACTACCCAGGAGACTAGAGCTGAATCCCCTTCATACCAATGCTTTTAGTCCAATGTGTGGAGAATTACACTTATCTCGGCTAGGGGGCAATTGGTGTACTGTGCAACTTGTACAACGCTACGAGCTCAACTGAATATAGAAGATATTGCTACGAAAGGCTTTCATTCTTAGCGTGGTTTTCCTGCTCTAAAGCTACGTACACCCCCCTGTTTCTTAACAGGTCTAAAGTAAAAGTAAAACGATTGGATGAACTCATCTTGAACTTCATAGAAAGCAACCCAATTTTCTGAGAATGTACAATATTGTGTACTTCTAAAATTGGGATATGAATCAAATGTGGGGCAAGATGCCAGGATGGGCACAGTTTTTAGCTATCTTTCTATCCGCTGTAATGCTTACTCTTGGCGTTTCAAATCGTGAAGGAATTCTGTCTACAGTAACTGGTACTAGCAAAGAAACGATAGAGACTGTAAACTCTAATACTGTAGAGGTAAAGTTCCTCATCTATTCAGAAAGCGCAAATGATCCTGTAGAACGAGCTGAAGTTCAGTTTATCTTCGACGGGGCACCTGCTCCGAGATTCACTGACTCAGATGGATATGTGAGAGTTGAAATCCCCGAAAGAGATGATATAGATGTTGTTATTAAAGCGGAAGGATTCAAAGATATAAATCGAACAATAAACCTGCTGGCTGATCCAAACAGGACAATAAGGTATCTATTAGAAACTGATGAATCCCTGTCTTCTTACCGGTTAGGGGGCAAGAAGATTTCCGAAGGAACGAATGTCAAAAGAGTTCATTCGTCTACATTCACATTCAAGACATCGAAGGGAAATCTTTACGAGTCTACTTTAGACAGCCCAGTCGTAGCCTTAGAGTTTAAAGAGGAACGAAATAAAGAAGTAGACTACAAATTTGTCGAAGTTGCTGATGGAATTCCAGTACAAATAGTAGAGAGAATAGGAAAAGATAAAATTTCATCTACGGGAGATTTTGAATTTATATCAGCTGAAGACAATAAGACATATGACTATACTGATTCGCTCTCCGAGAGAGGCATTCTTGAAAATTCTAGTATTTTGAATGAGAGAAGGAATGAACAATGGTATAGCACTCTTTCAGACCAAAGACCATCGAATGAGCAGAAAAAACAATTGGAAGGAGTTTGGGCTTACAGAAGTATTTTTTATGAATATCCGAAGCAGCCGCTGAAAGTAGGCCAATCTTGGGATTTTAGTAATCTGATATTGACTCCTGAAATGAATGTGACTGAGTCTAATGTTGTTGCGACTTTAACGGAGATAACTGACTACAACGGATATCCAGCGGCTTTGATATCTGTAGATGGAAGCATGCGTGTTGTTGACAGCGGCAGTTCTCAGTACTCTTTGAGAGATCGTTCACCATTTAACGAAGATAGTGACTTAACAAACAGACTTGCTAAGTCTTTTAGAGAGCCACTTGCAGAAGATTTGGTCGAAGATTATTTCCTTCCATCCCTACTTCAGCAGGTTTCTGAAGATCTTTACTTTCAGGAATTTACTCTTAAAGAGGTTATGAAACAAAATTCTCCGGAACTATATTATAAGTTAATCGATATCTATAATGAAGTGAGCACTGAGGAAAACTTTGATGATTATAGCCTCCAAACTATAGAAGCAGCGGTCAGTGAAAAGTCAAATGAGAAGTCGATAGGCCAGCTGCTAACTGAAGAGATAGTTTCTATTCTTGAAGAGGAGGAAGACAGTGATTCGGATGATGAGGAAAACAATGTTTTCAATCTTTCCTTGAAAGGGAAAATTTATAGATCGCTGGAGCAGCCTTTTGACTTATTTGTTCAACTTGACATCATTGGAACTACTGAAGATAACGAGTTTGAGAATGACATGGATGTTTCTATCACAGAGAGAATGTCTATTACGTAGACTTTGTCAGCATGGTTTCAAGGAATCAGTGGCAAAACGAGAAAGATTGTGCGCTTAGTGTCGCCTGAGAATCATGTACGGCTCAAAACCTATAGAACCTATTTGAGATCTCAAGAATTGGCAGCAAGCCGTTTGAGCATAAGCCTGACAAAGCAAAAGTCCATCTGCGCTTTAGCGTTGTCCAGCGTTCTCTCAAAGTTCTTTGTCAGACGCTTGCAGCGTTCCATCCAAGCGTTGGAACGCTCAATCACCCACCTGACGGCAACGGGAACAAAACCTGTTTTTCTCTGCGCTGTCTTCTCTGCTTTCGACGGCTTCGGCGACAGCTCAAACCTAATCTTGCGCATAATGCCCGGATAGACAGCCTTTAGTGTGCTCGTCAACTTGTCTAAGTGGTAGCCGTTGTCCAACAAGAAGGTAATCTTCGGAATGTTGACGGGTTTTGACTTGAAGTACTCGATATTGAGTATGAGCAACATCAGCAAGCCAATATCATCCGACAGGTTCGCGGGCGTACAAAGGGTAAAGAAAGGAAATCCGAGTGTATCGACCACAAGATGCCGTTTTATGCCGTTCGTGGCTTTGTAGAAACAAAAACCTTTCGAGGCTACGCCGGCATTGCAGGTGTTCTTCACCGCTTGTGAGTCTGCCATCATCAATGTTGTCCAGACCGCTTTTTTTTGACTTGTTCTCGCACTTGTCCATGAAGTAACGTCATCAGCTGCTCAAACGAACCGGCTTTGCGCCACTGGTTGTAGTGCCAGAACACAGTTGAATATGGCGGTAGATCCTTCGGCAAGTCCTCCCAGTTACAGCCGTTCTTAAGCTGATAGAGCATCCCCTCTATCAGCTCTCGATAACTCCAACGCAGAGGCTTGGTTCGCTTCTTCGGTGGTAGCACTTCTGGCAACAGCGGTTCAAGGATTTCCCATTCGGCATCGGTCAGACTGCTTGAGTATGCCATGATAGCTACGATAGACGGCTCTCTGAATTTTCGCGCATCTAGTAAAAGATCTCAAATGGGCTCTATAGGTTACGGAACCCTGTGAAAATCACGTCTCAAATGGTGTCTCATAATAGCTTTCTTGAAAATACTAAGATATTGTAAGACGTTTGAGTGTATGAATCCTGTGATGACGATTAGCTGTTCATATTGATAGCAATCAAGAAAACTGAGCTTATGTACACATCAGATAAAGGGGTCTCTAACCAATATCCATTATGGCTTTCGTAAAAGATATAAAAATCGAAGATAATGCAGCTCCGGCTGCGGCTACATCCCATATTGTTGCTAAACGCCTTGGCAAAAAGTTTAGAGAAAGGTTTGAATCTTTCATCCATAAACGTGAATGTAAATCTGATCAGAGCGATTATGATATCAAAATGGCCAGTAGAGCCATAGCTGCCTTTTCAATATATAACTTAGCTGTGGTGGATGATGCTACGGCTGGCCACAGCGTATGTGATAGTTCCAATGATGGTGGTATTGATGCTTTGTGCGTTAACCACAGTGAGAAAAGAGTTGTAGTAGTCCAGTCAAAATTTAACCAAAGAGGTAATAGTACTTGGACAAAAGATGATTTTCTTGCATTCAAAGATGCATGTGAAAAACTCCAGCTAGAAGAATACGCGAGATTTGACCAGATCTTGCAGCAAATGGCTAGTGATATAGAAGTTGGTCTTGAATCTCAAGATTACAAGTTTCTATTTGTAATGGCTCATACAGGCAAGCGCGGTGCTGCCGAGGAAATTCTAGGCGATATGCAAAGGTGGCAAGATGAACTGAATTCAGCTGCTCTTGCTGCTGAGGACATTTCGCAGGATGAGCTTCCATTTCAAGTGCATCTTGTCTCTGCCGAAGACTTGACAGAATGGCTGCAAACTGGAACACACGTAAATATTGATCTTGACGATGTCGAGATAGAGAATTATGGAAAGAAGACCGAGCCACACTTAGCGTTTTATGGACAGATCAGCGGTGATCAGATCCTAGAGTGGTGGGAAGCTCATGGAACTCGCTTGTTTGCGAAAAACATAAGAAATCTGCTAGGCAGTACAGATGTCAACGAGTCAATTAGAAAGACTGCTGTTAACAACCCAGAGATGTTTTGGTATTACAACAATGGAATCACATTACTAGTCTCGAATATATTGCCACATCGCCGTAACGCCAATAGAGATACTACAAAAGGAACCTTCAAATTTTCAAATGCAAGCGTCATTAATGGTGCTCAAACCGTTAGCACTATTGGACATATATTCAAAAACATTTCTGAGGGCAATAATACTCTCGCTCAGATTAAGATTCCTGCGCGATTTATAAAGGTTGCTGATGTTGATAATGCAGAAGTTGCTACGGCTATCACTAAAGCCAATAATCACCAAAATAGAGTTCTAGGCAGAGACTTTGCTTCGCAACATCCAGAGCAATTAAGAATCTCGAAGGAACTTGCTGTCGAAAATTATCAATATCAACTACTAAGAACAGCTGATAAAAATATTCATATTGATGCCAATATTATCGATTTAGATGAAGCACTCAATGGAGTGGCCTGTCTAACTATGTCGGCCTCTATTGTTGCTGCATTGAAGGATAAAAGAGGAAAGTTTTTTGAGAACCTAGATGGCTCTCTTTATAAAAGTGTATTCAATCCAACAATTTCAGGTATTAAGGTAATTAATTCTGTTGTTCACACTCGCATAATTGAGCGACTTATAAGTGCTAAGCTGAGCGCAACAGACAAGAGCACCCATAGAAAACGCCGTCTTATCATTACGCATTCTAATAGAGTAATGACAGCTCTTCTTTTGAATCAAGTAAGTAGCATAAAGAACGCTACAGAGTTAGTTCTGCCTAATGAAGCTCTGTTATCAGAGAAGCTTGATCTGCTCGTTGAAGAAGCCGAGAAATACATTGAAAAAAACTATACGAATGCTTATCCAGCAAGATTCTTTGTAAATGTTTCAAAGGTCAACGAGATACTTGACGTATTGAAAAGTAAGCTGTAGTCACTAACACAATAAAACGTATGGAAAAGCACTTTCTATACATGCAACTGCCTCAAAAACGACCGTTTTTGACACCATCTAGAAAAACGGCAAAAAAGCGGCTTTTGGGACTATATTTGTGTTTCAAAAACTGTGTCACAATCAAAGTACCAAAAAAGGAGGCGCTTTGCGAGTTTTGGAACTGTGAGAATTGGATACGCCCGAGTTTCGACGGCTGACCAAAGTTTGGATCTTCAAACAGATGCTTTGGAAGCGGCAGGCTGCAAGAAGATTTTTAGCGATCACGGTGTAAGCGGAGCGAAGGCTGAACGCCCTGGACTGGATAAAGCGCTTGACCGCATTTACAAGAAGGATGTGCTTGTTATCTGGAAGCTTGATCGGCTGGGTCGCTCGCTGAGCGATCTGTTGAGCATCGTTGGGCGGTGCCCAAACTGTTTATGACAGCGAGAAACGTCAATACATTTTGGAGATAGCTAGTCAGCTACCGGAAGTAGAACAAGATGGCGCACTCAGCTGGTCTTTGAGCCTGCTACAGCGGTGATTACGTCAACAGCCTGAGTTTTCTCGTATTAGCATATACACCATATGGCAGGTGATGCACGAAGCGAATTGGAGTTGGCAACTGGGTCGTGGCTGATGTAGTACTGGAATCGTCAAACGCCGCCGCAAAAGCGATATCGTGGAGGCGGTAGACCTGGATAGCGAAGCAAAAAAAGTCTTGATTGAACGAGCCTATTGCTTGGGCGAACAGTCAGTATTCCCACGGGATGTGCAATGCGTGCATGAAATAATCTTCATGTGGGCGTCAGGTATTGTTTATCGTTCCGCACCATGATTGGAATGAATCAAGCCATTCACTGGCCATTTACTAATTTTGTAAGGAGCTTTAACAATGAAACGCTATCTTCTCTCTGCCTTAACAGTTATGTTCGCCATTGCCGCTACTGCTCCTACTGTTCAAGCAGCTAGAGAATCTGCTAATTCTCTACAGGTTCGCCGTCTGGAGCATCTAGACACTCAGGTCAAAGCCATTGCAGATATTCAAGCCGAGCGAATGGAGCGTTTGGATAGTCGTAATAAAGCCGTCAGCGGTAGATAGACATCTGGTTACGGGAGCTCTGCAAAGCTCCCTTTTATCTGTTCAGAAGTAAATGACTCAATTGAACCGAATCTGAACTTTTTTTCATCTTAGATTCAGAGTACACACTAGTTAGTCTGAAAATCTGAAAAGCATAGAGTTATTGGAGTAGTCAAGCAGATGCAACCTACACCAAAAAGAAAGAGAGTTGTTGTCATTGGGGCAGGCTTCGGTGGTATGCAAGCGGCTCAATCGCTATCAAAAAGCGGCGCTGATATACTTTTGATAGATCGTAATAACTACAACACGTTCGTGCCGTTGTTGTATCAAGTCGCCGCTGCTCAAATTGAACCTGAGCTGATTGCTTACCCCGTTCGTACTATTCTGCGACGAGCGGCGAGAACTCAATTCCTCAAAGCTGAGGCCAAATGTATTGATTTTGCCCATCAGGTGGTCGAAACGGATAGTGGCAGTTTTCCCTATGACTACTTAGTCATCGCGACGGGCAGTCGAACGCAGTATCTAGGCGTCCGAGGCGCTGTTGAGAATGCGTTCGCTCTCAGAACGTTGGATCAGGCGATTGCCCTCCGTAACCACATTCTTCGCCGATTAGAACAAGCCTCTCAAGAGCCAGACCTGTTGCTGCGAAAACAGCTCTTAACGTTTGTCATCGTTGGTGGCGGACCGACTGGTGTTGAGATGGCAGGTACGCTCGTCGAATTGAAAAAGGCGATGATAAAAGACTATCCAACACTTTCTCTCAACGAACTACGAATTGTTCTGGTGCAATCTGGTGACAACCTGCTCGGAAACCTGCCGGATCGCTTGGGCCGCTATACGGTGCGTACGCTTAGCCGATTGGGTGTAACGGTGTTGTTTGAGAAAAGAGTGAGTCGTGTCACCTCTCAGGCTATAGAGTTTCAAGATGGATCCCGCTTGCCTACGGCAACTGTCGTATGGGCTGCTGGGCTTGAAGCTGAAATGCCCCCAGTTACCGCGAAGCCAGCAGTTGCTCGCAAACAAAAGGTCAGAGTGCGACCGACACTTCAGTTAATCAGCTATGACAATGTTTACGCGATTGGCGATCTGGCTCATGTGCAACAGCAAGAGAAGGCGCTCGCAGGAGTGGCTCCAGAAGCGTTACAGCAAGGAGTGATGATCGCCCGAAACATCAACAGACAAATAAAGGGAAAAGTCCCTAAGCCTTTCAGCTACTTCAACAAGGGTCGTTTGGCCATCATTGGTAGCTACTCGGGTGTCGGTAAAATTGGTCCCTTTCTGCTAACAGGCTTTTTACCGTGGCTGATGTGGCTCAGCGTTCATCTCGTTTATCTGCCAGGTTTTCGCAGTCGCTTGTTAGTGCTACTGAGCTGGCTGCATGGCTATGGGATGGGTGACCGCGCAATTCGCCTAATTCTTCCTAGCTCACCGCTTGTCTTTCAAGACCGCACGCTATCTACAAATAAGCTGCTGACCTTAGCTAAGTCTACCATTCTCAGCTAACGACAACTCGCTGATCAAATACTGTTGTAAATTCGCAACCTACATAGGAGAGAAGTATTATGTTTATTCAAAAGTACACGCCGCTCATAGCCAGAATCTTCATTGCCGTCATCTTTATTCAAACTGGCATTGCTAATGCGATCGAGTTCGCAGATACTCAGCAGCAAATTGCTGACGTTGGCATTCCGCTATCTGCTTTGGTAGCGCTCTGCGTAGTGATATTTGAAATAGCCGGTGGGGTCTCTTTAATTTTGGGATATAAAGTGCAAATCGGTGTAATTTTGCTATTGCTATTCTTGGTTCCTGCCACCCTAGTGTTTCATAACCCGGTTGCCGATCCTGCGGAGATGATTTCGTTTTTGAAGAATCTAGCTATCATAGGCGGGTTGCTGATGATTGCGGCCCACGGCCCTGGGCCAGTTAGCCTAGAGCGCTCGGCTGCTAAGTCTAAATCCCTTCAACATTCGGAGGAGTCGATGCGATGAAAAGATTAGCAGCCGGGTTCATGCCCTTTCGGAACATTCGTGTTCGGCTATTGACTTGGTACTGTCTACTCGCCACCTGCACAACGATATCCGCTATTTGGGTCACTCGCCAAATTTACTGCAATCGCCTAGACGAAAAAGCTGAGGCTTCTTTGATGAGGGAAGTTGAACGTTTACGGCGTTCGGCAACGCCACTAGGCACGAGAGAACGGTTAGATGCTGAGGTAACCGACCTTTTTGACCAAGCTCTGGCTGATTACGTTCCCATTGAGAATGAGTTCGTGTTTACGTTCGTCAACGGTCAGCTTTACAGGGCTGGCCAACCTAATCTTGATTGGCTACAGCGCCAACCTAATCTACTCAATCGGTGGTCTAGTCTTACTGTGCCGCAGCGCCAGCAAGTAATCAGCCCTGACCAGCGACTTTTCTATGTTGCAGAACTGATAGTTGGTGAGAATGGAGATCGCGGCGTGTTTGTTGCAGTGCGCGATTCTACAGTGGCTTATCAGTCGGGCACTGAAGCAATGAGGTTGGTGCTAATGGTTTCAGTCGCCGTGTTAGGTGGATTCTTTGTTGTTGCTTGGACAACTGCTGGACGCATTTTCAGGCCCCTACAGCTGATGACTCAAACGGCTCGTCGAATTACCGAGTCTGATATGACGCAGCGGATTCCTGTTCAGGGTAATGACGAGATCACAGCTGTCGCCACTACTTTCAACGCCATGTTGGACCGGCTCCAGCTTGCTTTTAATGTTCAGCAAGAGTTCCTCAAAGATATCAGCCATGAGCTAAGGACACCCATCACTGTGATTCAGGGCCAGCTTGAAATGCTGCCTTATCGTCCTGAAAAGCAGCCGGAAACCATCGCTCTCGTTACCAGCGAACTGGCGCAAATGGACCGTTTAGTCAATGACCTAACGCTGTTGACCAAAGCCGAGCGACCTGACTTTCTGATTCTCAAACCTGAGGATCTCGACTGGCTCACCGAAGAGCTTTATCTCAAGGCCCGCACCCTCTCTGATGAACGCAACTGGCAGTTAGAGACGAAGGGTCTCTACCCAGCTACTATCGACAAACAGAGATTTTCTCAAGCAGTGATGAATTTGGTGCAAAATGCAGTTCGCCATACCCAACCTGGAGATACAATTGCGCTGGGTTCCCTGGCTACAGACGGATATCTACAGTTTTGGGTAAGCGATACCGGCGAAGGCGTTGCGACAGCAGACCAAAGCCGGATATTTAAGCGATTCGCCCGCGCTACGAACAACAATCGTCAGTTTGAAGGCGCAGGACTGGGGCTTTCTATTGTCAGTGCTATTGTTCAAGCCCACGGTGGCCGAATTGAACTGACCAGTAAACTTGGCCAAGGCTCTACTTTTACGCTAATTGTGCCCTTGGAGCCGCTCGCAAAAGTATCAGAGATAGATAGGCATGAATCGCATCCTAATCGCCGAGGACAATCCTCACATCGTAGACTTCCTGAGTACCGGGCTAAAGGCCCACGGGTACAGCATTCTAGTCGCCCGCGACGGTCAGCAGGCTAGCCTGCTTGCTCATAGCGACAACTTTGATTTAATGCTACTAGACCTAGGATTGCCCGGTAAGGATGGCCTAGCCGTACTGCAAGAACTGCGTGGTCAAGGCGATTCACTATCTGTGATTGTTCTAACTGCCCGCGACGGCGTAGACGATACAGTAACCGTATTGGAAAGCGGTGCTGATGACTACGTGACCAAACCCTTTCGATTTGAAGAATTACTCGCTCGAATTAAGGTACAGATGCGTGGTCTGCATGGGCAACAGAAACTACAGTCTGAAACAGTGCTGAGAGTAGGTGACCTTTCTCTTAACCTAATCACCAGACAGGCTATTATCAGCGGCCGCACCGTTGAGCTATCAGCCCGTGAGTTTGTTTTGGCAGAAGTGCTGCTCAGACATCCAATGCATGTGATGAGCAAAGAGCAGCTATTAAACCGCGTTTGGGGCTACGACTATGACCCTGGCTCTAATGTTATTGAAGTCTACATCCGTCATCTGCGACAAAAATTCGGGAACGGCTATATCGAGACGATTAGAGGCATGGGTTATCGGCTACGGGGTCAGAAGAAGGCGTAGACTCTTTCTGCACTAACATTAGCCCAGCTACAACATATGAGGTTGCAGGGAGACATGATTTGAGACATGCCTTTTCTGTAGTCATAAAAGGTCTAAAATATGAGACTCTTTTCTGCCGACCGTGACTAAGCCGATAAAACTTAGTCATGGGTTTGACTCTGAGATTACTGACAGAGTGGCAATCTGTCTCTTGCCCCACCCAGATGCGCTAGTAGGAGTTCTTTGTTGTCGTTCTTGACGCCAGTAAGCGCCCACTGTAGCTCGAACGTTCCAGCCCAAAATCGCGCTCGTTCCATATACTGCGATGCACTAGGATAGCCTGATAGCATTAGCTCTAAAAGAGTTTCTCCATACTGTCCTAGTAAAACGGCAATGTCGGTTGCTGGATCACCAATGCCTGCTGTACCAAAGTCAATGATGCCAGACAATGCTTTTTTCTCTTTGTTGAAGAGGATGTGATAGCAACCTATGTCGCCGTTGATGAAAGCCGGACGATAGTCCATATCTAAATTGTCAGATAGGACTGGTTCAAAGTGAGAGGCAATCGCACTTCGCTGATGACGCATGAGCAGCGGAAAGAGTGCTTCCTCAACATCTGTATAGAAGTCTTGCCAATCCTGCGTACTTCGATTGGTGTCTGACTGATGGATGCCTACCTTCTCAGCTTCTGATATAGGAATTGCGTGTAGCTGCCTCAAAAATAGTCCTAGCTCGGACATCACAGCATTACGGTCTTCAAGTGGTAGAGAGAACAGCACCTCTCTCGAAAGCGGTATACCTTCTATGTATCGATATGTCGCGGCATCTTTTTCAACAGTTTCAAACTGTGGAACTTGAAGATCTACGTGGCGGCTAACTAAGCTAATAACTCTAGCTTCTTGCTGAAGTAGTTCAAAAGCCCAGTCATGCTTGGGAAAGCGACAGACGATACGACCGTCAAGAATGACAACATCGTTGACCATACCATCTTGATTGAAGACGATCTCGTTGAACGTTTGAGCAGGGTAAATTTGGGCGATACGCTCTAAGTATGTAGCAGGAATAACCATTGTTTCTCTCATAAAACAGTACAAAGTCGCACAGCTTGAGCTGCGCTAAGAATAGGACGTTGTTGTTTTATGGAGCTAACGTATCAACAGGGTTACCTTCTTTGCTTCATCATCAATATAGCAAGCCTGTCAACACAAGGGTAAATGGCGTTGTCAAGTTGAGGCTGACTGGCAAATATTAAGACAGTTTCATCGAGCAAACACCATCTGATCGGACTATGCGATTCTCTGAGTGAGAGGCTCCGCCAACGCACTCAACCCAGTCAATGATCGCCAACTTTCGATCCGTTGGCGCATCGTTTCTCTGTATTCTGAAGCGGTCTGTTTGTGTTGATGGGGATGAAAATGACCGCGTATCGGTTCAAAGGCTGACAGAAAGCGTTGGGCTTGTCCCACTGAATTTGAATCGGCCCATTCGTCTTTCCCTAACTCGGGTCGGTCTATGTGAGTTCTCGGCTCGGTTGTTCAACCCTTTATGCTGCCTGTGTTCCACACCCTTCAAGATTTCCTTCTTCGCAGCCCCATAGCTCTTGAGCTTATCGGTGATGATGACTCTGGGGGCAAAGCCGGCTGGTTTGAGTAGTTTTCGGAAGAACTTCTTGGCTGCCGCTTTGTTGCGGCATCGCTGCATCAGGATATCGAGCACTACACCATGCTGGTCAACAGCCCGCCACAAGTAAAACTGTTCACCTTTAATCTTGATGACGACTTCGTCGAGATGCCACTTATCACCGGGCTTTGGCCGCTGTTTGCGAATCTGATTGGCATAGCTCTGAGCAAACTTGTGACACCATCCTCTGATCGCTTCGTAGGTGACCGTGATGCCTCGATAGAGCATCATTTTTTCGATGTCACGAAAGCTTAACGGAAACGTATGGTACAGCCACACGCAGTAGCTGATGGTTTCAGATGGGAAGCGGTGCCCCGGTAAGGATTAGTCATGAGTGTAGCTTCCCAAAATCACCGGTATACGGTCAAGCTTCGCTAAGTTGACAGTGCCTACTGGCACTATGAGGACTTGAAAACTGCTCTCAATAGTGCCAAAAACGAAGAGTTTTGACTAGTAGATATGTACTTCAGGAGGCAATCTATATCAACTAGCGTCAAGCCAGCTCATCCGTTCTTCCGCATAGCGTTCACCAGACGTAGCATTGTCGGAAGCAATGCGTTCTAGCCGCGATAGGTCTTCTTCACTCAACGCAACTTCAGTCGCAACTGCATTCTCCTCTACATAAGCAGGTCGCTTTGTTCCAGGAATAGGAACAATGTCTTTCCCCTGATGCAGTAACCACGCCAAAGCAATTTGAGCGGGTGTTGTCTCTTTCTCTTTCGCAAGTTTTTCAACCTGCTCAACCAGCTTCATATTCTTCGTAAAACTATCTCCTTGAAACCGAGGGTCTTGACGGCGATAGTCACTCTCAAATGACTCTGCTCGCTTAACCTTTCCTGTTAGGAAGCCTCTACCTAAGGGACAATAAGGTACGAAGCCAATCTTCAGCTCTCTCAATAGGGGCAATACCTCAGTTTCTACGCCTCGCTCCCAAAATGAGTACTCGGACTGAAGGGCGCTGATAGGATGAACGGCATGGGCACGACGAATGGTGTCTACGCTTGCTTCTGATAGTCCTAAGTACCTAACCTTTCCTTCGGCTACCAGTTCTGCCATTGCGCCTACCGTCTCTTCTATAGGCACCGCCTTATCTACACGGTGCTGATAAAACAGATCAATGTAATCGACACCCAGCCGCTGTAGCGAGTTATGACAGACTCGGCGTACATTTTCCGGAGTGCTATCAAGGCCAGAAATCTTACCGTTGTTGATTTTGAAGCCGAACTTAGTCGCAACCGTAACCAGGTCACGCCGTCCTTCGATAGCCTTGCCAACGAGCTGCTCGTTGTCGTTATAGACTTCTGCTGTATCGAAGAACGTAATGCCTAGATCAATCGCCCGATGAATTGTCTCAACTGCCTGTGCATCTTCTCTACCTTCATAGGCAGAACTCATACCCATACAACCAAGTCCTAGCGCCGATACCGTTAGTCCTTCAGTGCCAAGATGACGTATCTCCATAGTCATTTTTCTCCTTACTCTTTCTTGTTTCTATCTGCAATCTCATCTCTTTCTGCAAAAACCGACTTCGCCACAGCGATGCCGTTCAGCGCAGCGGGGAAGCCAGCGTAGACGGCCATCTGAATAATCACTTCAATCACTTCTGCACGAGTACACCCTACGTTCAAAGCACCGTGAAGATGAACTTTCAGCTGTGGTTGAGCATTTCCAAGTGCCGTCAATGCAGCGACTGTAGCAATCTCTCTAGACTTCAAATCTAGTCCTGGTCTGTTATATATATCTCCGAAGGGAAACTCAACAGTGTAACGAGCTAGGTCAGGGGCGACACCCTTCAGGCTCTCAATCACCTGCTCACCAGCTTCGCCATCGACCTCCTTCAGCTTTTGCCAGCCCCGGCGGTAACGTTCACTCTTCTTCTGTGAAACATCACTGTTTTCTTTCTCATCGACTACTGACATCCTGTTCCTCCTCTAATTGTTTGTAGTGTTGAATCTTCTCAGCTAAAACGTCTGCGTTTTGCTCAAGCGCTGCTATCTGCTGAGCTATCTGCTGTTGGTGCGCCTCTAGTAGATGACGCCGCTGAGCAAACGTACGATCTCCCTGCCGTCGTAGTTCGGCAAACTGCTGCATATCTCGAATTGACATGCCTGTCGCTCGCAATCGAGTGACGAATTCAATCCAACCAATATCCTGTTTTGAATATCGGCGGTGTCCGCTCGACGCTCGACCCACTGGATCGAGCAGTCCAATTCGCTCGTAGTAGCGAAGAGTATGAGCGCTTAGTTGAGTGATCGTTGCAACTTCTTGAATCGATAATTCTGTAACCATGCAAACACCATAATTCTTAGAGTGCGCTCTAAGTCAAGTCAGTCAATTACTTAGCTCGTTTAAGACGAAAAGAAGCGAATCAGCATCTACTACTAACCTACGGGTATCAAGCAAATGCCACATACAGTGTTCATCACAGGAAGGCTGTATCCTCGAACGGCTCCGGTAGGCAGCATCTCCAGAAAGTACCGTAATTTCTATAGCTTCTATACTCTGAGCTTTTCCGTACTGCCTATAGCAGTCGTAGAAGACCTAGGCCCATTACTTAGGGATTTTGGGACTGTTAGCGTGTTGTGTTTTAGCTGATAAATAGTGTCTAATAGCTAGACCGGGAAGAGCCAAAATGTCTGGGAATGCAGAAAGGTATGAATGCTCAGCCAAAACTTTGGGAATATGCTGAAGGACGTCCTGGCAATGGCCTGAAAGACCGGGTCTGTTCCTACAGTGGTTACTCTGAAATGACCGCACAAGTCGTCCACCGCCTCGAAGTTGTCAAAAGTCGAGTTGTCATCATCATCGGTTTTGGGGACAAACTACAACTTACAGAAACAACAGATAGAACGACAAACATGAGCTGTCAGGCTTTCGCAGTTAGCTTGCAAAGCTCTCCACTCCTTGTCAAACATCATGGTGTCCAGCACTGTGTAGAGATAGAACTTCTGCCTTGGGCCGCACGCGAACTTTTCCATGGCGCTTTTATGGAGCCTGGTGAAGGCGTTATCGATCTCGTAGAACTGTGGGGTAACGATGTACTGCTTCTGGCGGAGCAGCTCAGCGAACTAGACCAGTGGCAGCAGCGCTTTTCTCTGGTCGATAGATTCTTATCTCAACGAGCTTCAGAAGCACGGTGTGTCACCCGCTCAGAAATTAAGTGGGCATGGCAGCAGCTTGAAAAGTCCGGTGGTTGCCTTCCTATTGGGCTATCAGTAGCATCGGAACAGAAACGCACGCTAAGCACCCGTAGGGACTGTACCAGTTGAACCCCTTTGGTAGAAGAGGGCTGAGATCCTTGATATACCGTTCTACTTTCCTGTAACAATTGAGGAAAGGTTTTTAGTACTGTCCAACAAGCACTATGGCAGAGGTTATAGACAGTTGGCCTGGCTGCGTGCAGTGTAAATAACCTTTGTGTAGTAGCTCTTTGTCAATCAATCAACAGGTCTCAATAGGAGTGATGTATCAGTCCACCCGTAGGCATACTCAATGAGAGTGCTACCTCTCATCTCAATACTTTTACTCCGTACGATCTGCCCTCCTAACGCTTCGTAGAATTTGCAAGCAGGATTATCTTCTAGCACCCAGACCAACATGGACTGAATATCCATCTGCCACAGTTTTTTTACTGCCAGTCGAACCAGTTCGCGGCCAATCCCTTGGTGTTGATGACTGCTCAGAATGTAGATAGCGTTGATTTCACCTCGGTAAAGTCGGTCATCTGTGCGCTCTCTACCACCATCTATAAATCCAACGACTTGGCCGTTTTCATCCTCTGAAACGTAGGTAAATCCGTTTGAGTCAGCCGCCT
>NZ_DS989905.1:685039-774507 GCF_000155595.1 Synechococcus sp. PCC 7335 | reverse complement strand
AGTTCTCTGATAGCAGTAGCTCCTTCGTCTGCTCAAAGTAGCTGGTCAACGTCTCTTGCTTAGCCCGTTCCGCCGCAATCTGCGCCTCTTGCTCATAACGCTCAGCCGCAATCCTTTCCTGTCGTCTCTCTACCTGATTCTCTAAATAAAGCGCACCGCCTGTTAGGAACAACGGAATAAGCAGCAGTTTCATCCACTCCCATGACGTTTTACCTGCTACACCCAAAGTAAACCATCTAATCGGTGACAGTATCCTCAACCGCATCCCTACCAACCTCCTCAACTGAAGTCGATTAACGCATAAATAGCGCGTTACTGGTAGTAACAGCCAAGGGGGGAAGAGAAGGGGCGATCACGCTCCTCAGCCTTCTAGCATGGTAGTCTTTATCAACTCATCACTCCTTTCACTGACTTATACATGAACCAGAGAAACAATCAGCCGCTGATCAACACGTTGAAATGGTCTGCTGGGATTCTAGCTACAGTAATTTCTGGAGTAGTAATTTTTTGGCTAACAGAAGGATTGAGAGCATCAAAACCGACACAACCAGTATCACAGACTAGCCCAGTAGAACAATCCAATCCGCAGCAGTCTGAACCAGAGACACCTGTAATATCTGGAACTCAATCAGAAAGGGAGCTAGATGGAATTTGGGACATATCAATAATAGGGAACAGACGAATCAGCAGTGACGGTTTTATAGAAGAAGCTACTGGAACAATAAATCGGGTTTGGAGGCTTAGCTTTACTGACAATATTGTGACTGGAGAAATGCTTGGTTCTAAAGGGACAGCGTTACAAAACCCCTGTAACAACGCCACTTTGAGTGGAGAAAGAAGTGAGGAAAATATTCAGCTGACACTAACTTTCAATGGGTCTTGCTGCCCTGAAGAACAATCTTTGTATTTACTAACTCTAGAGCCAAGTTCGGATATATTCAGAGGCACGATGAAGCCACAAGACGTTCCAGAAGGAGGCTGTACACTCTGGTACGGTGATCTAGTAGGAGAAAAACGGACAGACTAAGAAGATTCCAGAGAATTAGCACAGTGAGTAATTTGAGTCTTGAGAAACAAACGTTTTTATACCCAAAAGGGGAAAATAGTCAAAGCAGTAACCACGTCGCGGCCACTACTTGTGCTCGCTGTTCGGTTTGGGTCGCCGTCTATCAGCAAAACTGTAGCTATGGTCGCTGATTTAGATTGCCTGGTGAATAGCCGGGGTTAAGCTAGTGACGCCTTCCCTATAGCCAGGTACTGTAATTAGTTTCAAGTCACTTAGCTACATTCGTGCGCCCAGTATTAGTAAGACGCTTTTACTTTGACCAGACCAGCAATTCAGCTCTCACTATACCGGCACCTAACCTGAATTATGAACCCTTCCCACGCCTCGATGAATTTATTCGTGTCGTTTTTTATTATGACAATTTAAGTGACACGAATGACTACTGGAAGATAAGAGACCGTGATGGGGCAATAGCGATCGCAATACTAGAAAAGCAGTCAACAGGCGATGACAGCACTCAAAGGCGAGGCTATTGTTTGCCTTGTTGTAGCAATCTCTCGCAATCGCGATTAGGGTCTAGGCTAATGCCATTAGGTAGGCGGGTATTGCATAAAAAGGCTTCTGTTAGCTGTTCCATCGTCTCCCGCAATCACGGTCAGGATCTAGGCTAATACCTTCACGAAGACAGGTGTTGCAAAGTAGCGCTTCTATTAGCTGCTCCTTAGTAACGTTCCTAGCTTCACGCAGATTGGTTTTGAGCAGAATGGCTCCGCGCAGGTTAGCTAAGCGCAGGTTGGTTTCGCGTAGGTCAGCTTCACTCAAGTTGGCTTCACTCAAGTTGGCTCCGCTCAGATCGGCTCCGCGCAAGTTGGCTCTGCTCAAGTTGGCTTCGCGCAAGTTGGCTTCGCGCAAGTTGGCTTCGCGCAAGTTGGCTTCACGCAGGTCGGCTCCCATTAAATCTCGGTTGATAAGAACCGAACTAGATAGGTTTAAACGTACTAGGCTGCAAAGAGATGCTAGATTCTCAACATCTACTCTCTGTCCCTGCAAACGTCCTATCCACGCCCCAAACGATACCCGAGTAGGCCACTCTACTGTTGAAATGTCTTTAGTCACTGAAGAACAAATACCCAACACAGCTAGAAGTGCCTCTTCCGCATGAATCGCTCTTTGATTCGCTTCATAGAATCTAAGTGACGGCTCAATCTTCTCCATCGGCATTCCCCGCCGAAGCATTACGGCGATTAGCTCACTAAACGTTTTCTGCCACTTAGCTACCTGTTTCACAGGACACAAAGCCACCTCATCTCTTAAGAAATCCAACAGATAAACGTCTATACGAGTTGGGCCACATACCTCTGCCCAATGCTGCAAAGCGTCTCGCTGACTCCATCCTTCCTCTATATCTTCAGCGCGGCGCGCTAGCTGCTTTTGAATTCGAGACACCGCCCGGACAATCCGTCGAGCAGTCAGATACTCGCTAAAGCTTTTGTGGGTGAACTCAAATGTTCTCTGATCGCTTCGTTGGCCACTTTGTCGAAAGTAAAAGGCAACAAGTAGTCGAGTAACACCTAGCTCAGCGCCTTCCTCAAAATCGCTCAGAAGCTTACTCAGACCGCTGCGCTCGCAGTGCAATTCGATTTCTTGAATAGTGGTTGTACGGCCACCGCCATGCCACGCCGCCAGCGCGATCTCTTCTAACACTCGTATAAAATGCGCTTTTGACATCGAGGTGAGCGCACGGTGCCGACCGCTGTCTTCGTAGCCTCGTTCATAGACCGCATCCAGCAAATCCGCATAGACAGTATTTAAGTTTGTCGCCGCCGAGAGGGTAAGCTTTCCTGCTACATAACTCAGGGCCACTAAGTAATTTAATAGAGGCTGCGCTGTTATCTCAGTCAAGCTGGCCGTTTTTAACACTCCTGGCATGGCAGAATAGTTTTGCTTTACCGCCACACCATACTTGCTCCACCAATCGCCTCGCTGATCTCTTGATAGCAAGCCGTTAGGGTCAATGTAAGGCTCACCTTTTACTTCCTTTCGTTCGTTCTTTGGAAGAAGGTACGGCAAGACATGCAGAATTTGATGCTGCTCTCTGAAAGATTCTTGGACAACGACTTCTCTGCCGGTGATAATCACCTGAAGGCGGGTCGTTCGATAGTTAAATCGACTGACCTTGTCCTGCACTTCTCGAACAAAGGACTGCGCTGTTTCTCTTGCTATTTTCCCTTGCAGCGCCAGCTCGTCTAAACCGTCGAATATTACCAGCAGTCTGCTCCCCTCACTCTCAGGATCAAGGGGGTTATGTTTCAGATAGTGGTCGTATCGGATAAACTCATCTACTGCTTTAACTAGGTCTCCAGTAGGTGTGAATTGGTGAAGTGGAACAAACAAAACTGGGAACTCACCTCGTTGAGCGTGTTCAGCCGCATAGACTTTGGCAAACGACGACTTTCCAGCGCCTGGACCTCCGCTGATTACTCGAATCGCATCTTGCTGTTCCGCCTTGCGCAGCCACCCCCTCAGCTCAGTAGCGAGGTCTACCACTACACGTTCTGGTTTAGGTTCCGCACTCTCATATGCTTTGGCTATCGAGGAAGACTCTTGGCTAGGCTGCTGGCGCTTGTAGTAGCCTCTGAGCGGAATATAGACATCTTTGAGACCAAAGGCCTCGAACATCATGGGTTCCTCGATCTGCTTTTGCAGCCAGGAGGCGTACAGTCGCCAGCCTTGTTCTCGCTCTGTCGCCTCGGTGAAGGGCGTTTTTACGGCGGCGGTGATACTACTATAGGTTTGAGAATGGCGTCGCCACTCTTCGTGCAAGGCGAAGGTGAAGTAAGCGGGTAAGCGATTGCTAACGGTTTCTGATTGAACCGCATCCAGGCCTACACCCATCAGCCACTGCTTTACGGGGGTTTGTAGACGACTAACAACGCTCAACTGCTCTGGATGTTCAAAGAAGTTAGCTGTAATTTGCAGCTCGCTCGTTTCTAGCGATAGATCCAGTTGCTCGGTAAGCGTGGCGATGTCTAC
The DNA here is from genome assembly GCF_000155595.1 of Synechococcus sp. PCC 7335. Taxonomy (NCBI): domain Bacteria; kingdom Bacillati; phylum Cyanobacteriota; class Cyanophyceae; order Synechococcales; family Synechococcaceae; genus Synechococcus; species Synechococcus sp. PCC 7335. The sequence goes on along the minus strand of NZ_DS989905.1, from coordinate 770,468 downwards.
AGGCACCTCTTTCATCAAAAACTGACTCTCGGCTACCAGTTGGAAGGTCGCTCTGCTCAATGAATTATAGATTAGTGCCCAGGACAGTTCTGCTGGGTTCTTACTATCTAGACCAATTGCGGACAGTACATCGACAGCGTCTTTCCCCAGTCCTATCCATTGCCCGGTTGCCGCATCTACCCCGGCTTTGCCTAGCGCTTTAAACAAGTCTTTGAAGTTTGTCTTTAACGGTTTATTCCAGACAGAGATAGGTTTGGTAACCGTCAGACCAGATGAGCTTGACATTGAACAGGAACAACCAAAGTGAGGGTAGGCTTTCAGATTACCGAAAGCTTAGCAGACCAGCGTTCTATCCATTACCCAGAGTGCAGTCACTGATGTGGCCTCACACTTAAGCCACACCTAGGGACTGTTCCAACTGCTTTTGCAGCACCTCTTTGTATAACCACCTCATCACTGCTAAGGCGATCTCTCTCTTGGAAGATAGAACAGCTGATGGCGCAGACACGGCCACTAGCAAGACCATTGAACCAATTACCTCGTGTACACCTCGCTCTTACCATTACCAATGACGACTCAATATTTAGTAACTGGTAGCTTGGTCAGGTACTAAGGACTAAAGCTTCCATATAACTAACAGAAAACGGCTACTATTTATCATTTATCAGAAGAATCCAGTACTGCAGTTAGTTCTTGAGCAAAGTGACCTTCTGGTTCAGCTTGAAGCAACTTAGTTACAAAGGTACCAAGCTTTGTCTTGCTACTGATCTCAGTGTCCTCCTCAAATAAAGCGACCAGCTTATCCACAGCTGCGCTCCGGTTAAGACAGTAGTGCATATTCCTATCAATGGCCTGTTTTCTTTCCTCAAATCTTTCGCTAATCCGATCTTGAATCTCGGCTTGTAGTTGAGACAGTTCATTCTCTAAGCCTTCGTCTCTACCTAGAAACTCAGTACGCCATTTGTGTTCAATCTCACACAACCAAAAGTTTAAAGGGGCATCATAGGTTGCTTTTAAAATTATTCGTAGTAAAGCTTTCCGTGACTCGGCGCTCTCCAAGGAAGAAGACCAAAGCAGTTTGCAATATTTCTGAGCATCCGGCTCAATGTCAGGCTCCTTATCAGGCTCAGTCTCGATAGTTTGGCTCCAGTGACTACGAAAAGAAAACCATCCTTCATGAACAAGACTACGAATCTGTTCTATGGTAAACGCCATTCCTTGAAGCGCGTATATCTGCTGAATCTGAGCTTCGGTAAAGCCTCCAATATACTTAAGACGTAAAGCTGTCAGCTGATGAGAAAAGCTAGCATCTTTTAGATGACTCATTCCATATCCAATCTGATTTAGACAACCTTCTACTTTCTTGCTTTCTATTGAATTATTGTCAAACTCGTCTCTATCTTGATCAGAGAACCATTCATCTGCTAAACCAGCCTGGTTCAGCAGGAGACAGTAATTAATAAGGCGACTTAAAGCACTGATACTATTGACATAGCGATCAGGACGAATATAACAATGTTGAAATATTACTGATAGCGATGTGAGTAAATTATCACTCAACAACTCAGAAAAAGCTTTGTTTTCTTTCTGTGGTAGTTTTTGAGAGATCGCATAATTAAACCCTACCAAAGATCTTAAGACGTCACCATGTGGGTCGAAAAGCCCCATTATACGGCGATATATAAGAATGTCCTTCAAAGACGAGCTGCCAGATGAGCTTTCAGGGTGTGAAAGCTCTACCTCTCTTCGACCAATCTTCTCTAACAACTCGCTTTTGGAAGTATAACCAAGGTCATTTGCTAGTTTGTCTAACCTGTCCCAGGCTGTATCAGAGATTGAAACATTACGTCGCTTCCTCTTTCTCTCTTCACTCAAAGTCGGCGGCCGCCCGCGCTTCGCTTTATAAGAAGAAACTAAAGAAGGTCTTTCAGGAATTGCAAGTTCCTCAGGATCAGTTTTTGCAACGATCAACATATGGAAAGTACCTAGTGCAGGACTCTATTTAAGTTACGTACATAAATACATATAGCAGATAAAAAGCATTGTCGCCTACTGCCATAAGAGTATCATAGCAAAGGCTTCTAACTACTTTTTATGATTTAACAATAATATTAATTTATTACGTATAGAAATACGATTGTGCCTCAACATAACGTGGGTTATGTGGCGATATCATGCCAAACCCAAGACCGTGTCAATAATCCAGCTTTTCGTGCAGCAGTATCTTTGAGCACTTCGTTATGCACGAGCCGGGCTCTGTAGCTAGGCTAGCGAACGATGTCCACGACGGTGCCGTATGCCCGCTTTCCAATTCTGCTAATTCCGCGTAAGCTGCTGCCTTCAACGTAGGTCTGTAAGATCAGTTTTACCTGCTCTGAGGTTACTTGGCGTCGATCGTACAGCGTATCAAAGGTTTCGGTAAACGTTCGACGACAGGCTGTACAACGATATCGCTGACTACCTTTACTGGTCTTACCGTGCTTGTGGGGTGTGGGATGATCGCAGAAAGGACAATCCATTGCTCGTTGTCTAACTCAATAACGTAGACGACGTTTCCCACGCTTCTTTAGTTCACGACCAGAAACACTGTAGCTTCTAACACAGTCACGTAAGTAAGGTGTGCGTAATACTGATAAAAAGTAATGCCAAAGATTCTATAAGCCTTCATGGAGATATAAAGCTGTTAAATGATACTTTATGCGCATATTCAGACATATCCAAAAATCTAAAAACGTTTTTGTACGTATTACTGATTTATATGATACTATTATCTTACGGAACACTCAATGAATATCCCCGCCGCAAGCGGACGGGGTATCACTTCTCGAAGCTCACACGCTATGTGGCTCGTCGTCGCTCAGCAGAGCCCTTCGGACACTGTTTTTCTTGGATGCCACATAGCGGCGGGGAATTGGACCTCAAAGAGATGAAGGCCGTTCTCTATAGTTAAGTTTTCCTTAGAGTGATTGATGTGAGGACTGTTTAGTAAAGCTGTTCATCGACGGTTTTAGGGCAGGGCAGAAGCATGCCCGTGGTCCGTGCCATGTGTAGTTTGGTCCTACGTGGCTTGTCTTAGTGATAGTTCTGTATTCAAAAGCCTTCGCTGAATGAATAGCAAGGTACGCATACGAAGAAGATATGCTGCAACCAAGCGGCGAAGGTCTTCTGATCTTTAGAAGACCTTGTTGGGAAACTAAAGATGGCTCAATCTCAAAAACCAGGGATCGCTAATTCTGTCTGTAAAAAGTGAATAATGCCTAACGCTTATAGGCAAGGAGTTTGGTTTATGAACAACAACACCAACATTTCTCAGTACTTTGGAAATAGCGATGAATAGAGTCTATTCCGTAGAGGATGGAGTGTACGTCCTAGTGAAGCAGTTTTCACAAGATCTGTTTCAGGCAAGCAAAGTAGTTTCCAAAGAAGAGTGGGACTTCCAGATTAGAAGTGCGAAGGCTGGTCAGGGCCTAATTATCCTGAGATTGGACTACTTCCCACTTCCTTCCTATACATTGTCACTAGGCGACATCAGCAATTGGGAAGATCTAAGATCGAGTCGAGATCAACTGACTTGTATCTGGCGTAAAATGCCTTCTCATGTTCAATCAGCCTTTTCTCAGGAGGAAATGATTGCTCTGTTTACGATGATATTGGAGAGGCTTTTGCTTAGCTGGACACAGGGTAGCTATGGTGACTTTGAAGTGACGATCAATCGTTTAAAAAATCGGTTGAGGATCGTTGTTGGTGGTACACCTAGCAACATTCAGTACATTCATATCTGCCAAAAGTAGCCCTGATCTAGCAAAGGCTCCAACTGAATAAGAACGGCTCAGCCGGAGAGCAGATACCTGTTACGACGCTGTATTGAGATGACTTATCTCGATGCAGCGTTTTTTGTTTTTTGTTTAATCGAAAGAGGATAAATTCAATGAACGTCTCAGTAGAAGATGCCATCTCAAAAACAGAAACCTTGGTCAATTCCGATAGTTGCGATAATCCACGCGAAGCTGTCAAGCGCAAAGTTTTCTCAGATAGAAAGTGGTTTCAAAATTTGTTTACAGAGCTAAGTGGGAAGCCCTACGCAGGCCAGCAACCAGCTTTCCAAAAAACGTCAACCAACCAACTAATCCAAAAGGCGTTCGTCTTTTGCTGTTCAATTTGCGTGATGTTTTGGTCGACAACGAGCGGTTATATCTGGATGACCTTCCTAGGACAGCTGCTATTGCTTCATAGTTTTCGGTGGTTTCGTCTGACGTTCATGCATGCTTGTAGTCACAATGCAGGCATTAGATCCAATCGACATGCGAATGTCTTATTGGGTTCGCTTGTCGCAGTTCTTACGCTGTCTGGCGACTTCGATACTTACTGTAAAGACCATCGTCATCAGCACCATCAAATTGGTTCGAGGCCAGGCCATTTATCGCTGCTACAAAAGAATGACGAGACATATCGATATCTACTGGAGGCGGCGGGTTTCCAGCTCGGTGCAACAGTCAGTGAATCTTGGCAACATCTCATCAAGACACTGTGCTCACCTACTTTTCACGCTGAACGCCTATGCTCAAGACTACAAGCTACCTTTCTATCTCCTAACAAAGCTCATGATCTAGCTGCGGTGGCTATTTGGCTAGTGCTAATGTTACTCATTTACATCGAGCACAATCCTTCATTTGCGATCGCATACCTAGTCACAGTGACTATCCTGTTTGAATGCAGTAGTCTACTTCGACAGTGCGTAGAGCACCGTTGGCCTGTGCCAGATACGGGTGATCGCGGTCGGACAACTCTAGGCGTAATGACAAGTGCAATTATTCTCTGTGAGTCACCTCCGTGCCATACAGGTGAGGAATCACAATTAGAGTACTGGTTGTCGTGGGTGTGTTGGTGGGCACGAGTTTTCTTTTATCACTTACCTAGTCGGCTGTTGATTCTCACTGGTGATTCTCCTGTTCACGACTGGCACCACCGTAACCCGTCTGGTGATTGGCCTAATAGCATTTACCACCGTCAAGCTGATGCGGAGCTGCCTGTAAATGAATGGGGCAAGTATCAGGAGACATTTGGCTTGCTTAGAGCAATTCAGATGACGTTCGTTACTCTAAGCTTCCAGTCTCCCAGAGATTTAAGCGACCAGTGCTCTGCAAAGGGCTGAAGGTATGTGATCACTTAGACTTGTGATTAATCAGCTCATGCCTAGTCCAAAGCGGTCATGCCGTTGCTTATCGCCAATATCTGAGTCAATGAGATCACGCAGCTTACTTAGAGGCTGAATACAGCACTCGAATTTGTCAGATATGGGTAGCCAAATATCGACGTATCATCACGAATGCGATCGCACCTTTCTCTATCTGTTTAAGCGGTCTGGAATAATGCTTGCAGTTTCTCACAGCTTGCTATGAAATGTTTTCTTCGGTCATGTAGAGACACGAGTTCTGTCATTCGCGTCCGAGGTCTTAAAAAGTTACTCACTTTATCCACTGCTCGACAGAATCGCTGCGCCGCATCAAATTCCCCAAAGCCCAGAGTAGGGTGATAGCGATGCTTGATACGCCGATGGTTTTGTTCGACTGGTTGGCGGTGCAGGGTCGCACCTCGTGCTCGACTTCCTCACCCAGTTCTTCCTCGATTGCTCTTGGATAGGACGCTAAACCATCAGTCGCCACCTTCAATGCCAGAGCAGCACCGAATCTCGAATACGCAATCAAAAAGGACAAACAGAACGAAAATACTAGGGAATCAAAACTAGTTACTACTTTTGGGAAATTTATCCCAAAAGTAGCACACATATCAAAAAACTATAGTATAATAGTATGGTGTTACTAAATAGTGCTTTTGCCTTCTAATTGAGCTTTCCTTTGCGGCTTGTCAAAGACGTTCATCGACGGTTTTAGGTCAGGGCAGAAACATGCCCGTGGCCCGTGCCATGTGTAGTTTGGTCCTACGTGGCTTGTCTTAGTGATAGTTCTGTATTCAAAAGCCTTCGCTGAATGAATAGCAAGGTACACATACGAAGAAGATATGCTGCAACCAAGCGGCGAAGGTCTTCTGATCTTTAGAAGACCTTGTTGGGAAACTAAAGATGGCTCAATCTCAAAAACCAGGGATCGCTAATTCTGTCTGTAAAAAGTGAATAATGCCTAACGCTTATAGGCAAGGAGTTTGGTTTATGAACAACAACACCAACATTTCTCAGTACTTTGGAAATAGCGATGAATAGAGTCTATTCCGTAGAGGATGGAGTGTACGTCCTAATGAAACAGCTTTCGCAAGATTTGCTTCAGGCAAGCGAAGCAGTTTCTAGAGAAGAGTGGGCCTTCAAGATTAAAAGCACGAGGGGCAGCCAGGGCCTGATTATCCTGACATTAGGCTACTTCCCATGTCCTTCCTATACATTGTCACTAGGCGACATCAGCAATTGGGAAGATCCAAGATGGAGTCGAGATCAACTGACTCATACCTGGCATAAAATGCCTCCTCACGTTCGAGCAGTTTTTTCTCAGAAGGAAATGGTTAATTTGTTCACGATGATTTTAGAAAGGCTTGTGCTTAGCTGGACGCGGGGTAGTCATGGTGACTTTGACGTTACGGTCAACTGTTCAAAAAATCGGTTGATGATTGTTGTTGGTGGTACACCTAGCGACCTTCAATACATCCATAGCTACCAAAAGTAGCGCTGCTTTAGTAAGGGTTCCAACTGAATAAAAAGGCATAGCCGGAGAGCAGGTACCTGTTACGACGCTGTATTGAGATGACTTTCTCGATGCAGCGTTTTTTGTTTTTTCTTTTAATCGAAAGAGGATAAATTCATGAACAACTTAGTAGAAAATGCCATCTCAAAAGCAATGGCTTTAGCTGATTTTGATGATCGTTTAATGACACCTATTGCTACATCTTCACACATCCAAAGCACAATTCTCTTTATCGTCTTAACAGCTATTTGGGCAGCAGCTACAAGACTATGTGTTGAGATAGCAAGAGATGGTTTCCATGTTCTTTCCCATTACATTCCCCGGTTATCACGGCACCATAACTGGCACCACAGAGTCTTTAAGCGTGATATGTCGAAAGTAAGCTCTGCACTGTATCAACGCTCTCAATGGCATCATGATGTGCCTGAGTCAGTGATAATGCTCATGATTGCTTTCTCGATATCTATCTCTTCATTTCTGATTTCTGGCTGGTCTTCTTCATCAATTGGCAGTTTCTTATGCTTACTCTTCACTCTACATAGTCTTCTAATGGCTATTCTTAGGGGACTAGGATACAAGTGGGCAATTGAGCAAGATCTGAATCATAAGCAGACAGAAAGTGTGGCTCATCCCGGTAAGTGGTGTGTCAACTGGAGCTACCATCAGCGTCACCATTTTGAAAACCCTAACGCATATTTCAGTGGTATCTTCACCTTAGTAGATCGACTGCTCGGAACTGCTCTCTCCTTGAAAAGAAAAACTGTTGTCGTCACCGGAGCCTCCGGTAGTTTGGGCAAAAGCCTAATTGCTAGACTTATTCTAGAAGAGGCCAAAGTCATCGCACTCACTTCTTCACACACAAACCCTATAGAAGTAGAAGTTGATGGCAGGCTGGTACAGCTAAAGACAGTCCTTTGGAGTGTTGATAACCTAGATGCTCTAGACGAAGTTCTAAAGTCCGCTGACATCCTAGTTCTCAACCACGGAGTTAATCGTCGGGAACTTACAGAAGCAGCGGTGCTTGATTCTATTCGTGTGAATGCATTGTCATCATATGCTCTTCTAGACCGGTTTACTCATACCGTCAAAACCGCTTTCGACGCAGCATGTAAAGAAGTCTGGGTAGTAACTTCAGAGGCGGAGGTGGCCTCTGCTAACAGTCCTGTCTACGAATTGAGTAAGCGGCTTCTTGGTCAGCTTGTGACATTCAAGCGAATTAATTCGCCATGCATTATTAGAAAGGTAGTTCCAGGTGGGTTTATCAGCAAAATGAGCCATGACAGTCGGCTCTCGTCTGACTGGGTGGCACAGCGAATCATTGAAGCTGTTAAGAAAGACGGGCGAAACATTGTGATCTCGCCTTATCGACCTTGGGTATATCTCTACTATCCTATGCACGAATGGCTAGTTTCAGCTTACGCTGAACAGTGGAGCAAGAGCCAAATTTCGCACGACGAATCTACAGATGGCTTGGATGTGTAGCTCCAATTGACTCAGTAGACTCGGGTGTAATCGGCAACCGCTGTTAATACTAGTTTCTTTGCCCCTGCGTCTGATCTCTAAAGAGATCAGACGCAGGGGCTTTTTCAATCGGTAGGAGGCTGAAAAGCCGAAAAACAAAAATTACAAAATCGTGATGAGCCGATATCACTACATTGGGGCGATCGCTACCAATCACAGTTGTCGCGGCTGCTCACTGGGAGCTATTTGTGTCAATCCATAAAATCATATGTAACTGGACAATCCAACAAAGTCTACCACTCAGTAAATACATATGAAGGCTAATCAACTGACCAAAGGACTAGCGCTGCGATGCTCGCACTGCTAGTATTGGGACTGGCTGGCAATGACGTGGGACGGCTGGAAAGCATCATGGCAATACTGGATCTCACTATGCAGCTTACGCAAAGGGACGACGATGAGTAAATGACTGAGTATCGCGTTACCATTAACCGCTGAGGTAATGGGTTGCTGTCTCTCGTTTCATTAGTCAACGTACCCAGATTATGTCTTATTCTTAAAGAAACCCTTAGTAAGTTAGGTGCCTACTCTGGTCCTAACACCCCACGAATGAAGAGGCGATCACGCTAAGAGAGGAAAGCATAATGGCGATCACTCCTGTAAGCTTGAAAACCCCAACTCGACAGTTAGGGCTGAAGCAGTAAAAAAGCACTGCTTTGAGGATACCTAGGTATTTGCATCCTTCATCCGATAGCTTCCTCACTCGCTGTCAGTGGCAGTCGTGCTTCACTGAACAACAGGGGGATCGCGCTGATAGAGAAGTAATTGTAGAAATAGCTCTGGGCCGCTCTCGTGAAGTATATTCGAGTTCTACAGAGTCTGGAACCTCCTACCACTTTTCAGGCAAGCTCTCAAGTCAACTGTGAGGTCAAGGCCCAATCCAGGACCATCCCAGCAGCAATTCCTTCAAATCTCAACTATGAATGGGATCAAAGAGCACTAATTCAAATTCTATCTTCACAAAACGTATGCTACTTTTGGGAGGATATTCCCAAAAGTGATAGACTTTGGCTGAAAACGGATTGCCAAAGTGCGGAGATAAATAGTAATGTCCATAACCAAAGAAAACTCTGGCCTCGAGAATCTTCTTAAAGGTAGAGGAACCAAGAAAAAGCTAGGTCATAAGTCTTATAGTGTAAAGCTTTCACCAAGTGAAAAGAAAAGAGTAGAAGATATTGCTGAAAGTTTTGACTGTACTTACGGCAACAGCGGTTCAATTTCGTGTCTACTCACAAAATTAGCAACTAAGGAATTGATGGTTGTTTCTTCGCCTCCTATTTGGGAAAAATCTCCATGCCATAGTGAAGCTACTTCAGATAAAAGCAAAGTTTTGCCTGATCCTAAAAGTGTTATGCAAAGAAGTCTTCCAGGTATAAGTAAGGAGAAATTAGAGAAAGCCAATAGTGGTCATACAGACGAGGCTATTAGTATTAGGAAGAATTAAGATGGCTAGCTGTATCTAGATAAATGGCGTTGCTTAGTTAATCTACAGAATGAACTAAGCATGAATTAATCACGTACTATCGCTTATTTTATCACAAATGTCTTAAGTAGGTAGCTATATATAAACGCTGCTATAAGTTGCTGAAACCGTTATCAAGCGACGCTTGATAACCTCATTTAATTTAGGCTACCTACTTGTATCTCAGATTAGCAACGCCATTCATATCTTATTCGCTATTCAGAACTTAAAGAACTATCTACACCATCAAACCTTCTTTTGTTAGCAATTAGCTTATTATTACACTTCTTATGCAACGCTCTCTAGCATCCCTCACGAAGCACATACACGTGATGATGGACCTCTCGACGCTGGCTCAGATTCTGTTGCGCTCAGGTCTGCCATCAAGTCATACTAGTATTGATGGCTTGAGATTTTCAGAGAAAAGCCTTTCTAACTTACTAGAGTTAATCAATTCAAATCATATTCTGTTAGAGGAGCCTTCCTACACTTATGTGAGTATGCGTGACTATATAGAATTATTAGAAGAAGATCTAGGTACAGAAGAAAAGACAGCCATAATCAACGCTTCAAAAGATTTAATAAGAATAAGTGATAAAATTTCTTATGAACTGTTAAGAGATCAAGCCAATAAACTTCAATTGCTTTCTGAGAATAGGCAACTGAAGCATCGAGAATACATAGACTTAGTTCTAGCAAGCGTCTCAAATACAAAATTCTACATTACTAGTAACAAGAAAGATGTTGAGTCGTTCGTTTCTTTCTTTAAAAGGCATAAGAAAAAGCCTGAATGTCAGAACGAAATACCTTACGAAATTGATGAGTTACAAATTCATGATATAGACAGTTTTGTTAATTACATTGAAAGCGAAACAAGTTTTTTTGATATAATTGCTAATCAGGATACAATTACCGTCTACACGAGTTTAGACAAACCAATTACTATCAAGAGAGGCTCAACTCCTGTAGACTTTGCTTATAAGATACATACAGAATTGGGGCATTCCTGCTATCGTGCAAAGGTAACTCGCAACTATGGTCAAGGTCCAGAAAATTGGGAAATCATAGAGTGCGAACTAAGTTTTATGTTGGAAAATGGAGATAAGGTTGAAATTATAAAGAGGGATGGCGGCGAGAGAAAACCTGATATTGCTTGGAAAAAGTTTGTTGTTACTACTAAAGCAGCCGATTCTATCAGTTCTTTTTGGCATAAAGAAAATATAAAAAGAGGAGCTACTATTCTTAAACGAGAGTTTAGTAAATGCTACTTAGGAGGGAACAAGTTTGAATACATTTCTCGGTGCCTTAATTGCGGAAGTATTGAAGAACTTCAACAGCAGTTAGGCTTAGGAAGAATAAGAATTGAAGATATTCGAAAAGCAGAAAAACGTTACTCAGACACGTTTATAAGACCTCAGATTGGCGTGTCAAAGTCATTTGGTTTAAATGAGCATAAAGATGTATCTGACATTCCTGCTGTTCAGGGTTTAACTAGTAGCTTTTCAGGTATGCTTTTAATTTCAAAATGTTGCTATCCAATGCCAAAAGATCGAATATGTGGAGTGGAAGGCGAAAGGTCTGTTCACATCCACAAAATAGGCTGTTCTGAAATCTCGGAAGTTGATTTCGAGAAGAAATTGCCTCTAACTTGGAACTCTGATGAATGTACAGCTGTTCTTAAACTTAAATTGAAAGATAGGGAAGACATTCTCAGATACATTCTTAACAAGTGGGCTGAAAACAACAATGTACGCGTGAATGTATCAAGCGTTTTACCAGATAAAAGGCTATATCCAACTTTGGATGCAACTTCTATTGTAAATGTTTGCGTATTGTTTAGCTCTATACGGCTCCTTAAATCAATGATTAAAGAGATTGAAGATATTCCAGATACAATTCAAGTTACTATTAGAAGCATATTTCCAGGTCCTGCCGCATTTTTAGACCCAGAAAGGTTTATATAACTTTTGTATAAATGGGAAGATCTATGTACAGGACAAAAAGTGAACAAATAGCTGAATGTCCATCCACCGCTTTGGTGCTTCTCTCTGCTTACCAGCCAGCGCCTTCATCCAGTCCGACACATTCTCAGCATGAGAGTACGAGCACCGAGACTAGCTGGCCGAGTGGCTTAGACGTTATCTAGTCGTCCCTGAAAACTAATGAAAGGCTTGACAAGAGTAGGCTTCAAGCTTTAGAGGGCAAGCTAGAATTGTCGGATAAGTCGCTCTTGCTCCGAAAAGCTTGCAAAATGAAGCCATCATTATCGCCCTCAAATAGGGACTCGTCGCTATCAGCGCTAGCGAGTCAGTTGAACCTAAGTCATCCGCTTGTCCAATTGGCCGAAACGATAGCCTGGCAGGCGTTCGAGAAGAAGTTCGGATGTGTTGTCAAAGCGAGTGGCGGACGACCAGCGTTGCCAACTCGATTGTTGGTAGGGCTGCACTATCAGAAGGCGTTGTACGACGAAAGTGATAAGAGTGTGGCGGCAAAGTGGGTCGAGAATCCATACTGGCAGCATTTCTGCGGCGAGCAGGTGTTTCAACATGAACTGCCATGCCATCCAGCGAGTCTAGTGAAGTGGCGAAAGCAGATTGGTACCGATGGATTTGAACAGTTGCTCAGTCAAATTATCCAGACCGCGATGCGTAGCGCTGTGATGAAACCGAAAGAGATTGGGCGAGTGAATGTGGATACAACAGTGCAAGAGAAAGCGGTGGCTTTTCCGACTGATGCGAGACTTTACAACGAGGCCAGAATAACGCTGGTGCGGGCGGCGAGAAAGCGAGGTGTCAAGCTCCGTCAAAGCTATGTAAGGATTGGAAAGTATGCTTTCTTTAAGCAGAGTCGCTATCGAGTTGCAAGGCAACTCAAACGAGCCAGAAGGCATACTCGCAAACTACGCACTTACTTGGGTCGTATGATTCGAGATATTGAACGAAAGCTACCGCAGCCAGATGCAGAAATGGCTGTGTTGTTGAACCGGGAAAACAGATTGAGCAACAGAAACGAAGTGATTCTAACAAGCTCTACAGTATGCATGCGCCGGAAGTCGAATGTTTGGCAAAGGTCAAGGTTCATAAGCGCTACGAGTTTGGCTGCAAAGTGGTGTTTGTGACGACCAGTGCGAGCAACTGGATTGTAGGTACGGCTGCGGTTCACGGCAATCCCTATGACGGCTCCACACTGAGCGACGCGATAGCGCAAACTCATCGGCTCAGTGGCGTTTTGCCCAAGCAAGTAGCGGTGGACAGAGGCTTTCGAGGCAGCAAGCATCATCCAGAGGGCCTACAGGTGCTCGTGGCAGGCGCCAGAAAGTTCAAAGAGGTGCTCAAACGCTTGGCCAAGCGGCGCAGTGCGATTGAGCCGGTCATTGGTCATCTCAAACATGACCATGCTCTCAAGCGTAACTTCCTCAAAGGTAAGCAGGGTGACTGTATAAACGCTTTGATGGCTGCTTATGGCTTCAATTTGCGTAAACTCTGCCGTTGCCTTTCTGATGACAGTTTTTCGCGATCGTCTGCTGCCTAGATTAGGTTTTTCAGGGACAACTATCTACCGCTCTGGTTTGGTTATTCGAGTGCGCCAACCAAACCTTTTGAATATCGTCAACCGCCTTAGTCTGGTTGTTCAGCTGCTCTAAGCGAACCTTTTGGATATCATCAACGAACTTAGTTGCCGTATCGAGTACTTCCAAGCGACGTTGTTGGATAGAAGCAGATGGGAAGGTCTCAGTTGCGTTCGCAAAGGGTGCAAACGTTAGCGTATTAGGCATTGTCAAGTTAAACTCGATGAGCCAATTTATAGGACAGTCTTGCTCAGCAAGTGTCATCTGATCAGTATATGCGATCGCTCAGACTACTTAGAGGCAGAACAGAGCGCTCAGCAGACACAATCCGCTTTCTGGTCCAATCCAAACCCTGTCATGCCTTGGAAATTTAGACGGCAACGCCGATGAGTGGACAGACTGGAGGGCGATCGCTTTGGAAGGTGGAGGGATAGAAGCTTGGCTAACGCTGCTCATAGAGTTGATGTGGGACAAGCAGCGGATCTTAGAAATGTACTTGAACATTGCCCAGTTTAGCGAGCGTACCTTCGGCGTAGAAGCCGCTAGCCAACAGTTTTTTCAACTCCCTGCCCGAGACCTCACCTCACAAGAAGCTGCCCTACTAGCTGCTGTACTACCTGGGCCAGAACTTTACCGCATCGAAGCGCCTTCCCAGGAAGTACTAGACCGACAAAGCTGGATTCTGGTTCAGATGAGTCAGCTTGGCGGCACAGCCTATCTTCAGCAGCTGCAAAGAGAAAGTGAATAGTGATAGGAAGAAGAGCTCAGGCCACCCTTGAGACTCAACATCAATAATTTACGTTATAGTATCATTATTGATATTACCTGCGAAATGGCTAGTATTCAGAAGATTTTGGCAGACATGGAGAACAATCCTAAGGGGGTAAAATTCTCTGATTTGTCTAAGGTTTGTGATCATTTCTTCGGTAAGCCCCGTCAATCGGGCGGCAGTCATCGAGTTTATCGCACCCCCTGGCAGGGCGAACCCTATGTCAATATCCAGTCAAAAAAAGGAAAGGGTAAGCCTTATCAAGTCAAACAGGTACTAGCAGCGATTAGAAAGATGGAGGCGATGTAATGGACGCTCAGTTTTACACCTATCGTGTGTTTTGGTCGGAAGAAGATGAAGAATTTGTCGGTCTGTGTGCCGAGTTCCCTGGGCTAAGCTGGCTCGACGAGAATCAGCAAACTGCTTTCTCTGGCATCATCAACTTAGTTCAGGCTTGTATCAACGATTTAGAAGCGCACGATGAGGCTGTGCCAACACCGCTATCGAAGAAACTCTACAGCGGTAAGTTTATGGTCAGAATTCCACCCGAACAGCATCGGGAACTGGCTATCCAAGCGGCGGAGCAAGGCGTTAGCTTGAACCGACTGGCGAGTAAAAAGCTTTCAGGTGACTAACGTAGCCAGTATTGAACAAGGCGATCACCCTTCTTAGGGACTATTCATAGAGCGATCACTTTCGCTAACCTCTCCATCAGCTAAACTCATTGTGTAGTGGTTTTAGAATTTGCTTGGTAGAAAGCACTCATGGAAAATCACTTCCCTTTGCGTCACGAGAAACAAGCGCAACAGAGAAGTCTGAAGCGATCGCTGCTCGGAAGACTTCTCTTAGGGATAGAAGGCACTAAACAACGAAACTGGTATGCGCTGTATCTGCTAGCACTACCAATTGATGCCGCTATCGTGATGCTTAAGCACATCAGCCAGTTCCTACCTGCGCCCCACCACACTTATCGTGATTGTTGTGTGTGTATAGTGCTTATGACTTTGGCTATGAAGATCTGGCCGAACGTTCTAGGTGAGTTAGTTTGGTATAGATTGCTTTTTCTCGTCCCGTTAGGAATTTTAGTGCTTTCCTTAGTTAGTTTCTAGGGTTAGCCCTTGCAGAAAAACAAGACTTAATTGAACGGGGCGCAATCTTCGACAAGGCAGCAGTGTTGTCTACTCTTTGAAATCCATGGGCTTCCTCCCAATCCTTCAGAGCACCTCAGCGCTGCCTCAACTCTCGGGCGATCGCTCTGGCAGTAAACCAACGCAGGCGATGGAGCGATCGCTCTCTAGGAAAATTAAGTACTGTGGTAGACATAAGTCTCCACAGTAGTGACTGCACTCTCTTTTAAACTTCTTCACATTCTTCCACCCAACCAGGGTAGAGATCTTCCAAACGGCCTACCACTTCTGCATAAGTACCACTGCCAACAGTGCCAGGGGCGTAGCTCTCGAACTGCTGCATTGTGTAGTGAACAGCCGCTCAGCCTGCGCCTTCGTCAGCTCGGTCATATAGATAACTCTCGACTTGCAGGCGGAACGAAATGCTACAACTTTCGATAGATCCGTACCTTTGTTTATGTTATCAAACGATACGTCGATAACAATCTGCCATTCTTCTACCGCATTCATCTCTATATCCTCGACTAACTTCTAGCTCTTCAAGGCACTAGCCGCTCTCATAACAGCGGCTAGGCAGACAATACGGAACACACTGATGCTGCTCAAACTAAACAGGTCTCTCCTAATATTTTTTAATTTCTATCTGGAATCCGAAAAGATAGGAGGCGATCGCTCTGTTGGTTAGTCCCAAGCCTGATGGTAAATATTCGTGTTACTTACGTTGACTAATTCAAAAACGACACGAATACTGTTAAGGCTATCCGCCTGTAGAACACTGGCGATCGCCTCCTATTAATTTTTTCGGCCACGAGTAGATCTGACTCAATCCCCATTGATCGATCAGGGGTCTCTCTTCTGCTATCCTACATAGCCCTTCAGACATCAGCTCTAAGCAAAACTGAGCGTATTCATATGGTCCCTCAGCTGTGACCGCAATCCCTTCGTGACTACCACGCCCGTTGAACGTTCCGAAATACTCAACAAACGGACTCGCCGTAGCTATCTTCTCAAACTTTTTCAGAGTCATATTTTTCACTACAGAGGTTTATGTGTAATCGTGTAATCGCGTTATCACTACAAGATTAGTTTGACTTAGGGTATAGCTTTTCCAGAAGCCGACCATGTTGGATATGGTGCAAGGACAAACTAGTAGTCTGTCAGCCCTAAATTTTCGGGCACCCTAACTCTCGAAAAGATTGTTCTAGAGAGAGTTGAACGTTCATGAGCAGAAAACAGCATCGAGTCAAATTGCAGCCTGAAGAGAGAGCGGAACTAGAAGCACTTGTCTCGAAAGGGAAAGCGGCCAAGTGGAAACTGACCCGCGCTCAAGCTCTACTGAAATGTGACGAGAGCGAGGCTGGCCCGGCTTGGTGTGACCAGCTGATTGCGGAAGCCTATGGGGTGACGACCCGAAGCATCGAAAGTTGGCGTAAGCAGGCAGTCTTTCAAGGGCCATTGTCTTTGTTGTCTCGCAAGCCGCCATCCCAACTGCCCAACCCACCCAAGTTTGATGGTGAGCAGGAAGCTCGTTTGGTGGCCTTAGCTTGTTCTCAGCCGCCACCAGGATATGCCCGTTGGAGCCTACGGCTGCTCGCAGACCAAGCCGTCGTCTTAGACATCGTCGAGCCGGTTAGCCATGAAACGGTTCGCCAAGTGCTGAAAAAAATGAATTGAAGCCTTGGCGACGTACCATGTGGTGCATTCCACCCAAGCAGGATGCTGCTTTCGTCTGCCAGATGGAGCAAGTCTTGGATATTTACCAGTTGGCGTATGACCCGGCCCATCCAATCATTTGCATGGACGAGCAACCCAAACAGTTACTGAAGGAGAAACACCTCCCACACCCTGTCAAACCTAATACCCCTGAACGGATTGACCACGAGTACATTCGCGAGGGAACCTGTACGGTCTGGATGTTCGTTGAACCGTTAGCCGGGTGGCGAGACGTACGTGTTAGTGACCGACGAACCGCCATTGATTGGGCACAGCAACTGCGGCAACTGATTGACCTCCCCCGCTACGCCACAGCTGAAACCTTGACATTAGTTTGTGACAATCTCAACACCCATACCGTTACCTCGTTATACCAAGCCTTTACGCCACAGGAAGCTCGCCGCATTCGAAACAAGGTGAAGATTGTCTACACGCCTAAGCATGGCAGTTGGCTCAATATGGCAGAGCCTGAACTAAGTGTGTTGACCCGACAATGTCTCAGCCGACGCATTGATAACGTGACCGAAATTGAACAAGAAGTTCAGGCTTGGGCAACACAACGGAACCATCAACAAACTGGGATTGATTGGCAATTCTCCACTGATGATGCACGCATCAAACTCAAGCGCCTCTACCCGAAAGTTCAATCATGACTGACTACTAGTCGGGTTGCTTTCCAGCAATCTGAGGTAGGCCACGCTGCTCAAACAATAGATCTAGCGCCTCCCCGACGAGTGCTTCTACGCTCGTATCTTCATCTAGCGCTAGCTGTCTCACTTGTTTTGAGACTGCCGGGTCGAAGTAGCCGATAATGGCTTTCTTACCTGATCGACTCGGGCGATAGTGCGGGCTCTTCTTATTGTCAGGCTTAGCAGGTGCAGCCGATTGTACTTTGCCAGTCGCGGCTTTGCCATTTCCCACTTGCTTAAGCCGATCTCTTAGACCAGACATAGCAACACTTCTCCTATAAAAAATTTGTACCGTGTAATTGTGATATCACGCTATCACAAGACGATAGCTTTGGGTGTTCACCTTTCGGCAATCCTATGGTTGTGATTTCCTTATTACGTACTTACGTGATGAAGTGTCATTGTGATTACACGTTAGCACATAACCACTTGTACAGTTGCTTGATCTCCTTCGCGGCCTTTCCAGTCGGCGAGTATTCAAGCACACCTAGACCATCAACGACTGCTTTCGAGTACTCAGTTCTATCCCATAGTGCTATCGGGCAGATCTGTCGGTTCGTGTCGGTTTCCGCTAGATCTTTCAGAACGCTAGTCGCTTCGTACAGCTGCGGACGTGACTTAACTGCGTTTAGTAGCAACCCTACTTTTGCGCCTGCCGCTGAGCATAGGTCAAGTGTGGTTGTGATCGCTGAAAGATCCAGGATTGATGGACGACACGGCACAACGCAGATATCGGAGAGTCGCGCCGCCGTCAGAATCCCTTCTGAGTTAAAAGGAGCTGTATCTATGATGACTAAATCTGTGTTGTCCTCTTGAGTAGTGGCGATCGCTTGGGTAAGACGGCTGGGCGGTATAGCGACAACGATAGGTTCGGTGATGCCTTCCCCTTCTCGGATATCGCCCCACTGACTAATAGAACACTGCGGATCGGTGTCTAAGACAGCGACACTTTTGTCCGACAGGTGGGCGGCGACGGCTAGGTTCATCGATACCGTGGACTTACCTGGTCCGCCTTTCTGCGAAATGACGGCTGCAATTGGCATGACTTTATAGACCTCTCCAATGATATGTATTGACAAATGATTGGGTGCCAACGTGATTACACTACTGCATGCTAACGTGTAATCACTTATCAGCATACTTCAATACCCAATTGTTGCAGCGTGATATTTTGATATCGTGATTTTGTGATTACACAAACTTGTCGGCATGAGTATGGTGAGCAGATGCTTGTAATGTCCTCTATGTCTTAGTTTTGGCTGGTTAAGGTGGTGTGATATTGTGATTACACATTATCGCATCGACGATATCAAACGAGGGAAAGCAGCGCCAGTAGTATTAGTGTGTATGCGATTACGTGTAATCGCGTTTGCGTGATGGGGTGTTAAACTTATGGCTGATCAGTCTATGCCGATGCAATCTGATGCCTGCCATATAAAAAGGGTTACTCATAGCGCTTAGTTAGCATTTTCCTAGTAGCAGAATAGCCGCACTCAGACTAAACTCAGACTACGTTTCGTTCGCTTTGCCATTAGCTCCAAAAAAGGATGTCCTTTGGCAAACCCGTCTCTTTATTAGCTAGTGCGTTTGCCGCCGCCGGTGCTTTGCTCAGTGCTTCTCTCCTGACAGTGGGCCTTCTTGCTACGTGGAATGAAAAACATGACTAGCCCACACCATCTTGACTGGCTCCATCGATCGGAGACGTTCATAGAGGCGCAGACAGCGCCTGGGCGCGTCATGGTTGCCTGATTAACCAGGACGACTCTACTCTGTTCTTGTCTTTTGAAGATGGTAATCTCTATCAGACGTTTGATGAATCCGTTGTGGTGGCACAGGCTAAACCTGGCTGGCAGGGGCGAACCTGTCACTCTAGGCGTTCTTACTATGCCAAGCATTCACTCAACAAAGCTAAAAAAGCGATCTCGCCAGCGCAGTCAGCGGACTGACAGCATTGATATCCCGCTCTTAACTACGTATCGCCACCAGCGGTGCTAATCACCTTCTATCGCAACCGTACCGATGGCTCATTCATGCGCTCGCTCTTTCATACCACTCATCGAGGATGCGGCAAAAACGATAGAAAGGGGAACTCCTATTCATCTAAAAGGAGTTCCCCAAGCTCAGCTCAGACGCCATATTCGGACGGTTATTGGTATTCTTCAGGCTAAGTTCGGCCAAGACGTTACCATCACTCAAGACCGACAACCCGCTGCCGCCTGTCCCTTCTGTCTGCTGGAGAATACAATAGATGGCTGAGACCACAACTAGACTTAATGCTCAGCAATGGCAGCAGGCACAAGCCAAGGCTCAGCGGTTTCGTGCTCAACTCATAGCACTCTCTCGCAAAAATAACCCGCATAACTTCTACCAAGAACTCTTTGCGATCGCTGCCAGTCGCATTCAGGCCGATACCGATGCATTCTGTGGCTTCGCTGAACAAGTCTTCGAGGAGATTGAGGCGTATGGCCAAGAACCTACCCTCGATGAAAGTTGGATGGCTGAACTAACTGGCGATAAAGATACTTTCTACTTCTCAACTCAGGCGTTGGTTACTCAGCCAATACCCCTGCCGAGACAACAGAGGCAGAAGCCTCTTCCTTTACCTGATGGACCGTCAATAGCGAACGCCGTTACACAGGCGGTGCAGTCCGCTGAAGAGGCGCTTAATGTCGCTCATGCAGAAAAACGCCTGGATTCAAACCATTCAATCAGCGCTCTCTTGGCTCACACAACCTGCTTCCTTTGACCAGCTTCAACTGGCTACTCACCTACAGCCCGGTGAACTCTGGCTCGCTCTCCTGCTTGGACAGCAGCACTGGTCTATCCATCAACAAGTCTTCTATGGCGAAATCTCGGTTTCTCTCAATCAACTCAGTGAGTGAAATACTTTCCATGTCACTTTTTAGGGGAGGATGCAAAGGAAACGAATAAAGAGTGGTAATGCGATCTCGTAGCTGGAAATGACTATTGGGCGATCGCACCGCTACCGCTACTGCTCTAGCATCCACTATCTATACTCAGAATTCTGCTTTCTTAAGACTCCAAATAGATATGATAGCGTTGGTGTTTGAGAACTAGATACATGTCTATGGGCAGGCGAGCACCCTTTCATACCCCTCATCGATGAAGCGGGCTGAGAGCTGATGTCCTTTGACTTTGACCACACCAGCCTTTCAGTACTCACCATAACTGCACCTAGCCTAGATAAAGCCCTCCCACTCCCCAATTGAATTATTCGTGTTACTTTTATAAGGCTTTCCAGGGCACACCGAATCTCCGACTGGACAAAATCGCTTTATAGCAGTGGCTAAAGTGTAAAGTACATAAGCTTTGATAGGTTGACTAGTGAGGCTCACAAATAGCCACCAACAGAATATGCGAAAAAAGGAATGTAATTGCAAGCCATTACAACTACTGTTGTATAGCCACAGTCAGCAAATAAATAGCAATTGCTTCTTTATAAATTCTTCATTGGTATTCGTAGTATCTAAAGGCAGGATGTAGAAGGTAATAAACCGCTTAGCCCTTGATACGCTGTCTCTCCTTACCTGCTGATGCGATTCTACACCTCTGTTCTTAGCGCTTTACTAGCTGCTAGCGGCCTGATATCTAGCCAAAGTCTGGCTACCGCCAGTGGATTAAGGGAAGAATCAGCTGATGCAACAAGCTACACACCACAGCTCATTGCTCAAGTTGAACCAGGTATCGTCGAAGGTAGGCGGGTGTTTGGGTCTGAAGTTATAGACGCAATGCGGGTGTGTGCTCAACTCGTCTCAAACCTGCACTTGATGACCTGTATAGACCAACCGGCTATATGGGATGGTTCCATCGCTTCTTTTAGGATGAGTCTTGCGCCGGGTGATTACTATTTCTTTTCTTATCTAGAAGAAGATGATGGCTACTTCTTCTATTACGCACCATCTATGTTTGGAAGCGCGAATAGTAGACCAATTGTTGTAAAAGTACGAAGTGGTCAGACGACAAGCGGAATTATAGTAAGTAATGGCAGTACTTGCTCCAATTATCCTCAGTTCTGTATTGCTCCTCCTAGCTCCGGCACTCCGGCTACTTCGTCTTCGCAAAGCGGCACTGCGGCTGATTCATCTTCGCAAAGCAATGATGTGCCTCCAGATCTAATCCCTGCTGCTTATTACAGAGGAGCTTACGTCAGCGTGTTTGAGCACAATGGTCAGTTCTGCTACGTCGGGTTTAGTCGTAATGGTCAACTGATAGCTTCTATCTCTGAAGACTCTGAGCAACCTAATATCTACCGTTTTGATGACCCAGATCATAGAGATACACGAATTTTCCAAGTGGATGCCACCACTTTGAGCTATGGAGGTGGTGAGTATGAAAGAGTCAATGATGTTCAGCCTTTCAGCCAAGTAGGCTCTAACATACAAGCCTGTCTGACTTCAGAAGTACCTTACTTTGAAGCTGAGGAGCATACAGGCAGGCAGAGACCTTCGAGGTAGATGGTATATTCTGCTGGTCTGCGTAACCTTTTTTACATAGATAGATTTCCTTTGAACCCGTCTGAATATAAATTAGAGAGTAATCAGAGATTTTCCGGAATTTTCTACGCTTCTTTATCTCCCATAATTCTCTTCAGCTCTCACCAACAGCGCGGCAGCTTTAACAACGATAGAAGATGGCGATCGCTGCTTTAACAATATCCAGAAAACTAGAAAAGCAGCAAAGCAGACGCTAGCGATCGCTCCTCTGCCTTTTCTGCTTCAGTCCTCTGAGCTTCCTTATCAGTCCCATCTCGTCTACCTCATCACTCAAGGCAATTAACTCATAGGATGGGACGCTAGCGAGCGAAGAGAGAGGGCGATCGCTCCCTGTAAAAAAAGACTGGTATCAGTAGCTAACCCTAACAACCGGAAGGGCAATCTCAGCACAGAAACAGAAGCACCATTGGCACCACTGACACCACTGAGACCATTGACATTAATGAAGCAGTTAGACGGTGGGGTTGCTTCATCTACGTTTCTCACAGCGTTCGCTGGTAGGGAAGGTTTTGCTTTGAACCGGGGCGATCGCTTCTTTAAGAAGAACCAAATCTGGGGGAGTGCGCTCGTCTGCTCACCAATTGCATCGTCTACTACAACATGGTGATCCTCTCTAAGCTCTTTACTCACAGTGAGCGTCAGCAGGATGGTGACGGGATGGAACTGCTCAAGCTGGTTTCGCCCATCGCTTGACAGCACCTTATCTTTCATGGCCGCTATGAGTTCTACAAAGCACCTGAATTCATTGATATGGAGGCGATTCTACAGCAGCTGATGCACAGGCCGATTCAGTAAGTCTCACTCGTCTCGATCTGTATTGCGACGTTTCAGGGGGGTATGCAAAGAGCCCCAATATACGTGTCTGAACGGAGGTTATATGGAGTCAGAGCTGTGATCCCGGAGCGTATCAAAATCACGGAGTAATCGCATCACTGCCGGAACGATCGTCGGAGTCAGTAGCGTTGAGAACGCTAACCCCCCTACCAAGACGATGCCTAACCCCTGGTAAAGTTCCGCGCCCTTGCCAGGAAAGGTCGCTAGCGGCAACATGCCTAATATACTGGTTCCGGCTGACATAAAAATAGGTCGCAGGCGATCACGCACAGCCTCATAAAGCGACCTATCTAAATCTTGCCCTTGCTGCTGAAGCTGAAGTGTTCGATCCACTAGCAAAATTGCGTTGTTCACCACAATTCCTGTCAAGATGACAAAGCCCAAGCCAGCAATCATATCCAATGGCACAACGACACCCGGAATGAGATTTGCGATCGCCAAACTCAGCAGCGCACCCGTTAGGCCAATGGGAACCGTCACCATAATCACCAGCGGGTATATCAAGGAGCGATAGAGCGCGACTAATAGTAAATAAGTGATCAGCAGTGACAGTAGAAAAGTAGCACCCAGTTGGCGCAGCGTTTCTGACAACACATTGGCAGAGCCAGCCAGTTCAGCACGGTATCCTGATGGCAAAGTTGCTCGCAAGGGCTGTAAAATCGTTTCTTCAGTCTGCTCTAGCAACCCGCCCAAAGGCGCTTCTTGAGAAAGCGATACGGTCAGTGTGATGGCCCTTTCTGTATCTACATGGCCGATTGAATTTGGCCCGGTCGTTTCAACCATGTCGGCAACATCTAATAGCTGAACTTGTTGGCTACTGCCACCACCCCCTACATAAAGCGGCATTTGTCGAAGCTGAGCAGGCGTTTCAGCCGTAGCATCTTGCAGTTTCACGGTTACGTCAAGGTCTCGCCTGCCATCAAAAAAATCAGAGGCACGTACGCCCCCCAGCGCTGTTTCAACAGCAGTCCCCAAGTCTAGCGCTGAGAGGCTAACCTCAGCGAGCCGTTCTCGATCGGGAACAATCTGTAGTTCGGGCGCACCTGTTAGAAAGTCGGGACGAACATTCTGTACACCGTCCAGCACTTCCAAAGATTCAGCAACCTGACCTTGAATTTGATTGAGGTAGTCTAAGTCTGGGCCAATGAGCTTAACCTCAAACTCTTTACCAGGATTACTGAAGATAGAGGCTCGCCTGAGACCAACAAATCGGTAACCTGGAAACTCGCCGCTTGCCGCCCGCATCCGCTCTTCCAGGTTACTTAAGGTTCGAGCGTTAGTCTCTTCTAGCTTGAGAAAAACACCGATGATGCTACCAGCAGGCCGATGAACCAGAATATCTCCTAACACTTCTGGCTGCGCTTGAGCGAACGCATGAGGTTTTTCGTATAGCTCTATCGCTTCAGGAATACTGGTTCCTGGAAATGGCTGGGTGATCCATATAATTAGATTGCGATTACCTTCTGGCAGATAGTCCATAGCAGGTAGTAGCTGATAGCCGACAAAGAGTAGCGCTATTGGAACGCTCAACACTGCAAACCTGCGACTACGATGTCCTTTTCCTAAGGACCATTTTACGGTTGCTAGCAAGCTTTGTTCTAAGCGACTCTGCACTTGCGTAAAATATCTAGAAACTTGAACGATAGCCTGTTCAATTGAGTTGCCTTTGATGTGAGTCTTTCCTTCCAGCATTTGCTGGGCATCGGCTTGAGTCAAAAACAGCCCTGAGAGCATGGGCACCAGCGTCAGTGCGGCGAAAAGAGAAAAGAGAACGGAGGCAGAAAGGGCGATGCCTAAATCGAAAAAGAGCTGTCCGGCTTCTCCCTCTACAAGTACAATCGGCATAAATACGGCTACATTTGTCAGCGTAGATGCCAGCATAGCTCCGCTAACTTCCTGGGTAGCGTCAACAGCCGCTTGAACCGTCGTCTTCCCCTTTTGAATATGAGTAAATATATTCTCTAATACAACAATGGCATTATCTACAATCATGCCAGAGGCGAAGGCGAGTCCCGCCAGGCTAATAACGTTAAGCGATCGCCCCAACAGCGCAAAGACAATGAATACCGAAATGAGCGTCGTCGGAATAGTAATCGCAATGACAGCAACGGTTCTCAGCGAACCTAGAAAAAGAATCAGTACAAAAGCGGCTAAAACAGCACCAATAATCAAACTACTCTGGACGAAAGAGATCGATTGACTGATGTAGTCATTTTCGTCGTATGGGATGATAAAGCGAACGTTTTCTCCCTGTTGTATAAATCTCTCTTCGATTTCTGCGAGCGCCGCTCGGATACTTTTAGAAATCTCAGGAACATTTCCTCCAATCTGTCGAACCGCGCCGATGGTAATGGCGGGTTCACCATCGCGTAAGAAAGCCATCTCAGGGGTCGCTCGCCCAATTTTAGCCTCGGCGACATCTCCTAAGTAAACCGTGCCTGACGTATCTCGACGGAGTATCAGCCCTTCTAGCTGTTTGACGTCGTTTGCACGACTGACTGTTCGTACTCTGTATTCACGCCGACCGACGACCATGGGTCCGCCTCGAATGTCGCGATTGCTGCTGCGCAGTGTATTGATCACATCATCAATAGCCAGATTTCGATCGGCTAGCGCCCTTGGATCGACAATCACTTCAACTTCTCGTGCTTGCCCGCCTTCTATAGAGAGATCGCCAATCCCTTCAATGTGACGCAGACGCGGCCCAATCACATCGTCTGCCAAATCGCGGTAGTGGTTCAGATCAGCGGTAGCTCCCTCAGCAGGCACTAGGTGAATTCGCAGCATAGGACTATCGGTGTCACCGCTGACAATTTGCACTTCTGATTCACTTGCTTCAGCGGGCAAGTCATCAGCCTGTTGCAACTTACTGAGCACATCTACAAATGCCTGATTGATATCTACATCCCAAGCAAATTCTAGGCTGATGCTGCTTTGCCCATTACCGCTGGAACTTGTCATCTCTTGGACACCCTGAACCCCTTCAAGGACTTCTTCAATTGGGCGCGTGATCAAATCTTCGACTTCTGCTGGGCTTGCCCCTGGATAGTTTGTTTGGATAGTTACCTCCGGGCGATCGCCCCCAGGCCGCAGCTCCGAGGGCAGGCTGAACAATGCCAATATGCCAAAGAGCGCAATCAAACAAAACAGAACAATCGTGCCATGCCGCCAGCGAACAGCCATTCTAATCAAATTCATGATAATGCCAGTGCTTAGTGAACCTATTGATCTATTACCTGAACTGCTGCGCCCGCTCGTAGTGCCGACGCACCTCGCACCACCACAGATTGTCCGGAGCGTAATTGCTCTGAAGCGATCGCCACCGCTTCGCCCGTATCTGCAACCAGTTCCACGGCTATCTCATTCGCTTGTCCATCAGCAACCGTAAACACAATCCACTCGCCCTCCTGCTGCACCAGAGCATCACGAGAAATAACAAAGCTGGGCGTATCGCTTGCTCTCTCTAAAGTGCCTTGAACAGACATACCCGGCAATAGACCTGCCGGAGTATTTTCTATTTGAAGGCGTACTCGCTGGCGACGAGAGGTTTCGTTCGCAGTTGGAATTACCCCATCAATTGTCGCTTGCCCTTGCCAGCCAGGCAGCGCTCGCGCTGTCAGCATAACGGTTAATCCAGGTGCTATCTGACCGCTAAGTTCTTCAGGAATCTCTAAAAACACATCAAGATCTTCACGATCAACTAACGACAACACAGGCTCACCTGCTTCCATATAATCTCCGACGTTAGCGACTCTCTCTTCTACAACGCCGCTGATTGTTGTCTGAAGGCGAGTACGACTCAAGCTCAGCTCAGCTTGCTCGACAGCGGCCCGCCTCGCCGTCACAATCGCTCGCTGAGCGGCGAGTTCTTCAGCGGTGGGGCCTGCGGTTGCTTCGGCGAGGGTTGCCGACGATTCTAGTTTTGCTGAAAGAGCAGCATCTACTGCTGTTCTAGCTTCAATCAGCGATCGCTCAGAGAGTGCTCCTTGTGCCACTAATGCTTGAGTGCGCTGAAGATTATCCCGTGCTTCTTGCTCTCTGGCCTCAGCAGATTGTAAAACTGCTGTTCTCTGCTCAATAATCTCTGGCCGAGTTCCCGTCTCTAGCTCTGCTAAATTACTCTGCTCAGAAGCAAGATTGGCGATCGCCTGTGAGAGAAGTAGCTGCTGGTCGGCATCATCTAAAACAGCAACCGTCGTACCAACATCAACTCTATCGCCTGATTGAACCAGGATTTTCTGAACAACTCCCGATGTTTGCGATCGCAGTGTTGTGTTTGTTCTGGCTTCGGCTTGACCAATCAGTTCAACAGAGCTAACGCCCTCGCCGACAGCGAGTCTGGCAACTTCGACAGGGCGAGGCGGTGGCGCTTGAGAAAGCGCCTGTGAGTCAGAATTTCTACGATTGAGAACGACCCAATAGCCAAAGCTACCGCTCAGTAAGACGCTTGCTAGCAATATCCCTATCAGTCGGCGATGACTCTGCGCATTTTGTTCTTTCTCTTTATTTACTGAGCCTTCAGAACTATCCATAATCTTGTGAATAAAATGACCTCAACTCACTGCTCGGATATACCAAAGACAAAAGCTGGATCGCCTGTGAAACACTGAACAGACTCTCCATCAACAGTAACCTCAACTGGACTGGCTTCTACCACAATCTGACTAATACTTTCTCCTTCAGGCACACCCAAAGCGCTCAGATCGACAGTAGCGGTGTGAAGATGCAAATGATTGAGTACGTTTCGTTCTGATGCCGGGTAGTTTTCAAGGTCAGCAACTGAGGTAATCAGCGTTCCTTCTCTGAGCTCTTCTTTTCCGTAATAACGCATGACCCCGAGCGGCATCTGTTGTGTGTAGTCGCCAGATTCAACTGTCGTGGAAGTCCCGTCATCTAGTCGTACCCTAAGATTATCGCCACCCGGTGAAGGGGTATCAGGACAGCCTGAACGAGTACTGCCCCTGGTAGCACTCATTTCACCAATTAGTAAATCAACGCCGGGAGCATTGACTAAAGGAGGACTAAAACGCATCGCAAGTCCATTTCCCTCACTGCCAATATCAAAGAACACCGAGTTAATGGCGCTATCTGTCAGGTAATTCTTCGCTGCCAGACGAACATCCTCACTTACAGGACTACCGGTGTCGTCATTTATTTCAACGATCTCAGTTCCAGGCGTTACTGGATGCGCATAAAGAGCCGGTGATGAGCCAGAATTTTGATACCCTATCAGCTCAGGTTTTTGTAAGTCTTGATAGGTAAGTTGTCGAACCACAGTGCCTTCATAGATGACGACTTCATCTAGAATGATTGTGCCTGATTCGGCCTCTAGCGTTGTGTTGAGCAGCACCTCTGCAGGTATTCTAGATTCTGTAGGATTCGTCTGAGCTTGTGCAAAGATCTCAGCACCTTTCAATAAAGGCATCATGACAATCAAAGATAAAACAGTTCTGTTTAAGTGGGGCATGTTTCTCCTGAACAGGTTTATTGACTAACGACTTTCTAACTCGAACAATCTTGTGGAGTAGCAGACTGCTTTGCTATCGGGCAAAGCCTACCTTCCAACCTGGCCTTCTGTTCCTGTCCAAATTCGAGCAATTAGAAAGGGAAGCTCTACCTGACTTTCTCCATTGTTGAAGTTAGGTGCGCGGTGAAGCTGATTGACAGAAGCGTATAGCCAGGAATCTGGGCCGAATCGAACGCTGTCTAACCAAAGAAATCTAGGATCTTGGGCTAAGCGTACAGTCCGTCCATCCGGGGAGAGCATATCAACCGCATTAGCTGCGACGTTTGTAAAAAAGTGATTGCCCTCAGCATCAGTGCTGACGCCATCCGTGACGGGCTTTGAACCGGCGACTTCAATCGCTTCTCCAATCTCTTGGTCCGATGCGCCGTTGCGAAGAAGCTGGGTAGGCAGGCTGTACCAAGTTAAACCTCTGACTGCGCCAAAGAACAACGTCTCGCCGTCTGCTGAGAGCGTAATGGGGTTCATCGGTGAGCCTGCTGGAAAGCTCCTGCCATCTGGCGTAGTGACCGTCCAAACCTCTCCTTCTACCATCACGACGACACGATCTTCATTCAGAAATGAAGGATGATTTTCAAATCGTCTTACGGTGTTTTGGTTAATATCTACTGCTACGATGGCAGGCCGCTGTGCAGAACTATCTGCAATATAAACAAAGCCGCGCTCTGCGTCCACAGCCAAATCTTGCATGAACTGCCCTTGCGGGAACTGTCCAGGCGCTTCTGTTTCGTCGAAGTCATAGCGATAGAGCAATTCGCGAGTATTGATATCGAAAGATAGCAGTTTTGGACGTTGCGCTTCGGGGAGCCAGTTGCCATGGTCAATGACCCAAAGGCGATCGCGCGAATCAATCACGACTCCATGAGGCGTGTGCAGCACATCAGACCCGCTACCTGGTGGCGCATTCCAGGCCTCGTTCGGAAATGCTTCCCAGGTCGTTCGTCCCGTAACTTCGATCAGCTGCGCATCTCCACGCCCTCTGCCATGTACCGTTGCAAAAATTCGTCCGTCTTGAGAAACGGTGACATTTCCGGGCATAATGTCAAGCTCTGCAACAATCTCTACCTGCCCTACTTGAGTATCAACAGACTCGTCGTCCGCTGCTTGCGCAGCTAATGGGTTAGCCGGAATCTCTAAAACAGCATCTTGAGGAGTCTGCGAGTAGCTAGAACTAGCAAATCCAAAAACGAAGAGTAGTGTAAAAAGTAATGCTTGATTTCTCATCGGTGTTATAAAAGTCTTTTGTTCTCAAATATTCAAAAATTTGGTTGCCCTTTTCGTTTCTGTTCAAGTTTGTGTCGCTGAATAATCTTGTTCTCCATTGCTTGTTGCTTCAACTGTTGAATACTTCAGTAGTATTGCAAAGGAATATCACAGAAATATGATATGACGTATCAGTGTCCAACAAGAAACCCGTTATACTGGTCAAACACGTTGCTTTAGAAGGCTAGAGTATCCTTGCGGGGGTCGTTCTGGCTAGCTTATAGGCAATCGAACCTGAAAAGTGCTGCCTTTGCCGACAGTACTCACGACGGTGATTTCTCCACTGTGGGCATGGATGATTTGTTGAGTGATGGATAGACCGAGACCAAATCCGCCTGTGTGACGAGATCGCGCTGCATCAATTCGGTAAAAGCGCTCAAAAATTTTAGGCAGGTCTACCTCTGGGATGCCTGTCCCATCGTCTTTAACCTGAATAAGAACACTGTGAGATTGAACCTGCAAGCAAAGTTCAACGATGCCATGCTTTTTTGTGTATTTGAAAGCATTGTCTAAGAGATTTGTAAAGGCGCGGCGCAGAAGCTGCGAATCGGCTTTAACGACTGTTTTGACCGATGGAATGTCATAAATAAATTGACGTTTTTTTTGAAATGATTGGGCTTTGCCGTATTCACAGAGCGATATCAGTAATTCTTGAATGCTCATACGTTGGCTGAGCGCAGCACCCTCAATTGGCCCCTCATGGCGAGCTAAAAACAAAAGATTGTCAATCAGCTCGCTCATCGCCTTCGCAGCCGTTTCAATTTCTCTAACGCAGTTTGCTCGCGAGCTAGCCTGAACATTAGGAATCAGAGCAACCTGAGCATTGCTAAGAACCGCCGCTAAAGGATTGCGTAATTCATGAGAAGCATCGGCAGTAAAACGCTGTAGACGATCATAAGACTGACGGATTGGCTGCATGGCAATGCCGCTTAAGACCCACCCCGTTAGGCCAATAATGCCGAGTGTAATCGGCACGCCAAGTGTCAAAACAACAAGCGCCTGATTAAGATCGGCTCGTAGCGGAGCCAACGGAGTAGCAGCTTGGATATAGCCAACAGTAATATTGTTGTACTTAATTGGAGCTGTTAGTTGACGCAGCGTCTGGTGTGTCAAGTCACGCTCTGAAGGCTCCTCGCCTGTGACATTATCGACACGAATAGTCTGAAAGTAGGGTGTCGTACCTGTTAACTGTGGTTGGTTGGGCGAGCGGCCCGCAAACTGGATTAATTGCCTATCTATGTTGTACCAGCGGATGTAAACCAATTTATTCTGTGGGGGAGAAGCATTCTCACCAATGAGTGTGGTTCCGGGCTCGATAGAGAGAAGCCAATCGCCCTGTTCCGGACGGTAGTAGGCTCTATCTTCCGCTTGTTTCACAGCTGTATGCAGACTTTCATCAAAGGCTCGCAGCCGATCCTCAGCTTCGAGGTAGTAGACTGCGCCTGTGAACGCGATCAAGATACTCCCCATAGAGAGGGCAAACCAGTAAGCAAGATTAAGGCGGCTACGAGTGAACATTGCAAAAATGAAAGCCAAACAATGGGCACAGCGATATCTTGTCAGGGGACTTCTTCTGGATGCTGGAGACGATAGCCTGTACCATAAACGGTTTTCAACCAGCTTTTGGCACCCAGCTCATTCAGCCTCTGCCGCAGTCGCCAAATAAGGGCTGTTACTGCGTTGCTTTCTGGCTCGGTTCCCCAGATCCACAAGGTTTGTTCAATGTTATCGCGGGTGATGACCTGGCCCGATCTTCGCATCAGGTACTCCATCAAATGGAATTCGCGACTGGAAAGACGAATACATGATTTTTGACGCTCTAAAGTGAGGGTTGAAGTATTCAGATAGAGGTCACCAAGGCTGAGGCGATCGCCATGCCACTGGGGAGATCGCCGACCCAGTGCCCTTACCCGAGCCAGCAACTCAGGAATGTCCACGGGCTTTACTAGATAATCATCCGCTCCGGCATCTAGGCCCACAACCTTGTCGGCGGTAGTATCTTTTGCCGTTAGCATCATCACAGGCGCTATTTTGCCAAGCGTTCTGTAGTGTTGACACAAAGACACGCCGCTGAGTACAGGTAGCATCCAGTCCAAAATCAGCAAATCGTAATCCTTATGGCTAACCAGCCATTGAGCCTCTTGAGCATTCTCGACCCCATCGACCAAGTGTCCCGACTCGGAAAGGGCAATGCATAGTGGCCGTAGCTGAGCCGGATCATCTTCAACAATCAGGATAATCATTGGTGATATTCAAATGCGGGTCAGTAGAAGTCACCACCCTTTATTTTGGGCAATAAATATAACAGAAAGGTGATAGTGCTAATTGTCGGCTACCCTAAATGCATTGAGCGTTAGACAGTATCCACTTGCAAAGATTGCGTCGTCTTTGGCTATCGAATTTTAGAAAGCTGCGGCCCTGGCTATCTCTGTTGGTGCTAGGGTTTGCCTTTTGGGCTTTTGGTCAGCTGATAATACTGCGGATACTAGAGCGCACCTATCAAACGCCTCGATATTTCATCACAGATACTGAACCCAAAGGCGGCTTTCAACAGGCAGTTGCAGTCATTCAGGTAAACATTAGCAACGAATCTAATACCTCAAAAGCCGAAGTTGTTTTTAATGATCCAGGGGTAGAATCTCGTCGGTTTCAGTTTGCGCTTACTAGACCCGAGGAGCTTGAACAGGCAATCGCGCAAGAACTCGGCATGTCATTGTCAGAAGTTCGCAGTCTGGTTCAATACAAAGTCCAAAACCAGAAGCTATAGCCTTCGTCGGAGATTTTTACATTAAAAGGTCCTAATTTTCATTTTCACTAGCGTCGATAAAGTCGATACCCGTCGGTCCAAACCCCGTTTCTTGAGCGACAAGCTCTCCTTCTTTGGCCCACATGTAATGAAGCGTCCCAGCTGGTGTATACACAACTGAGCCAGCAGGATAAGCAACTGCTGCCTCTAGGTTCATCTGCTCGCTGGTATCCTCTTCCGCGACGCCGTAGTACATAATGCCCGAAATCACAGTGGTGATTCTGTCGTCAGGATGGTGATGCAGCGGAAAAACAGTGCCCTCATCCATTTTGCCGAGCAGGGCATAGAGTTCCGCCGTAGATGGGTCACCGACGGCCACAGCACTCTTGACACCCGCAATTTCTGAATTTTCGCGCCACTGAACAGCGGCTGGCCCCATCAGCCGATCAGCCGGCTCTGACGCAAACGCCTGTACACAAAACATCATCGATAGCAAAAAAGCGACAACAAGCGAGATTATTTTAAACATCTCAAACTCTCCTTCAATAATTTCCTTCGGCACCCCAACAGAACCTATGGCGTCTGGGAATTCCTGAGCAGCCCAAGCGTCGTAAACACAACTGCAACGACCCACAGCGCAGGGCCAACCCATCCAGTCGGCAGCCAGGGAAAAGTACCCGGCAAGATGAATAACAAGAACAGACCAATCTCTGTCCAGGTAATCGCAAAGAGATTTATCCAGTAACCGATGCGACTGTTCCGCCAATTCAAGAAACCAACCGCGATCGCACAAACCGCAAAAAAGAGAATATGAAACGCACCTTGCTGAAGGCGAACGCCCACCCCAGCCGGTTCAGCTAGTGTTGCGCCAAACTGCCACAGACAAGCAACCACCCGTAAGTGCCACAGCCCCCAAAGAATATACGTGATCGCCCCCACCTTATACCAGGCAAATCGACCTACCCACCCCTGCTTCCGAACAGTCTGCTCATGAGAAGACATCATCTTCAACTACCTTTTTTCTTGATTTCCTAGTTTCACTTTACGGATTTTATACTTGCGAGTATAGAAAAGCTTTTAGAAAAGCGCAAGTTTTTCTACTCGCCGGTATAATACTGTTGATAATAGATATGATGGAGGCCAGCGATAGACAGAGACATGGGACGACCAAGAAAATTTGATTCTGAAGCAGTACTGAACGTTGCTCTTCGGCACTTTTGGTCGAGTGGCTACACGGCTGCCAAACTAGACGACATTTGCCAGGAAGCTGGCATCACTAAGCCCAGTCTTTACAATGCCTTTGGCGACAAAAGCAACCTCTACACAGCAGCGCTAGGTTATTACGAGAAGGCATTCCAGGCCCGAGTGATGCAGGCGTTAAACGCTGCAGGGACCGCTGAAGAAGCTCTGGAACAATACTTTGATCAAACTGCTTCGATCCTGGCTGATCCCGCGTTTCCTAATGGATGCTTGAGGGTAAAAACGCTCTCTGAATGTGCAACCTCGCATCCCGAACTCATTAAAGTTGCCTGTACTCAGCGCGATGCCAGTATCAATGCGCTAGTAGCAGTGCTTGGTCAATACGGCTACTCTGGTGATCGCGCCAGAGAGATAGCCGATTTTGCTGTTATCCTTAGCGATGGATTAGCCGCTAGCGCACTAGTCGTCTCGTCTAAGCGGCTAAAAAAGAATGCCTGTCTGGCGGCAAAGACCACGCAGACATTACTAGCTCCCGACTGAAACATACACGTTTTAGTATCTAATTTACTATTCCTTTATCCTGCGCAAAAAAATTATCAGGTCGCCCTGGTTTGAGAAATCTAGTAGAGCTTCGCCGGGATGAGCATAGTCGGTAGAAAGGTATCAGCTTTATCTAGCTTTACTAGCTAATTTTAGAAGCCTAGTTTGAGACATCTTCTCTGACTGCGTCAAATGTTTGTTGGTAGTCGATAATCTAATCGGAGTCGCATTACCTTATCCACTTTTAACGATGTAAGATCTGGCTGTATACTAAATCTGGCAAGCATTTAAGAATAGATGAACAATAACAAAGAGAAGTTAGTCCTCAAGCAGTAAGGATAGAATTGAACGTGGTGCTATCGACTCTGATTCATGTTAGACCATCAGCCGACCCGTCCTGCTTGTCACTCAAAGCAGGTCGTCAAGAACGGTAAAATTCATAATGGGAAACAGAATCATCGATGTAAAAACTGTGGTCGCCAATTTGTTAAAGACCCTCAGCAAAAGCGCATTAGCGATGCCACTAAAGCCCTGATTGATGACCTCTTGCTAGAGCGACTGTCGATGAACAATCCATCAAAGGGCATTGTCAAGTTGATCTCGATGAGCCAATTTTAGGACAGTTTTATTCGGCAAGTGTCATCTAATCGACCTATGCGATCACATAGGTCCCTGTCAGAGATCGCCAACTTTCCATCCGCTGGCGCATCGTTTCTCGATAGTCTGAAGCGGTTTGTTTGTGTTGATGGGGATGAAAATGACCGCGTATCGGTTCAAAGGCTGACAGAAAACGCTGTGCGTGACTCGCCGATTTGAATCGACCCATCCGCCGCTCTCTGATGCGAGTTGGTCTGTGTGAGTTCTCTGCTCGATTGTTCAAGCCCTTATGCTGCCTATGCTCTACACCCTTCAAGATGTCCTTCTTCGCAGCGCCACAGCTTTTGAGCTTATCGGTGATGATGACTCTGGGGGCAAAGCCGGTTGATTTGAGTAGCTTGCGGAAGAATCTGTAAGCAGCCGCTGTGTTGCGTCGGCGCTGCATCAGAATGTCGAGCACCATACCATGCTGATCAACGGCTCCCCACAAGTAGAACTGCTCGCCTTTAATCTTAATGACGAGATTCTTATTCGAGAATATCCGAACCATCACTGCTTGAACCATCACGCTGACCGGACTCGCTTCTACAAACTGCTCAAAGATAGCGTCAATCATTTTCCTGCCCCCTTCAGCTCATGCCAAGCAGTCGGGCTATAACCTTTGCAGATACTTGGCTGTACTCCCTTTCAGTGTATCGATCGCTAGTACAATTGGTCACCTTAACAGGGGTAGTTATAAAAGTTATGCAAGATCGCGCAATATCGTCCTAGACTCGCCTAATTGAGCTTTCCTAGCATTGTGAAGTATCAACGACCGGTGCGATGTAGCAAGCTGAGAATGAAAGGAGGAATCAACTTCTATTCAATGAGTAGAGAATAGTCTCTCAACAATCTCTGCCCTTCTGTTCCCACCGAAGAGAGTTTATGACTCCGGTCATGCTGGCAGTAAGTGATGACCTTAGTGGAATGCAGACCACGGAAGAATCCTAACCTGATAGTCTAAATTTAGAAGATGTGTGAAGCCATAAATGTTTAAAAATAGGAAGAAGTTCGATCCCGTTCGCCGTGGCCTTTTGACTGGAAGCGCCGCCGCAGCGACCGCCATGGCTCTTGGAGCTCGCCGCACTGCTGCGCAATCCGGCACGGCGTCCGTCACGTCCGCGCCCGCACCTGGCCGCCGAATGCTTGGCAGTCTGGAAGTCTCCGAAATTGGCCTTGGTGTGCAGAATATGCACCGCACCTTCCACACCATCGTCCCCAATCGCGGCGATATGATCCAACTGATCCGCACTGCTTTTGATGAGGGAGTCACCTTTTTCGATTGTGCTGAGGTGTATGGCCCGCACAAATGCGAGCGTATCCTGGGGGAGGCCATGGCACCGTTCCGGGATCAGGCGCAAATCACGACGAAGTTTGGTTTCGATGTTGACCTTGAAACGGGCGAATTTCGCGGCGGGGTGATCAGCGATCCGGCGCGCATCCGGCAAGCTGTTGAAGGGTCGCTGCGCCGCCTGCGCACCGATCGGATAGACCTGCTCTATCAGCATCGCGTCGATCCCAATGTGCCTATCGAAGAAGTCGCAGGAACGGTTTCTGATTTGATGAAGGAGGGTAAAGTCCTAAACTGGGGGCTGTCGGAGATGGGGCCTAATACACTGCGCCGAGCCCACGCTGCCTTGCCTGTCACTGCCGTACAGAATGAATATTCAATACTCTACAGAGGCATGGAAGACGACATTCTCCCAATCTGCCAGGAATTAGGTATTGGCGTCGTTCCGTTTGCGCCGCTCGGCTATGGCTTCCTTACGGGAGCGGTCGATATGGAGACAATGTTCGCGCCCAGTGATTTTCGTGCGCTTACATCCCGAATGGATCCCGAAAATCGCGAGGTAAACATGGCACTCGTAGAGCTTGCAAGCAACTGGGCTAATCGTAAGGGTGTCAATCCGGGGCAGATCGCACTGGCTTGGCTCATGGCACAAGGCCCGTCGATTGTGCCTATACCCGGCACAACGCAAATGCCGCATCTGCGCGACAATATCGCTGCGGCGAACGTGACATTCGACGCAGCAGAGTTATCCGAATTTACAACTGCGCTTGATGCAATTGAGGTGCAGGGCGAGCGCGCCCCCGCAATTGTCATGGAATGGAACGGGGCAGAGGCTCGCGAGATTTAAGACATCGTCGACTTAACTATCGATCTCAATAGCTAGACACTACTGGTAGCTAGATACTACTGGGGGTACTGAAAGCGGTGCGATGTAGATAAGTCGAATGTGACAAAGAGGCAACCGCCAAGTACAAGAGTGGAATTAACAAATACTGTTTACCAGAGGTTGTTCTTTCTTGTTCTTCTTTCAAAGCAACAGATTTCTGTTCTCACTTGATGCAAGTATGCGAGTGCCTAGTTGGAAGGAAGCGTAGAGCTGTCTAATCGAACCAGAGTCTAGCGAGCGAATGAGACGCATGAGACAGGCTGAATCGGTTGGCTAACTAGCAGCATGAAACAGCTAGAGCCTTTGTAAGACACAGAGAACGCGCTGCGTACATAATTCGACTAGTTGCCTATCGATGCAACTAACCGTCCAGTCGCAGCAAGGACTTTAGCCGTGTCTTAACCTGAGACTCTGGACTAGATGGACTGAAGAGGGCTGCTCAGTCTCATCTCATTGCGAGCTTGTAAATCTTAAAGCAAGACTGAGTGGGGCTTAAATCTATCTCACCGTGAGCATTGTGTGATTAGCTCTGACACTACAAGTTGTCGTAAGAACAACAGCTTGTAGTGTCTATGTCACTTTAGAGAAGAGAGAAGTTCGGACGTACCAATGCTCGAACTTCACGCTGCACTATTGACATAGTTATAGACAGGAACCTGGACGAAGTGGTCTGGCTCCTGTCCATCTAAGACTGTTTGCTGTAACCGTTCTACAGTTGATGGTGAGAAGAACTGCTCGCCTGTCTCTTCGTTGACGCGGGCTGGTACGTTGTCGATTAGAAAGACCTTCCCATTCAAGTTCAAGGTATACGTCACCTGCTTCTCAACCAATGCTTCTGACCAGTTATTTGTCATCGTCTTTGCGTCTCCTTTGAGTAAAGTTGTGATTCCACCGCTGAGGGTCAGGTTCGTATACTGTGATGACTTTGACGAGTAAACGAGTGGGATAACTGCATTGGATATGGATAGGACGTTGTGCCTGCGTCGAACCTGAGATTAAGCAACTCGGGCCGTACTTATCTTCTGGGTAGTCCTCTATAACTTGGCCGTTTGCAATGACCTCTCTAATCTCTTGAACACGAATCTGACGCAGGATAGATTGATCGACAGCGTGTTTAGAAAACTCGAACTGCTCCTCAGCAAACTTACGACGTATCTCTACCATCAGCATAGTCATTCATTTAGTCTATCGCCTTTCCTAACTAACTCGATAGGCGTGACGATAGTGTCATTAGACTTATGAACTCTGTACGTAGCATGTGTCATCGCCACCGTTTGTAAGACAAATTGTGCAACACAAAGCAGTCAACGAGCTTTGGTCGTTTGCTTTGTCTTACAACTTGTTTCTTAATCTGTGTATCATAATTGAATGGTATTAGTGGGTTGTGAGACGAAATATGAAGGTTGGCTACGCTCGGGTCTCTACTTTTGAGCAGGATTTGGATTTGCAGCTTGATGCTCTAAATGAAGAGGGATGCGATCGCGTCTTCTGCGACCAGGGCGAAAGCGGAGCGAAGGCTCATCGCCCGGAGTGGAATAATTGCCTCGATCATTTGAGGGAAGGAGACGTGCTAGTTATTTGGAAGCTGGATCGCGCTAGTCGTTCGACAAAGCATTTAATTGAACTGGCCGAAGACTTAGATAAAAGAGGAGTTGAGCTGAAAAGTCTGAAAGAACAGATTGATACTGCTTCAGCGATGGGGAAATTCTTCTTTCGGATGACGGCATCGATCTCAGAGCTAGAGCGCGACATCATTCGTGAGCGCACCCTAGCAGGACTGGCGGCAGCTAGAGCGCGAGGACGTAAAGGCGGCAGAAAGAAAAGCATCACAGAAGGGCAGATGCTGGAGGCAAAGCGCCTTGCCGAAGCAGGTGAGCTGAGCATTACAGACATTTGCATGAAGGTTGGCATTAGTCGCGCTAGCTACTATCGCCTCGTCACTCCGGAGACGGCTTCCTAATGCATAGTGAGTCTTTAGCATCTCAATGTGGACTATTCTTTTTTGAGGGATTGTGCAAAAAACAATAAGTTATCGATCAGGGAAAAACCTATCAAGCCACTCTTCGCAATCCATTACATTTTTTGCATCAGGGCAGGATGTTTTAATCATTTTGGTCAGCTTATTCATATCAGGATCATCATATTCCTGGTCTAAATACCATGAATAGTAGTAGTCACTGAGCACGCTTGAAGGAGCTCTAATGTTGTTCTCTTCTATGATTGCCTCATTGAAATCTGAGATGCGAACAAGAAATCTTGACTGAACTCTTGCTATTAAAGCTTCAATCTCAGCATTTTCTTTTTCTTTCAAAGCGATTTGTTCTTGTTCCTCAGCTATTCTTCGTTGCTCTTCGGCTACTTTCTTCTGTTCCTGAGCCTCTAATTGTCTCTCTTCGGCTACTTTCTTCTGTTCCTGAGCCTCTAATTGTCTCTCTTCGGCTATTTTTTGTTGTTTGATAGCCTCTTCCTTTTGACGTTCCGCAATTTCTCGCTGCTCAATAGCCTCTGCTGAGGCTTTGGCTGTTTCTTGTGCTTGAAGCCACGCAAACAATGATAGTCCTAAAGCGACTATCGAAAATACACTAAGTCCAATTACGGCAAGCCATCGACGTCTTTTGGCTTGTTTCTGTTGGATATCATGCCAGTTGATACTAGCTTCAATATATTGATGTTCTAGATCACTTAATCCGCCAAGCTTCTTGAAAGCACTGCTATCCCTTAGAACTGATATTTGCCCCAATCTTGTTCCCCTGAGTAATTCACTTCTGGCTTTAGAATCGCTGTACTCCTCTCGAACCTTCTGCCATCGAAGAGTTTCATCTGCTATCCAATTTTTAAGGATAATTGCTTCTCGTTCTTCTTCTAACCAACGTCGTAATGAATCCCACGAGCTCAGTAAAATTTCATGAGAAAGCTCTACAGTCGCGTGCTGATGTCGATTGGAAGTATCACTGGACAGAAAGTCTTCCCTGCTAAAATATTCATAGCTGCTTACCAATAAGTTTTCATCGACGAATACTTTTAGAATTTTTTCTATGTATTCTCCGATAAATTCAGAACGGTAGGCTCGTCTACTAACAGCTTTACTTCCAGATTCAGTACTAATAATATTGACTAATCTCAAAAAAATCTGTTTGGTGGCAATCTGCTCCTCCTGATTTTGATTTTGATAGATTTGGTTAACTCGTTTTTGTAATGCCCCTCGAACTCCTTCGAGTTTATTATAAGTTGACCAATTGAGCGTTCGATCTTCAATGTTTGGATGAGCATCTGCTGCAAGCTCTAAACGCTCACTTTCCCAAAGTAAATCTAGGGTGTATTGTAGCAAGGGAAGATAGCCACTCTGCCCTTGAACATCTTTAATAATTTGCTCAACTAAGCCCTCTTCAAATATGACTCCATGTTTAGCTGCAGGTTGTTCGATCGCTTGCCGTAACTCATCAGGGTGCATATTTGTGACCAGATGGATGTTGTTCTGGTTTAAAATTTCACCTAGTGCTGGATAGGAACTAAACTGTTCCAAAAAGTCTGACCGCATGGCAAGCACAATTCTGACAGAACTAATCTGTGCTTCGGCAACCTCAACAATTCCGTCAATAAAACTCTGGCTAACTTCAGGATCACTGTAGTTAGTGAATAGTTCTTCAAATTGATCGATAAAGAATAACCAATGCTCATCGTCTTTCTTTAACTTATTGATAGTTTGCGAAAGGGTTTCAGCTCTTTGCTTACGAACAATGTTAACTGTAGACTCACTGAACTGATAATCTTTCTCCTC
This sequence comes from Synechococcus sp. PCC 7335, assembly GCF_000155595.1. Classification (NCBI taxonomy): domain Bacteria; kingdom Bacillati; phylum Cyanobacteriota; class Cyanophyceae; order Synechococcales; family Synechococcaceae; genus Synechococcus; species Synechococcus sp. PCC 7335. The sequence continues at coordinate 729,718 of NZ_DS989905.1, read as the reverse complement.
ACTTAAAAAGCACCGATAAAGAGATTCAAAGGGATCTTTGCCAGGTGTAAAAATGAAATCATAAAATTTCATGGCTGGGAGTGAATTCTTGAACTCTGGAATCACTCCAGCTCTAACAACGGAGGACTTACCGCTTCCAGATGCCCCTAATACGAGGCTTAGGCTACTTTGATTCACGGCTTTAAGCAAGCGTCTAATTAAAGTATCTCGACCAAAGAAGCGTTCTCGATCAGAAAAGTTAAATCGTTTCAATCCTTTGTATGGAGAAGCGTTAATAAGCTCTCGTTGTGTTACCTTCTTAGTAGAAATTTGAACGATTTGTGTCTCGATCTGTGTTTCAACTTGTACTGGAGCAAAGGTAAGCGTGTTATCCCCATCGCCAAAATTAATGCCTTGGACGATATTTTCTTGTTTTTGAGATGGCTGCTCTGCTCCTGATTGGCTCATACTACTGGAATTCCCCAAACCTTAGCGATTAGCGACGCTACTTTCATTGTTGGCTCAGCTAGAGTTAAGACACCCTCTAAACCTTTTCTAAGGGTTGTGATCGTGTGTTTAACCAAGCTTTTATCTGGTTCAGTTTTCTTCAACTCTTCCTCCAGTTTCTCAACCTTTTCCCTAGCCATATCTTGTAGAAGTGGATTGATTTCTTTATTCTCAAGAATGGTCTGTTTGAAATCAGCTAATGCTTCTATTACCTGTCTTGTCTCTGCATTCTGGGTTGAGGCTTGATTAAAGTTTGGTGAAACGCTGACATTTCCCTCTTGACTCTGAATCGGTGAGAAGTTGAAAGCACTGTTCCCCTCGCCAAAGGTTAGGCCACTCACTGAATTTGACTGGACTTGCCTACTAGCAGAAGAATCACTACTGGTTGTACAAAGAAGGTCGGTTAGTGCAGCTAATAGTTCATTCCTCTCTGAAGACGTCAAAGATGCCATTGCTGGCCTCAGCATATTTAACACCATCTCGACTTGAGCAGACATTCTACAAGTGCCTCAACTTAAAAGTAAGTTTCTTCTTACTACTTTCGATTACGTTCTCTATTTCAATCGTAATCATGTTAGATATTGTAATATTCTCAGAATTCAAGTAATTGATTAACATATTAGGGGTTTGAGTAGTATCAGCCACTGTTGGCGAACTCTAAAATAGTACATAAGAACGCATCGAAAACCTTCGTTTTTGGGGCTGTGATACGCAAGTACTATCATAGAGTTTGCGATCAGTGTCTGAGCTGTTCGTTTTGCTTTCGCTCCTGTAACAGAACCTAAACGCAGCACCTCAACAAGATAAGCAAAGTTCCGTCCGAAAGTATGTAAGTTCTTCTAAGAAGAATTTATACTTTAGGGCTGTGATTGCAGCCCTAAAGTAGCAGTGCCATGTAGAAGTTGAATGCTATCCAGCTTCGAGAAATTGAGCTTCACACAAAGAATCCTAGGAATCAGTTACTGCTATAGGCCACATCTTGATCAATGCCCTAGAAGTCACCGTTAGTGCGAATCGTAGTCATCACATCTCCAAACTGACGCTTAGTTGAGTCAGCATCTTCAAATCTGTCAAAGGGTCGGACAGCAGCGTCAGTAACTCGCCATCGAGATTTCGTAAACGCATTTGAAAGCGCTACTCCGAAGGGCAACGAGAGTGCCCAATTCCTTAGGAATAGTGGATATTCGATTGCCGAGTTGGTATTGATGTCTAGGGCTCCTGCACCACAAGAGAATCCTGCATCTACCAAACCCTTCGCCAGATACTCGCTCTCACAGGCTGTAGTATAAAACATCCGCAGACGCTCATCGGCTTCTAAGTCGTCGAAGGCATTAACAATGTCGTCAACGTGATAGCTTCCCTTATGTGCAAGACTTTTTGTATAGCTCTCAGCACCATCTTCCGGTGCCATAGAAAAGAAGTAACCGTTATCTCTCTTAGAGCCGTGTCCATGCCAGATTAAGTCAATCTCTTCAACATCATCGTCAGATAGTACATCTTCAAAGAGTTTAATCAGTTTCGATAGAGTTGCAGTAGAGCCGGTGCATGGAATGATTTGGCTATATAGCTGAGATAGTACTCCTGTTGCGGCTGCGACACCTTGTCTTTCTACAAAACCGTACAACATTTCCATTACCTTCTTATCTTCTTTGAACTCATTAAATTCAGAGAAGATAATCAAAACTCTTTCACTAGTCCGAACGATGCGGTCTTCGCGTTTTTTCAAACTCACGCCATTAGATGACACACTCTCGGCAACAGTAGTGCCTTTATCAACGGCGTCTGTTACTATCCGAGTAGCATTCTGAACCCTGACTTGTCTGCGTTCTTTACGTTTCTCACGGCGTTCTTTACGTTTTGCTTTCTTAAACACTGGCATGTTTTGTTCTTCAGATTAAGCTTGCCTGTCTTTGAGTAGACAACCTCATTTAACCTTCCGCCAAAGGAGCTTAGTGGTACCCTTTAGGGTTATTTGTAGACCATAGGTAGTGCAAGCACAGCTACTTGCTCAAACAACTATTCGCCAAATCGGGGTATGGCCCAGACTTGTGCAAAATTTAGCCATAGGCTAATAGCACTGCGGTTAAAGACTCACAGCCATCAGAAATCGGCTTCTCAGAGAAAGTACTAACTGACGGGCAAAATAGTGCAATCACAGCCGATTTTTGCTTTGTCATATTTTGCTGGCGCAGTGTATATCGAAGATGTTGCATCAATAGAAAGCTGCCAGCAAATACAGTTTTTGACAGTCTCATTATCTAGACCTTTTTGAACATGCAGACAAATAGTGCAATCACAGCCGATTTTTGCTTTGTCATATTTTGCTGGCGCAGTGTATATCGAAGATGTTGCATCAATAGAAAGCTGCCAGCAAATACAGTTTTTGACAGTCTCATTATCCTGATTGGCTGACAAAAGTTTAATCAGGAACAAACTTAACGGTAATCACGCTGAAATCGAGCAAGCGCCCGGACTTCTTGTTGTGTTGTGGCCTAGAAGCCATCGCCGGTTGCGGATCAATGTGAGAGGTAAAACAAGCCTGTTTAATCACCTGCCAACCGTTGAGCAGAGCCGCCTTAGTCCACTCCAATCCGATGCGAAAGTAGCTGTTGCCTCTATCCCAGTGTGTGTCAATCCATCGCCTACGGCCTGATTGCACAACCGCTACGCCTTGAGCCGTGACGTAAAGCGTGGCTACTGCCAGAATAAACCATAAGCGAGAGAGGTCAGTGAGGCCTCGAATCTCAGAGCGTTGTAGATTCCAACCGGCGGACTGGTCGTCTAAAAATCCTTCCTCGATATCGAAGCGCAAGGCATATTCCATAAAGGTTTGCGGGCTAGTGGGCTGGTCGCTGACGACGGCCCAAAGTTCACCATTGATGTTGTTGCGCCCGATGATGACATGCACTGGGCCGTACTGTTCGTGACGATGGAGTCTGATGTGGTGGAAACATAGTGCCCGACCTCGTTCTAGGTGAAACGATTTAGGTTGACACCAGCCGGAACCGGGTCGCCAAATCCAGGTGTCACTTTTGATACGGATGCGGTAGTGCCAGCCGAGTTGTTTTATCAGCGTCATCGCACGGGTATGCACAAAGCCTCGGTCGGCCAACAGAATCATGTTTGCGTTTGAAGGCAAGTATTGCGTAGACTGCCTGAGCAGTTCTTCATAGGCTTCAAACGCAACAGAGGCACTGTTGTGTTCTAGAACTCGCCAAGCCAGAGGAATGGAGCGGCCTCGATACACCACGGCTAGCCGAATTAAGCAGTACTGCTCCCAAAACAGCGAGGTGTCTAAACAAAGATAAAGGCACTCGGCTTCCCAGGTCGCCAAGGCCGCTTGAATCAGCGGTTTGTACAATCGGTGGATGTTGATGCGGCTATTGCCTAACCAGCGACGCACCCGTCTTTGTTTACTCTGGGCGTAGAGACCGCGACAGGGCAAGTAGGTTGTCCACTTTGTCAGGCTGACGCTGCCGGTTTGAATCAGCGCAAACACCATCCAACAGCAGGTCGTTAGATGCGATAGATGTGCCCAGGGGCAATCTTGACCCAGCCAGGCTTTCAAGGCATCGTAGAGGCGGGAGTTTTTTTCACAGCGTTCCTTTGGTTTTGAGTTGCATCTAAATCTTAGAACGCTGGCTCCCCCTCGCAACCTTTGCGGCTCTCAAGTCCCTGTATGACAGCGATTCAACCTGGCTATTGCATCTTTTGTCAGCCAATCAGGTAGTAGGCCTGGTGCAAGCGTAGGTGTTACCAAGTGCAATAAGCTCGAAAGCATTGATACACAAGGGTTTTAGATTAGTCTATTTGTACTTGTTTTTTAGAGACAAGCTAGATTTTAGCTAAATTTTTAACGAGTCCTCGACGTTTCAGGCTTTGACCTAGTCCTTATTGCACTTCCTGACAGCCACGCTTGCACCATCCCTTACAGATAGTTATGCCGCAAGAAAGGAAATGTACAAGTCTGAGTAAGACTAGAGGGGAGAGAAATTCGTGATTGGAAGAGATCAGGTGAAGAAGATGCTGTCGAGGTTACTAAATGGCGGACTTCTCAACCGATTGCCTAAGAAGTTTTCTGATACAGAGTTGCTCATGGCATCAGCAGCATCGAGTTTTAGCGCGAAGCAACAATATTCTGAGCAGGAGGTCAATGACCATCTTGTAAATTGGCTTAGAGGATTTACCGACCCAACTGGATTAGATCATGTCACAGTAAGGCGTTGCTTAATTGACCTGAAATTTCTTCTCAGAAATCCATCAGGGTCTTCCTACTGGACGAACGAAGCGAAAATATCATCAGTCTTAGCATTAGAGGCTAGAAGCATTCATCCACGTGATGTCTTATCTGAAATACAACGTGAACGGGAAGCGAGAAAGCGAGTAGCACGAAACGATCATGAATAAATTAGCAGGTCTTACATTGAGTCTTCCTGGGTACTCAGTAAAGCTCCTCAGCCCAGAGGACGCGACAATGCTACAAAGCCTTTACGAACAATGCACGGAGTTTGCTCTTTTAACTGATGGTCAATCGCCCCCATCAACAGCAGCGCGTGACGAATTTGAGGCTCTGCCAGATGGAAAAACGACTCAAGACAAATATATTTTTGGTTTATTTGATAAGAACGACTTGATTGGGATGATCGAGTCGATTCGACACTATCCGGACAATCAAACATGGTGGCTGGGGTTGATGATGCTGAGTCCCGAGCAACGAGGTAAAGGATTGGGTTCAGAGCTTTATCAGGCGTTTGAAACCTGGGTAACAGCACAGGAAATCAAGCAAGTATCATTGTCTGTGGTTGAGGCTAACAAGCTAGGATTACAGTTCTGGAAAAGCTTGGGATTTGAGGTTGTCAAAAAAATGGAACCTCAACAGTTTGGTAATAAAACTCATGCAGTTTATGTAATGAGTCGTCCTGTAGCAACAACAGCATAGAGCAACGAAGGTGCAGACGGATTGAAATATCTACGTGTTTCTCAAAACGTACCAGCCGCCGCTCTCAACTCCACATGACGGCGCGTCTCATGATCTCTTTGACGTTTCAAGAAGGTAATATTGAGACATGATTTGAGACACACTTTTCACAGGGCCTCAAAAGGTATGCAATACGAGACATCGGGGATACGAGAAAATAGTTATTCCGTGATTATACAAACCGAGTTTATGTTCTGCTAGCTGACATTCGATTTTATGAATCTCCGTTCATCTTGGATGTATCCTCTTGCCTCATAAAAACGGTGGGCTGCTTCTCGATGGTCGCCGCTAGTAACTTCAATTCGTAAACAGTTATTTTCTTTGAACCACTTTTCCAAAGAAGATAGAAGCGCTGTTCCAACGCCGTGCTCTCGAAATTCTAATCCAACAACGAACACCGTTATCCGGCCCAAGCTTCCTGATTGATGCATGAGGGGAATGAGACTTCCCGCGATAAGTCCTGAAATTTTGTTCTCGTCTGATTCTGCAACAAGAAGTCTACAAAAATCAGATTTGTCATAGACGGTCGATTGCTCTCTGAAAATGTCTTCCGTAGTTCTATAGCCTAACTCAAGTAGCAATCGAATCAACTGATTACAATCGGATGGCTGAGCTGGTCGAATCTGCATTGAATAGTACCTACTTTACGCCAGGCTGGTTGAATTCTACTCAAGGCTTCTGCAAGTATCAGATGTCAATAGCTAACGGGGTTCGAGTAGTAATGGATGCTGTTGGCGAAGTCGAAACAGAAACTTAAGCACATGGCCTGAGCGCAGCGAATCGCGAAGTTCGGGTTTTTGCATGCGGAACGCCGTCAAGCCATCGCGCTATTCGCACGATGTTCATCGCCGCTGCTGTTAGCAGATGTTGTAAGTGTGTTTTGGCCAACCCGATGTAGCGTGTCTGTCTCATACCAAAGACGCGGACGCCTTGCGAGAGCGTCCCTTCAATTCCCGCTCTGACGTTGTAGCGTTTCTTCCACGTCTTGGTTGACTGCAATCGCCTATTGGCTTGAATAGCTTTATGTACAGCGTGAGGTCGTAGTGTGACTGACCTTGGTTCTGTTTTCCGCTTCGTGCACAAGCCCCGGTTTGGGCAAAGACGGCAATCTGTGCGGGAGAACTTGACCCGAATTGTATCGTTGTTCCAAGCGTCTTTAGCAGGCGTCCAGCCAATGCTTTTCTTTCCTTCCGGACAGACCATCTGCCGTTGCTTCCAGTTGATCTGAAAGTGGCTCAAATCATAGCCGTTATTAACTTTCCCCTGCCAGCTTACATCGGGTCGTACTGGACCAACGAGCTTAGTATCGAAAGCTTCAAGACTTTCAACTAAAAGCGAACCGTCTACATATCCTGCGTCTACTATGTGTTCTTTAGGCGAAAGCGCTTTACGACTCAAAGCTTCGTGAATAGGTTGAGTCTGGTCAGTATCTGAAAGATGTCCTTGTGTCGTTTCAACATGAGTGATTAGATGCACGCTCTTCTTATCGCAAGTTTCTGTCAGATGGACTTTGTAACCTGTCCAGGTAGTGCTGCGTTTGTTGCCGTATCTAGCTTGCGGGTCATAAGGCGAGTCGTAGCGCTGACCTGCTGGGGGCAAATCTTTCGCGGAGCGCAGTCGTACTTTACCTGCATCAACGAAGTACTGGTGAACCCATGTCTGTCTCAAAACTTCTACGGACGGAACTTGCCTGAGCCAATCAGGACCCTCTTCGTAGATGACGTTCAGCAATTGTATGCCGTCGCGTCCAACTGTCTCAGCATAGGTTTGGCGAGCTGGAATACCTTTTGGCAAACGATACTCTTCGATAGCGCGGCTGTAGCGGTCAAACCACTCACTGGGTATCCACGCTTGCAACCAATCAGGAGCAACAGTTGATAAGTCGTTGAGTGTTGCTCGCAGCGTTTCACCCACCCCCTCTAGTCGGTTCAGCGTGCGGATAGCGGCCAGAACATGGGTGGAGTCTGTTCTTTGTTTTTCGCCTGCTTTTAGCCAGCCCTTTTCTCTAAGACGTTCTAGCAAAAGATCGAGTATCTGCTCTTCTTGGCCGCCGCTCAGTAAACGAGTGCGAAACTCGCTGAGTACTGAGAAGTCAAAGCCAGGGTTGGCGAGCTTCAGGCCAAGCGCGTACTTCCAGTCAATTCGTGTCTTGACCGCTTCGGCAGCTTGCCGATCCGACAAGTCTTCTGCAAACTGCATCACAGAGACGAGAGCTAGCCGCCAAGGGCACTGGGCTGGTTGGCCGTGCGTTGGAAAGAGTGATGAGAAATTGCGATCGCTATAGATTGAACCCAGTTCGTCTCGTAGCGTCAGATAGCGGTTACCGTTAGGCAAAATTTGGCGAGCGATGCGAGCGGTCTCGGTAGGTACTAAACCAGCAGGCTGAACTTTCAACATAAACCCATTCCTCTCAGCGCTTCAGCATAGAGTACGGAAGTGATAGCTCGATTCTGACACGGACACCGCACTTCGACTTCGCCAACAGCATCCATTACTACTCAAACCCCTTAGCCCACCAAAAGCCACGTGTATATTCCGGTTTCTAAAAACGTTGGCGAAGCCTCTCCTACGGAGAATCGCGGACTGTCATTGAGATCGCGCTCTGTCATTTAGATCGCTGACTGTCGCCTTACATCACCAGTCTTACGGTGAGGCTGGTTAGTCTCTCTTAAATGTCAGCTAACACGACAACCTCTGTCATTTGGCCGCCGATGCCCTTGACGTTTGATACTGGTACGTTATCTCGTAAAAGAGAGAAAGTAAGATCGCCCGCAAGGAGCTTTTACAGTAGATTAACAGCGGTTTAGGAAGGCTATGCACCTGCTGAACCGCTGAGTCAATCACTGAAGGTGTTATCTCCGAGTATGTTATTGGCAAGTGAACGTAGGGTAAGCCCAAAGACTCTATCCGATGCTGATCTTCAGCGGTAGCTCCAGGTTCGGCGTAAGGACGTAGATTTATGACTGAGCGAAACCCTTGCGAGGCCAAAGACTCAAACTGGTTAGGGTCGGGCTGCCCTGCAACACTGATGAGATCGCTAATGTTGCGAATACTAAGACTCAAAAAACTTGCCTCCTCCTAAAATATTTATACAACTATATAGTAATATAATGCCTCAACCATGTCATCGGGACACATTACTTTTTTACTGAGCGTTTGCGCTTTAACTGCTCGGAGAAGCGGCTGCTAGCTCTTCGATTTGTTTGTTTTGCTCATTGAGCTGGATAGAAAGCGTTTCGCAGACAATTTCACAAAGCTGAAAAAAAGACTGATTCGCAATTTGATAATACGCTGAGACGCCGCGTGGTTCCCGTGAAACAATGCCAGCTTGAGCCAGTAGCTTTAAATGCTTCGATACGTTTGCTTGTCCAAGTCCTGTTTCCTCGATTATTTCAGTCACGTTGTGAGGACCTGACTTTAGAACACAGACAATTTGCAATCGACTAGGTTCAGACAGAACCTTGAAGAAGTTTGCAACCAATTCTAAGGACTCTAGTGAAAGCTGAGCCACTTTTGAGTCTGTCGATTTAGAGTTAGTGTGCTTACGTTTTAGGGTAGCTTTTCGTGGCATGGGGTACTTTTCTCAGAAAGATAAATTAGATCCCTCAGTCTCAACTATATTACCATATAAGAATCTAGGCTTGAGGTAGTGTAATTACCACTGCTATAACTGCGTACACGCTACTCGAACTGGTGACTGCGATAGCCTGTAACGAGTCGGCTTCCATCTTTGAACACATGCACTTCTACTTGGTCGCTAGCCCAGGTTATGCGATCTGCTAATGCTGGGTTAAATACATGCACCCGTTGATTACGAGAGGATACAGGTGAGCTCGGTTCATGAACGGCTAAAGAGTCAATGTAAGGCCCATCAATCAAAATATCGAGCTGATCTAATAGAGCCTGAGAATCCGTAGGGGCAGATTCTTTTTTCAGTTCTTCTAGAGTAAAGCCGCTAAAAGACATCACATTTAGCCCGTGCGCCTTAAGCTGACGAGAAACTGCGGCTAGGGCTGTGGCCTGCCAAAAGGGTTCGCCTCCAGAGAAGGTAATGCCTTCATTCTCAGGTTCATCGAGAACCCATTTCACCAGTTCATCGATAGAGAGTATTTGGTTTTCTTCAAAAGACCAGGACGCTGGATTAAAACAACTTGGACATTCTCTTAAGCAACCTTGTAACCAGACGACGGCGCGACGTCCTGGGCCATTCACCTCTGATCGGTGAATATAACCCATAATATTCAGATGATTGGGTGGTATGTCGGCAAGTTGCTCTAATGCCTGTTCAACTTTCATGATGACGTTCCTACTAAAAGAGGCAATTTGAGTGACAGATGTATCTTCAAAACCCTTATCCACAGTATTCACCGGAATTCTCCTGATAAAAAGTTATTTCACAGAGGATTTGATATGAGCTGGAATTTTGACTACTTTGTGAGCTAGACCCAGTGATTTGAGCAGCCAGATACTCCACCAAGTAACATCAATTTCCCACCATCGCCATCCAGCACGAGCCACATTGGGGTAGGCATGGTGGTTGTTATGCCAGCCTTCTCCGTAGGTAACAATAGCGGCCCACCAGAGGTTTCGAGAATTGTCTTTACTCTCAAAGGTACGATATCCCCACATGTGGGTAACAGAGTTAATGAACCAAGTACTGTGCCAAAGAAGCACTGTTCGCAGGAAAATGCCGTAAATAACAAAAGACCAACCACCCAAAGCATACAGGACTAGCCCAAGGGGAATTTGTAAAAAGATGAAGTAGCGATTGAGCCAGCGATAGAAGGGATCTTTGGCTAAGTCACGGGCATAGCGATGGTATTGGGTATAGTCAAAAAACTTGTCGTCGGGATATACCATCCACAGCATGTGGCTCCACCAAAAGCCTCGCTTGGCAGAATAGGGATCTTCTTGTTCATCTTCGGTATGGGCATGGTGTAGGCGATGGCCTGCGACCCAAAAGATAGGGCCACCCTGCAAGGCTAACGCGCCAATGAAGGCGATCGCATACTCTAACCATTTGGGAACTTGAAAACTGCGATGGCTGAGCAAACGGTGATATCCCAGGCAAATGCCAATACTGCCAAAAAACCAATGCAAGAACAACGCAATGCCCAGCGCAGGCCATGAGAAGAACCATGGCGAGAGCAGTGCAATAAGATGAACTAGGCTGAAAAAGAAGACAGCGATCCAATTAAGAGGGGAGTTGGGCACTGTCTGGGAGGGGGAAGTGGGAGTCGTGGTCATGCGCCTTTCGAATATAGCGGTTAATATCATTAAACTACTATATAGCGATATAATAACCAAAAGTCAATGACTTTCAGTCTTGTTATTTTGTTCTATTTAGCGCTCGGCTAATAGCGCTGATAGGTGCTCTGTGATTGCTGCCACAGCTTGAGATTCTTTGTTCTTCATGCCCAGAGCGGTGAGCAGCACGCCTAGTTCTACAGCATCGTCTGGTTGTAGAATGAGGCCCAATGATCGCGTCTCTTCAAGAACAGCTTTAAGATGGCTAGGCTGCTTCACGTCAAAATCCACATGCACAGCCGCCGGACTTTGGACACCATCTCTCACACTCCCTTCTATTCGAGCAACTTTATCGCCTGTAGCAGTGATGCTGGTAACATTGCTCATAATCGAAATATCGCCTGTATGCAGCGCTTGAGCGAGAAGTTTCTTCGTTGTCATGTCACGTTACTCCTATTGCTTAATAAATTGTCTCATCCTGAATATTGATCTTTGCAATAAATACAATTATATCGGCATTTAGTTATATAACGCTTAGAGATGATACATTTCAACATCTCTCTTCTTTGAGCCTTCCTAAAACTTATGAACCCCTCTGACTGGATAATTCAGCATCGCTTTGTAGACTTGCACACACCGTGGCTGAGGTTAATAGGTGAATACATAACAGACGATAAAGAACAAGCGTTGCAGTACTGGCACATAGAAAAAGCTGATTCGGTCGTTGTTTTGCCTATTCATCGGCAGCACATCCTGTTACCAATGCCCGTTTATCGGCCTGGCATCGGCAAAGCGACTTGGGATTTCCCCGGCGGACGTGTCCCTGACAACCATTCCCCTAGAACGGTTATCCCAAGTATTTTGCAGCGAGAACTCGGCATAGAACCCACAACAATGTCACACTTAATCCCGCTTAATTCAGTGGGGTGGCCGGTCAACAGCGCTTTCTCAAATCAACACCTCTACGGGTTTGTTGCCATGCTCGACTCATTTGCCGAGATTGACTCGGCGCTCATTGATCAACGAATTCCTGCGACTCAATCAGGCGTCCAAAAGCTGCGAGAACAACTCACCTGCTTACAATGCAGAGCTGTTTTATTGGAATGGTGGACGAATCAATAGTTAGCGCAATAAGTGTCTTTTATGGTCGGTTAATTGGGTTCATTCGACTAACTCAGTGTAAACACTTATTGCACGCTAGGGATTTGCACGGGAGTCGGCGAGAAAGAAGGGCACCCGGCACGTAACCGGTATAAATTTCTAGCTCAGCCTCGGAGGGTGTCTCAAAGAGAAGAGATTGATGGGGAGGTATAGCGCGTTCAAAGAAAAGATTGGGGATATTGACGATCCGAATGATTTGGAACTGACCGGTTTCATTTAGATAGTGGCAGAGGATTTGTTGAGCATGCTTGAAATCATAGAATTGGATAGGCCTTAATTGAATTTCCAAATAACTCATGGATTGTTTTTGTTCACTCAAAGCGTCTGTTGAATTAAACAGATTGGGAGAATTGACGATTTTTGAAAGTTTTGGGGCGAGAGACTGAGCGATCTCGCAAGTACACGTCAAAGACCGCTGCAATATTGCGAATCAACAATCGCCCGGAGGGTGTTACCTGAATATGATTCGGGGTGAGACTCACAAGCCCATCGGTGGATAACGCTTCTAAATCCTGTCGTTCGTGGGCAAAGTAGTCGTCAAAGTCCTGATCAAAACTGAGATGATATTTTTCCTCAAGGGCGGATTTTGACAGCTCAAATTGACACATGAGTTCCATAATTACCGCCCGTCTTAACCTATCGTCGTGACTCAGTACCAGTCCTCGCTTCAGAGGGAGCGTGTTCGCTGAAATCGATGCGGAAAAGTCTTTTAGTTGCTTGTGATTTTGAGTATAAATATGCTGAGCCATACTAATAGCCGTCATGCCAAAGGCAAACAGGTCTGCCTCTGGCTGAGTGGTGTACCCCTGAAAATTGCGATGAAGCCTACCTTCATTTTGCGCCAGCGTAAGTTCATCATTAGGCTTAGCAAAATGATCCATCCCAATAAACTGATAGCCCCCGGCGGTTAGCTCATCAATACTCATGTGCAAAATATCCAGTTTTTCAGCAGCGGCAGGCAGCGTCCGCTCATCGATGTGTTTGCGTTGGATCGGCAGCAAATGAGGCAGATAAGCAAAGTTAAAGATAGCAATACGATCTGGATTTAGCATCAACGTTTTGCGGATCGTATTGTGAAACGTCTCTAGGGTTTGATAGGGCAGACCATAGATGAAATCGACATTGACACTTTGAAAGCGCGCTTCTCGTATCCAGCTCATCACCTGAAAGAGCATTTCTTCCGACTGAGGGCGATTAATAGCGGTCTGTACCTGAGGATTAAAGTCTTGAATGCCAAAGCTAATACGATTAAAGCCGAGCAGTCGCAAACCCAACACGTAATCTCGGGTTAAATAGCGAGGACTGACCTCAATCGAGATTTCAGCATCATCGGCAAATGAGAAGCGCTTCTTCAGTTTCTGCATCAGCCGATGGGCCTGCTCTAGACTGAGATAGTTCGGTGTACCACCACCCCAGTGCATTTGGTTAACCACACGCTGAGGATCGCTTAGGGCAGCAACTTGTTCAATATTTCCTATTAAGGCAGCAAGGTAAGGATCTACCACAGCTTTGTTTTGGGTGATGATAGTGTTGCAACCACAAAAGTAGCAGGCACTGTTGCAAAAGGGGAGATGACAATAAAGGGAGATGGGAGTTTGTTGGTAGTTGCCAGTCGCCAAGGCGAGATTAAACTCTACCGGATCAAAGGTTTCAGTGAGTTCGGTCGCGGGTGGGTAGCTGGTGTAGCGAGGTAAGGGGCGGTTGTATTGGGTGATCAAATCAGCGTCAAATTCGACCGTTTGGGCTAAGGGGGACACAAGTGGTTTTATGGGCGATTTCATACTTCTTCTGCGGCAATGAGTTCGATGGAGGTTGCTCCCTGGCGGCGGTCTGTGCTGCCGGGCTTGTCTTGACGGGTAATTAAATCGAAGACGTGCTCGCCAACAGCCTCTTTTACAAGCGGTTCTAGTTCATGCATCACATTGCGATTCAGCTCGAAGGCAAGATTCGCTTCGTCAATAATTTTTTGGGCCATAGCTGCGTCAATCGGTAGTGCGTTTAGGGCATCGCGATATCGCCCTTTAATAGCTCGTCGCACTTCTACGGTGGGAATACCTTCAAATTCGTAGAATGCGGTACCTTCGCCTGCGGGTAGATCCAAAGCTGAGCGGATAATATTTTTCAGGGCCTGTCCGCCAGAGAGATCTCCCATATACCGGACATAAGCATGGGCAACCAGCAAGGCAGGATCGTGGTTTGCCACCTCGCAGATGCGCCCCACGTAGCGACTCCCTTCAGGAGAGGTTCTGACCTGATTACGCCAGTTCTCTCCATAATGAAAGGCGAGGTCTTTCTCTAACTGGGCGGTGCGCTCTAGGATTGGAAAGTAGAGCGGGCCAACGATGGGATCTTGCTGACGTGAGCGGATGTCTTCTTCTAGAGTGCTGTAGACAAAATATAAATTTGCGATCAGCTGACGGAGCGGTTCTCTCTCGAGAATACCTTTGAGGAAACACTTCATAAAGGCTGTGTTTTCGGCTAAGGTATGGGAGCGTTTTGTGCCTTCTCGTAGGGCTGAGGCTAGTTGGTAAGACATTATAAATACCTTGGAGTCAATGATTAGCAAGGTTTGTTGGAGTTCGTAATCGGATAAGCTGAGACTGTTGTGACAGGCCAGCAGTTGAATAGGCCAGAAAAGCCTTATTGTAATTCTATAAACATTATATAACTATACAGCTATTAAATGATTTTTCGGTTTGCGACTTCAGAAATGAGTCTAAAAAGTCCGCTGTTTGTTAGTCACGTTATGGATCTAAAAGCGTTCCGGTTAGGTCGGCACCCCTAAGATCGACCTCGCTCAAGTCCACGCCAGTTAGGTCGGCATAGCTGAGATCCGCGCCTTGCAAGTTCGCGCCGCTGAGCAGGGTCGGGAAGCCGCCAGGGTGAACGTCTTTTTTAAAGTTGGCTCGGCACAGCTTGGCATAAGAGAGATTGGCATTGCATAAAATAGCCCCGTTGAGATGCGCGTAGCTGAGGTCGGCATGGCTTAAATTTGCCTGACCCAAATCAGTCCGCTGATCGCTTGTTGAGCGCAAATCAGCGTCGCACAGCAAAGCACCAGAGAGATTGGCCTGGGCCAAATTAGCCCCACATAGGCTGGCTTTAACGAGATTCGCATGAGACAAGTTCGCGCCGGTTAAAATAGCCCCACTGAGGTCAGCTTCGCGAAGCTGGGCATCTTTTAAGCTGGCTGCGTGTAGGTCACTTCCCCACAGGAGAGATTCACTCAAATTGCTTTTCTCAAAATTAGCACCCGAAAAATGAGTTCGTCCCAAGCGTGACTGTCGTAAGTCAGATCCGCTAAAGTTGGCACCACAAAAGTTTAGCCCAATCAGCTCAATTTCGAGGAGCGTTAGGGCCGAAAAATCGCGCTCACCCGCGTTGTATTTTGATTGCAGTGTTTTGGCATCTATACCCATGTCTTTGAGCTTTCTGTTGTTGAATATTTTGCTATCGGATCTTCTACTATCTTGGCAGGGAGAATTTTAATCAGATCATAAGTGGCCAAGCGTGACTGTTAATGCTTAAAGCAAGGGTAACGGGTTGAAATGCCTGAATAGGTTTCAATTTCGGTAGCGAAGGCTTTGAGCGTTTCTGTACTCACGCATTTGAGTGATTGCAGGTGAGAAGGCTCTAATTCAAGAGTTTGGTTGCCTCTGGCGGCTAGCTGTCGAATGCGGGCTCTCGGGCGAGAAGGCGTATTGAGCTGCACTTCGTCGGGCATGAGTTGTTGCACCAGTTTGATGTATTGCTCGCGCTTAGGCGCATCCCATGGCGATAGCAGCATCGTTTGTAGCGCCAGCTCCCCTCGATAGCCTTCCGAAAAGTCTCTGATACCCGCAAAGATGGTGTCCCACGTCAGTCCTGCTACGGGTCGATTAACACCCTGCAACATCTGATCGGATCGGGCATCGAGTTTCACCGCTACCCGATCGGCTGATTGCAGTGCAGAACGAACCGATCTATCTCCTAACAAAGTGCCGTTGGTTAGTATAACAACGGGGCGATTGATCTGCGCTTTTGCGCAAGCAATGATGTCTGCTAAGTTTAGGGCCAGCGTGGGTTCTCCACTGCCACTGAGTGTGACAACATCAACAGTTGCCGGATCGATGCGTTTTAGCGATCGCTGAATATGGTCGGTGCTAACAAACACCTGACGTTGGATGGTTTGACGCTGAATGTTACCTAGCTGACAGTACACGCAGTTGAAAGGACAAGTGGAGATTGGGCCAATCGGATCGATGCCGAGCGATCGCCCATACCGCCATGAAGTGACGGGGCCATACACAGGATCAAAATCGGAAACAGGCGTCATAATAATTGGTGTCTCCTATTTCGGCGGTTGCCTTGACTGCCTTGACCATGTCCATGGTGCTGACCATGGTGCTGACCTTGCTGACGGCCTGAAGACAGCCGACGAGCACAGCGTTCAAAAGCGACTTTATGATTGTTTTGTGAAACCTGCTGTAATTGAGTAAAGGTCGCTCTCAAGTCAGGCTCTTCAACAAAGGTCAAGAATCTTTCGTACATTTGAGCGTCGGCGATTTCAGCTTCAATACCCATTTCGCAAGCAGCTGCGAGGGTTTCAGGCGCTTCTACATTGCCTGCAAAAGTGTCTTCAGGAATGGGTAAGCCGTACTGATTAAACAGTGACTGCCACCGTTGAACATGGCGATCTTCTGCTTGAACAATGTTACTAAAAGGCCGCACCGCACCAAATTTTTCAATGACTGCCTGATAGAATGCCCTAGCCCGATATTCGTCATTGATAGCCTCGGTCATGGCTTGCTGGGTTCTCTCATTAGGTGTCTCGTTGGCGCTGGTTGGCATAGTGGCTGCAATCGAAACTGCTCCTGCTGGTCTTCGTTGATGTTGGTTACCTTGTCTTCGTTGACGGTGATTACAGTGTTTTTTCTTCATGGTCTAAATAGTCCTGTTATAGCGTTTTCCACTCTTCTACTAAAGATGATGGCACCAGTATTTCTACAGGTTCAGATTGAGTTGTAGGTAAACTGAGTTTTAGGGGTAGGATCGGTTGAAGCTCAGAGATAATTGGCGCTAGGTCGTACTGGCCAACGTTGGGTTCCGGCGAGGCTTCATCAGTGAAAATTCTTGCCGATGCGTCATCCGCTGTTAGCACATTGCCAAGAGAGTTAGTGAGTACCAGCGGATGAGATCGGTCGATACTAGCAATACCTGGAAAAGCGACTAACCGAAGAAAAAGAACGGGATCTTTACCTGGACGAATGCGTTTAAAGGCAATAGCCTGCCAACTGTTACCATGTTGATCCTGTAGCGTCTGACGAGACTGATAGACAACTTGTCCAGGGGCTTCTTCTAACTGCCTGATAGCGGCTGTCGCGGGCAAAGCTGAGAGTGCTTCTACACCGCCTAGACAGAGGATTACAACGATGCCGCAAATGACAACCCTCAAAATAAGCTGACGTGCATTTTTCCACATGACATAAACTCCTTTATTCAGTCAGCGCTGATTGAACAGCTTCTTGAACATCGTCGGGAATAAAAACGGCATACATGCCGCGCAGATCACCTACGTTAAAGTCGAAGGCTAAATCTTGTGAATAGTTGTCTTTTACAAACTGAGGTCGATTGTCTTTTTGGCCATGACAAGCTAGACAGCTCGCTTCAACATTAATCCGCCGGTAGTAGCGAGTGCCCGCTTGATTGTCTAGCGTTTCGCGATCCCAAAAGCCCATAAGCTCGGGCGTTTGTTTAAACTTAGCCAAGGCCATTTTAGAGTGGAGGTTATCTGGCTTGTGTGCTGGGTTTCGGTATTTATTGGCGATCTGTTTTACCTGCCAGCCGTTCTCTTTACTGAGCGTTTGGGCCTGCATTCCGACTGGCTTGCAAACTTCTTTCATCGTCTCCATCGTTGGCGGTTCTGTCGCACCTTCTAGCGTAGAGGCCAAGCCTGAGCGGAGCGCATCTAAGTTTTCAATTTCTCCTACGGCCTTGGCGAGTTGTTCAACCGGGATAGTTGAGTTTGGTTGAGCTAAACTTGGCTGCGCGGCGGCGTTCGTAGGCCAGCTCACAGTCATGAGCAGTACTATCGCAATGCCCATCAGAGGTTGAAATAGCTTTGTAGATAGCTGTCTTGGCAATAAATTAAACAGTGTGTTGAACATAATGAGGTTTCTTTTCTAAAGAGATAACAATAGCGACTTGATGCAAGTTGAACAAAAATCTTTGTCAGTCACTCGATAGTACCGACAGAGCCCTACGCGGCGGCAGGCAACAACACCTGCCTGTTTGAGAGTCTTTAAATGCTTAGAAACATTGGGCTGGTTCAGATGAGTGCGATCGCATATTTCAGTCACGCTCCGCTCCTGTTGACAAATCGCAGAGATAATTCGCAAGCGACTAGCGTCACCTAGCAACTTGAACCGCTCAGCCACTCGCTCAAAGTGTTGCGCGTCAAAAACAGGAGCTATCAACAGTGAATTATCTACCACTGAATTCATAGATGTTTGATCAGAGGGTGTTTTCACGATCGACCGCCTCTATCCGTGGGTTGTATCAACAGTGATTTTCTCTTGATCTACTGAGGCCCTATTGGGCAACGTCACCGATAAGGGTTCGGACAAAGACTTCAGCATCTTTAGCCCGAACAACGTTCTTAGCCCTAGCTTCTCGAACCACGGCAGGCCGACCCCTGTACGCATCTTGACCATGAAGTACTCTTCAAAGGCTGCTTTTACCCACACAACCCATGGCCCCCTGACGGCATAGGAACGTTTTCGCTTTCCTGTTTTAAGATCGGCTAGCACAGGCGCGGCAATGTAGGCAATGCCAGTCTCGCCAAATTCTGCGAAGCAAAGCGCCTCCAGCGTAGGGACTTTCAGCGAATCTTTAATTACGCCTAGCTCCACAGCAATATTGTGAGCAACAGCCGTGGCCATCGCTTCGGCCATTTGTCCACTTTTAGGCAACCCAATGGGCACCTGAGTCTGATCGGGCTGGGCCATTTGGGTACTCACACCCGCTGCATAAATTTCAGGAAAGTCAGGATGGCGCTGGGTCGGCAAGATGGGAATAAACCCTTTTTCATCGCCTAGTCCGGGCACTTCTCTGATAAAGCCCGCACCCCGAAAGGCCGGTAAAATCATCGAGTATTTGAACGGGTAGATTCGTCCATCTCTTAAATGCACCGCCTGCTCGTCAACGGTGGTAATGGCCACATTTTCAACAACAGTGATATCTCTCTCCTGCATCAACTCAGCTGTGAGTCTGCGAGCGTGTTTCACGTTAGAGACGCCCAAATGACCTACATAAGGTTCGGGTGTGAGATAGGTAATAGAAACCTGATCGCGCAGTCCCTTGCGACGCAACTCATGGTCGGCCATGAGTGCAAATTCGTATGCAGGGCCAAAGCACCCTGCACCCGGTGCAGCGCCGATTACAATCGGCCCAGGATTTTCGAGGAAGCCTACCCAGGCTTGGCGGGCAGTGAGGGCATGGTCTGGCGTACAGATAGAGTGAGTGTAGCCACCGTGCGGGCCAAGCCCTGGAACGAGATCTAGGGCAAGAGATGCACCCGTGGCGATCGCTAAATAGTCATATTCAATCTCGGTGTCAGTTCCCGCCTCGCCTTCAACGGGCTCTCCTACGACAGTCAAACATCGCGTTTTCGGATCGAGCTTGACCACTTTACCGGGCATCCAGTTAAGGTGATGACGCTTTGCCAGCCGCGCTAAGTCTAATTGAACATGCGATAGCGGCTTAAGATTGAGCGCGACTTGAACCAGTCCGGGAATAAAAGTGAAATTTGGCTCGCTAGAAACTAGCGTGACCGTATGCTCTTTGGGTAGCAGGTAGCGCAACTCATAGGCTGCCGGAAGTCCGGCGAGTCCTGCTCCAACGACAACAATATTTGCCATGAGATTTATGAAAGCTCCTTTCTATTATTAAAGTCAGCTAACAAGCCTTGAATTTTAGCGGCTTGCACACTGAAACATTCGTATTTCTTCTGAAAACTCACCAGCCAAACCAAAATAGTGTTTGCTCGGCACTACTCTTCCAACAAACTTCTCAGCATCCACGCTGTTTTTTCATGCACCTGCATACGCTGGGTGAGTAAGTCTGCGGTCGGTTCGTCGTGAGTACGCTCCAGTGTTTGAAAAAGCGATCGCGCAGTACGAACAACCGCTTCTTGGCCTTCCACTAACTTACGGATCATGTCTTCAGCGTCCAGCACACCGACTTCTTCGCTGATTGAAGAGAGCTTGGCAAACTCATGATAGGTGCCTGGGGCTGGAAACCCTATAGATCTAATGCGTTCAGCGATTAAATCCACGGCCAAAGCCAGCTCGGTATACTGCTCTTCAAACATCAGATGCAGTGTCCGAAACATAGGGCCAGTGACATTCCAGTGAAAATTATGAGTCTTCAAGTACAGCGTATAAGTATCTGCCAGTAATCTAGAAAGACCTTGGGCAATCTCCTTACGATCCTGTTCTTCAATACCAATATCGATGGACATAGTCTGCATAACGTAAATCTCCTATTCGGCGGATAGAGTTGAGTGAGCTTTTAGCTCAGAGCCAGAACATTCCTTGGAGCATCCAACCGTTCTAGCTCAACAATTTGCAGAAAGTATGAGGAAGCACTGTCAGTTTTTACAGCGAAAGAATTGCAGTCGCCCTTATCTTTCAAGTCTATTTGAGCGTTCCTTTTTACAATACTACTAAATAGTAATATAGCAATTAAAATAAAAATGCTAGCCGCAGGGCGTATGTAAACAGCTCACAGAAACAGGCACAATTAGGCTCTGGCCGTGCAATATACAGATTGCTTAGG
The DNA here is from genome assembly GCF_000155595.1 of Synechococcus sp. PCC 7335. Classification (NCBI taxonomy): domain Bacteria; kingdom Bacillati; phylum Cyanobacteriota; class Cyanophyceae; order Synechococcales; family Synechococcaceae; genus Synechococcus; species Synechococcus sp. PCC 7335. The sequence goes on along the minus strand of NZ_DS989905.1, from coordinate 709,029 downwards.
CCATTGGATGCGGTTAATAAGCTCTCATAGAGAAAAATCTATGAAATATTAATCTTGAGAGATTTATTCAAAACTGCGCCTATTAATTACTATCTGGTTATACAATCAAATTAGCTTAAAGATTTGTGATGTTTCGATTTTCTCCGATACAAGTCGTACACACAACTTCTACACAACTAGGAGCTATTAAAGATGTATCACTTTAGTAAGGTTGTAGATGTCTCGTTTGAAGAGGCAATCACCCAAGTAACAGAATCGCTGAAACAAGAAGGGCTTGGCATCTTAACTGAGATTGACGTTCAGGCTGCTTTCAAAAAGAAGCTAGGCAAGGATTTTCGCAACTACAAAATTCTTGGGGCCTGCCACCCCGGAATTGCCTACAGCATGATTCAAGAGGATGACAAAGCCGGAGCACTGTATCCCTGCAATGTTGTTGTGCAAGAACATGAGGATGGCAGAGTTGAAGTCTCGGCGGTCGATCCGCTGATGATGTTCTTGATGGTACACAGCCCAGAGGCGAAGGCGATCGCGCTCGAAGCCAGCGAAAAAATGCAGGCTGTTATTGAGCGATTGCCTGCTGCTGTGCCGATGGCCGTGGCTGCTTAGTTGTTTCCATTTTCACATAACACAATTCTATCTAACCTTTGGAGGGTTAACGCTATGTCTAGCAATGTAGGTACTGTAGACCGCTTTCTTCGCATTCTTGCCGGGAGTGTACTGCTGTATTTGGGTGTGATTGTCTATGCCGGTTCTAATGTAGGACTCACCCTAGATGTGGTGGGTACCATTGCGCTTCTCACTGGCATTATCGGCTTTTGCGGACTGTATAAACTGCTGGGAATTAATACTCGCCCAACAGATTCTCTTTCATGATCAACCTTTCATAATCAATATGCTGAGCTGGCAAAGAGATGCCAGCTCTAGCCGACACTAAGGAGGTTTTATACCAATGGATCAAGCACTTCCGTCCGATAATCTCTCGCCCGATATTCCGTCGCTCTCTAGACGGCAACTGCTCAACTTTTTAACTGGCGCAGCCGTCGCTGTCACCGCAGGTGGCGCACTCTACCCGGTGGGTAAATTCTTTGTGCCGCCCAAAGAGGTGTCAGAAGGCGGTGGTATTTTAGCTAAAGACAGATTGGGTAATCCGATTCCGGCCAGTCAAATTTTGACAGAGCCACCTGGTTCGCGCGCCCTAGTCGCTGGGCTGGCTGGAGAACCCACTTACATGACTGTGAATGAAGACGGTACTCTAAGCGATAGAGGAATTGTTGATAACTGCACGCATTTAGGCTGCACCTTTCCCTGGAATCCAAGAGATCAACAATTCCAATGTCCCTGTCACGGCTCTCTCTACGACCCAGATGGAAGTGTCGTTAGAGGGCCAGCCCCTTTGCCCTTGAAGATTGTTCATGTCGCGGTAAAAGAGGACGCCATTTGGCTCTATCCCTGGACTGAAACAGATCCTAGAACAAACCAGAAACCTTGGTGGGTTTAAACCAAAAACCGAAACAGCGACAGAAGCTCGTCACCTCTAACGGTATTGTACGCCTTCCCCACTCCAGCATTTGGTACAAGTATTGGCGCGACCCCTACCACCTATTGCTGACGATTCCCTGGTCAGGGTTTGTGGCCCTCATTGTCTGTTTATATGCGGCCCTAAATACCTTTTTCGCACTGATTTACTTAATCGGTGGAGCAGATGGAATCGTCAATGCGCGGCCTCATTCCTTCTGGGACGCATTCTTTTTCAGCGTTCAAACCCTTGCCTCTATTGGTTACGGCACAATGTATCCCAATACGCCGTTTACCAATACGGTAGTTGCAGTCGAGGTGTTGATTGGGCTAATCGGAGTGGCGATTGTAACCGGGCTTGCTTTCGCCAGATTTTCTCGCTCCACTGCGCGGATTATGTTTAGCCGAGTAGCTGTGGTGGCCCCCTATAATGGCTCACCTGCGCTGATGTTTCGGGTCGCCAATCAACGAGGAAATCAGATCGTTGAGGCACAAATGAGAGTGTATTTACTACGAGATGAAGTGAGCTTAGAAGGTCAGTTCATTCGTCGGCTATATCCACTGACATTGCTGCGCGCACAAACGCCCGATTTTTCATTGACATGGATGGCTATTCACCCGATTAATGCCACCAGTCCCCTGCAAGGACAGACGCCTGAATCGTTAGTTCAGCTACGTGCTCAGATTGTTGTTTCTTTAGGCGGCATTGACGAGACCGTGGCGCAGGCGGTTCACGCTAGGCATTTGTTTAATGCAGAAGATATTTTGTGGAACTATCGCTTGGTGGATATTATCCGCGATACCGCTGGAGGCGATCGCTACATCGACTTTACTCATTTCCACTCTGTTACAGGCGTAGCAGAGTGAAACCTAAGCTGTTGTCTTAGCATTTATTTGCACTTCACAAGTTCCACATTTTTGACCGCAAAAATCATAGATGGGAGTTCCCGTTCTCTTCTTTGGTTGACTCCCTTCAACCGTATTTAACCGCTTTCTTTTGCTACCTACACAAGCGGTCTGCAAAAACCGAAAAAATTACTAAATCTCGGAGGTTCTACCCATGAGTACTTCAATTAGATATAGACGCGGACCCAGTCTGAGCCTTTCAGACCTATGGGAGCAGTTTTGTGAGTGGGTTACCAGTACCCAAAACCGGATTTACATCGGCTGGTTTGGCGTGCTGATGATTCCTACGCTAGCAGTGGCAACCATTGTCTTTGCGATCGCCATTGTCTCAGCCCCACCCGTTGATCTAGACGGCATTCGAGAACCTATCTTTGGCTCTATTCTCACCGGCAACAATCCAGTCACTGCGGCGGTTGTGCCCACTTCTGCCGCCATCGGACTTCACTTTTACCCGCTATGGGAAGCTAGCTCAGTCGCTGAGTGGCTGTATAACGGTGGCCCCTATCAGCTAATTGTGTTTCACTTCTTGATCGGTATCTGGGCCTACTTGGGTCGCCAGTGGGAGCTGAGCTACCGCCTTGGCATGCGTCCTTGGATTGCGGTTGCGTTTTCGGCCCCTGTCGCCGCTGCGACTGCTGTTCTATTGGTCTACCCTATCGGGCAGGGCAGTTTTTCAGAAGGGATGCCTTTGGGTATTTCAGGCACATTTCACTTCATGCTCACGCTCCAATCCCGTCATAACGTGCTGATGCATCCCTTCCACATGCTGGGTGTTGCGGGTATTTTCGGCGGCGCTTTGCTCAGCGCACTCCATGGTTCTTTGGTCACTGCCAGCCTGATTCGTGAGACCTCTGAGATAGAATCTGCTAACGCAGGCTACCGCTTTGGTCAGCAAGAGGCGACCTACAATGTTGTTGCGGGCCATGTCGGGTTCTTGGGACATCTGCTTATTCCCAGTGCGTCAGTGGGCAACAGTCGATCGGTTCATTTCATGTTAGCCGCGTTGCCGACCCTCGGCATCTGGTTTGCCACGCTGGGCATCGGGTTGATGGCGTTTAACCTCAACGGGTTTAACTTTAACCACTCTATTCTCGATAGTCAGGGTCGCCCTATTCGCACCTCTGCTGAGCTGATCAGTCGGGCTACCCAAGGCATTCAATCGATGCACGCTGTGAATGCTCACAATTTCCCGCTGTTGCTATCTAGCGGTGAGGCAACGCCTGTGGCCTTGAGCCTTCCGGCTGCTCTGCCAACGCTTGCGGCAAGCTAGTCATGTTTCACCAGCGGCTGCATAACAACAGATTATGCAGCCGCACCTTTTATTCAAGCTTTGTTGATCCCGCTTGCTGTCTATTAATCAACCCTACTTTCTTTTTCAATACTACTCATGACATCTGTGTCTTCTACAACGCCGCACATCGTCTCTTTGTCTCCGGAAGAGTTCGTTCAGCTTGCCAGCCCACCGCGATTACTGGATGTGCGTACATCCGTTGAATATCGCTCTTTTCACGCGCCTACAGCATTAAACCTCAGTATGCAGCGCATTTTGCTCAGCCAGATTCCATGGCTGCAAAACTGGGTTCTCCCTCGGTGGTTTCGAGCACTGCCCAAAGATGAACCCCTTGCGGTAGTTTGTCTGACATCGCATCGGAGTCCGATTGTTGCTAAAGCGCTGGTGAAATTAGGCTTTTCGAATATCTTCAATATTTCGGGCGGCATGATGAGTTGGAAAAAAGCAGCGTTACCTATCCAAAACAACAAGTCTTCTCAGTAATCGTCAATGTCTCAATAGTTAAGGAGAAAACACCCTATGTGGAAGGTGTTGGGTTTCATTCAAAAGCATCTGGTTTGGTCTGTGCCGGTGTGCATGGTTGCAGGCATTATCGTTGGCGCGCTAGTTGATCCTTCTGCGCTGAAGGCGCTGATTATTCCACTCACCTTTTTGATGGTGTATCCGATGATGATCAACCTGCAAGTGCAGGAGGTGCTCTCAGGCGGCGATTACAAGGTGCAGCTCATCACGCAGCTGATGAATTTTGGCCTTATTCCCTTTTTTGCCTTTGGTATGGGCAAAGTGTTTTTTGCCGATCAGCCTTTAGTTGCGCTGGGCTTGCTGCTGGCTTCACTGCTACCGACTAGCGGCATGACTATTTCTTGGACAGGCTTTGCAAGAGGAAATATCAGCGCTGCTATCAAGATGACGGTGATTGGTCTTATCTTAGGCTCGGTGGCAACCCCCTTTTACGCGAAGTGGCTCATGGGGACAGTGGTAGAAATTCCCCTAGCGAGCATCTTCAAGCAAATTGTCATTATTGTATTTTTGCCGATGCTGCTAGGGTTCGTCACTCGCGTCTCGCTCATTAGAATTGTCGGTGAGCGTAAATATCATCAGAACCTAAAGAGAAAGTTTCCGGCCTTTTCAACGCTAGGCGTTTTAGGCATTGTGTTTGTGGCGATGGCGCTTAAAGCCAAAGACATTATTGCCAGTCCAATGGTGCTGCTGTCGTTTTTGTTGCCGCTGGCCATTTTGTATGTAGTGAACTTCTTGCTGAGTACGATTGTTGGCAAGTTGTTCTTTAATCGAGGAGATGCGATCGCTCTCGTCTACGGCACGGTGATGCGAAATCTCTCGATTGCGCTGGCGATCGCCATGACTGCCTTCGGCAATGAACAAGGCTCCGAAATTGCCTTAATCATCGCCATGGCCTACATCATCCAGGTTCAAGCCGCTGCCTGGTACGTGCGCTTTACCGGCAGAATCTTTGGCCCCGCTCCGGAGCCTAACCCTTCACTGACACGCTCTCCCTCGCATTAGCACAGGTTGTTCCAGTTATTCTCTACTCTTCATAATCACGTACTCCGCCTACCATGAATTTTTCTAGACTTCATCAGCTTCAGCAGCGCTTGTTTGCCTGGGGCATGTCTAAAGCTAACGCTGCTGATAATCATGCGATTCAGTTAACGGCCTGTAGCGGCTATTCAAACATGGCTGATTTGAAGCGATCGCTGCTTGCTAATCTCCAGGGCACTGTTCTAGAGATTGGCCCCGGCGCGGGCGCAAACTTGGCCTACTATCCTACTGACATTCACTGGATAGGTGTAGAACCAAATCTCTTTATGCATTCCTATTTGCGTCAAGAAGCTCAGCAGAGAGGGCTGCATCACGTTGATATACACGGCGGTGCTGCTGAAAGCTTACCTGTTGAAACGGCTGCCATCGATACGGTTGTCAGCACGCATGTTCTCTGTTCGGTTGATCATTTAGACACTGTTCTACAAGAGATACAGCGCATTCTCAAACCCGGTGGTCATTTTATCTTTCTTGAGCATGTAGCCGCTGAAAACGGATCTTGGACTCGTCGCATCCAAGACAAAATTACGCCCTTTTGGAAAACGCTCTTTGATAACTGTCATCCCAATCGGGAGACGCAGAAGATGTTAGTTAAAGCAGGATTTTCTTCTGTAGACTACGAACACTTTCAGCTTAATCTCCCGGTTGTCTCTCCTCATATTGTTGGCATCGCGACTAAAGCTCCAGATACCACTATCAATGCGCCTATGGCAACTACGGCATCACAGCTTGTTCATTAATTGTTCACTAGGTAGCACCACAGAAATCGCTATCTTCTACTGGAGACTCTTCCATGACTACGAAACCTAAAGACGGTGTATTCATTCACGTTAGCCGAGGTGCTGAATCTGCTCAGCGCGTTTTGATGGCCCTCACACTGGCTGAAAAGATGTCCGAGAATAAAGATGTCCTGCTCTTTTTTGATATTAAAGGGGTCGAAGTCCCGTTAAAAGATGCAGAGTCAATTGAACTCAAGTCGTTTGAATCTAGCCAAACGCTGCTGACCAGATTGATCGAGAAAGGCGTGAGTATCTGCATTTGTCCAATGTGCCTAAAGGCTGCCGATCTTACGCCAGAGTCTCTACTTCCGGGGGTTCGCTTAGCTGAGAAAGAAGCTTTTTTTGAATTTACGCAGGGGCGAATTTTATCGTTGGACTATTAAGCCTCCGCCTAGCTAACCGCTTTAAAATCTAGTCCAGGAAGTACGCGGTCCTAGATGCGATCAACTTCTCAATAGACCTATCGGAGGATTACTCATGCCAGTGAAAAGACCTATTGCATTTTTTGCTGCTGCCTTACTTTGCTTCACTCTGTGGTTAGGTGTCATACCGACTCCTTTGGCAAAGGCAGCTCCCCTCGAAGCAAACACTGCCTCCGCTCAATTACTTAGTCAGTTAGCAACAACCCCTACCAACAGCTCAGACTTCGCCGAAGTAGAAACTTTTCTCGTTTCGCTCCCTAACGACTATTACACGATCAAACGAATAGACCGAGTCAAGAAAAGCGTTGAGAACGGTACGGCTATGTTAGTAGATGTTCGAGAGCCTAACGAGTTCGCAGCTGGTCATATTGAAGGGGCTGTGAATATTCCGCTGCGAACTCTCACTACCAACCTCAAACAGATCCCTCAAACAAAGCCTGTAATTCTCTACTGCTCATCGGGATATCGCACCGGCATTAGCGTAATGACCCTAAGGCTGCTGGGATATGACAATGTTCGAGGATTTCCACCGAGCATTCAAGGTTGGAAAGAGGCTGGCGAACAGCTTGTCACATCAAAATGAGCGACTGCTATCAACTGACGGTTTATTCATATCTACCTGCAATTTAAGGCCGAGCCAACTGCTTAGGTAGCAGATATAAAAGAAGTCAGAAAAATTGTTTATATTTATATAGCTATTCAGTAGTATGTTATGCGTGCCACCCAAAAATCACGAATAATCTATCTCAATAGCTTTAATACAAAAGCTTTGGGGCTCATGTGAAGCTGCTACCTTTTCCCCCTTACCTAGTTTTTAACCGCTAATGGACTTCTTACCAGATTCCTACATTCTCTCTCGGATGCAGTTTGCGCTTACCGCAATCTTTCACATGCTCTGGCCAGTGCTGACAACAGGCATGGGCATCTACTTAGTCGTTGTCGAAATTCTTTGGCTAAAGACAAAAAATCCTGACTACTACTACCACGCTCGGTTTTGGTCAAAGCTATATGTGCTCAACTTTGGCATCGGCGTTGCAACGGGCATTCCCATGGAGTTTCAGTTTGGTACAAACTGGGCACCGTTCTCAGAAGCGGCTGGAGACTTTTTTGGTAGCATTTTAGGCTTTGAAGCTTCGATGGCCTTCATGTTAGAGGCTGGCTTTTTGGCATTATGCTGTTCGGATGGGAGCGGGTGAATCCCTACGTGCATCTGTTTTCTACGGTGATGGTTGCCTTTGGTGCAAACCTCTCTACCTTCTGGATTTTGATCGCAAACTCCTGGATGCAGACGCCTGCTGGCGGTGAATTTATTGACGGCAAGTTCATTGTCCGCGACTACTTTCAGGCTATGTTTAGCCCGTTTATGCGCACTAGCGTGCTGCATATGTTCTTTGCCACTTTGGAAACCTCGCTGTTTGTGATTGGTGGTATTAGCGCGTGGTACGTGCTAATAGGACGAAGGTGCTTGATGGCGACTGGCGTAAAACCTTTGAGCGGTGGTATCCAGAACTCGCTACTCAAGCGGCTTGAACGGCTGATCAACGAGTTTCCGGGCTTTCCCACACTTTTTTTCGGTCTCTTCGCCAACAGTGTCGTATAGAATCGGAGAAATTTTGGCCTTTAAGGCTCAGATTCAGTCATGCACAAGGGTTTGAGGTCTAACTTTTAGCCGCTCCGCTCCGCCTCATAGAAATGAGCTTCGTAATTTTTGAGGCGTTTTTGGTACGTTACCCAAGAAGACTAGAGGAAATATTAGACGGTCTTTATTAGCTTAACTGGCGTTACTTTGAGAATACGGCTTGCGTTAAAGATAGCCAGCAGCGCAACACCAACATCAGCGAATACGGCTTCCCAGAGTGTTGCTAATCCAATTGCGCCAAGTCCAATAAAGACAGCTTTCACCGTCATGGCAAGGATAATGTTTTGCCAGACGATGCGAAGAGTGCGACGGGCAAGGGAGATCGCCTCAGCGACCTTAGAAGGTGCATCCGTCATAATCACCACATCTGCCGTTTCAATCGCCGCATCCGAGCCTAGTCCACCCATCGCCATACCGACATCGGCTCTGGTAATGACAGGGGCATCATTGATGCCATCACCAACAAAGACAACTTTCTTCTTAGCGTTAATAGCAGGTTGTAGGAACTCTTCTAAAGCATCTACTTTGTCTTCTGGTAGCAGCTCGGCTCGGTACTGATCAAGTCCTAAGCGCCTAGCAACTGCATCCGCAACCGATTGGCTATCCCCAGTGAGCATAATGGTCTGAATGCCCTGCTGCTTCAAAGCACTGATAGCTTCTGCAGCATCTTGTTTAAGCTCATCAGCAATGATGATCCGCCCTGAATACGTTCCATCAACAGCGATGTGAGCAACCGTTCCTTCTACACTGCAAACATCGTGAGGAATGTTTTCTCGGTGCAGCAATCGGTCATTCCCGGCTAGAACGGTGCTCCCGTTGAACTTGGCCCGAATGCCATGACCGCTAATCTCTTCGTAATCTTGCAGAGTAGAACTGTTAACAGGTTTGCCGTAGGCTTGCTGAATTGACTGAGCCACTGGATGATTAGACTGTGACTCGACTTGTGCGGCTAGTTCCAACAGTTGATGCTCATTTAAGCCATTTGCAACAACAATCTCGTTGACACGAAAGTTTCCCTTGGTTAGTGTTCCTGTTTTATCAAAGACAACTGTATCTACCTGAGTCAGCGCATCGAGAAACTTGGAACCTTTGACTAAAATGCCCCGCTTGGCCGCGCCGCCAATGCCACCGAAGTAGCCTAGCGGAATGCTGATGACCAAGCCACAAGGACAGGAAATAACGAGCAGGACGAGCGCTCGATACGTCCATACTGCTGGCGATGCATCAGCGATAAAAAGTGGTGGCAGTATGGCTATTGCTAAGGAAAGCAGCACCACAACAGGGGTGTAGTATCGAGCAAAGCGTGTGATGAACTTTTCAGTATCAGCCTTCTTACTACTGGCGTTTTCTACCAGCTCTAATATTTTAGAGATTGAGGACTCGTTGAACGGCTTAGTGACGCGAAGCGAAAGTACACCAGATTGGTTAATCATCCCAGAAAGTACGGTTTCACCTGTGCTCACCTTTCGAGGGACAGATTCTCCTGTGAGAGCAGAGGTATCTACTTGAGAGCTGCCATCTAAAATCTCGCCATCGAGTGGGACTTTTTCGCCAGGGCGGACGATTACGACATCGCCTACGTTGACTGACTCAGGAGAAACTTCGCGGATTTCGCCGTTTACTTTCAAGTTGGCAGTGTCAGGACGCACTTCTAATAGCGATTTGATAGACTTACGCGATCGCCCCACAGCATAATCTTGAAACAGCTCTCCTACCTGAAAGAACAGCATCACCGCGACGGCTTCAGGTATCTCGTGAATGGCGATCGCCCCCAATGTCGCAATCGTCATCAGAAAGTTTTCGTCGAACACCCGACCTCGCAGAATGTTGCGTCCGGCGGTGGTGAGCACATTCCAACCGCTGATGATATAGGCCGGAATAAGGACAGCGTATTCTGCGATCGCAAGGGGCGTGTTATGCAGTGGCTCGTTGAAGATGAAACCAGCTAGAAACAGAACACCAGCGATAGCAATAGGGGTCAACGCCTTACGCAAGTTGAATTCACCGGAGCCGTGATCGTGACCGTGGTCGCAGCAGTGACCTTGAGATGATGACATAGGGCAACCCGCCAGAAAAGATGAATATATGAATATCTATTCAGATAATATACGATGTAGGAAAGAGTGCTTGCGTCAATATGGAGACATGGAGCTTAAAATCCCACCAGTCGCTATCATCGCTGGGTTTGCCGCGCTAATGATAGCCGTGACCTTGTTGCTGCCGGGTCTGACTTGGCTAGTTCCAGGACGGCTGGTTATAGCTGTCGTCCTAGCTTCAATAGGTAGTGCGATCAGCCTGTCTGGAGTGGTTGCTTTTCGTCGGCATCACACTACGGTTAACCCAATGGCCCCAGCGACAGCAACCACCATCGTTTCCACTGGCCCCTATCGATTTACACTAATCGATCCGAGCTAAGTTCTTTGAACAACGCAGACAGCTCAGCAGACGGACTAGCCAAATCTAGGTTTCATTCAAATGCTCAGCCACTACTCGATAAATGGTCATGATGTGTTCATCGGCTAAACTGTAGCAGACGTTTCGGCCTAGCTTTCGATATTTGACCAAGCGATGCGATCTCAGCACCCGCAGTTGATGAGACACTGCCGATTCGCCCATCTTTACAGCCGCCGCCAAATCGCAGACGCATAGCTCCTGCTGTGCTAATGCAGATAAAAGTTTCAGTCGGTGAGGGTCTGACAGAGCACTAAAGAACTCTGCCATGTGCTGTGCCTGCTCGGTTGCAATTACCTCCGGCTGCACTTGCCGTACATTATCAAGATGTACCAACGAGGCTTCGCAGCTAGGTGCATCAGCCGATGCCTCTCTTCTATTTTTTTTGTTTGTAAACTCCTTTTTAGCCTTCTTCTTTCTTGCGGGCTTGGAGCTAGCCATTCTTCATCAGCACTGTGCAACTCTTTTATGATACTGAGAATCATTCACATCTGAAAACCTGTTCAGATAATGCAATATCGGAAAATAGCCAAGAAATAGCTATGTCGGCCCACCTTGCTGAACCTGCTGGATAAAATAGACTGTCTGCTGATAGCTCTGCTGATCGCCTCTTGCTTGAAATAAGTTAGCAGCCTGCTGCAAATCCTCGATGGCTGCATTGGAGTCGCCGAGCTGATAGTGTAAGAGCCCACGATTGCCAAAGGCTTCTGCCAAGTTTGGGGCGAGTTCAATCGCTGTGCCAAAGTCTGTCAATGCTGCTTCCGCATTGCCTAGTTCGGTGTAGACTTTACCTCGGTTGTAATAGGCATCGGCATTGTCGGGGGCAAGCGAGATTGCGCTGTCTAAATCGCTTAGAGCTAGTGGAAACTGTCCTGTAACCGCCAAAATGATGCTGCGGTCTATGTAAGGCTGAACAAAGTCGGGAGCTAGCTCTATCGCCTGCGATAAATCCGACAAGGCGGCGTTGATATCCGGTGTGTGAGAGTAGGCTTCGCCCCGATGATACAGCGTCTCTGGGTCGTTGGGCTGAAACTGAAGAGCCGTTGAAAAATCGTCGATCGCCTGTGAGTAGTTACCCAAGTCGTGATAGGCAAGACCTCGGTAGCGGTAGGCTTCAGCGTTTTGTGGGTCTGCTTGAATGGCTCGATTGTACGTAGAGATCGCCTCTTCAAGCTGTCCTTGCTCAGCTTCCTGTCTACCTTGCTCCACCAAGCTATTTGTAGACGTTACTGCTATGTGGATTGATGACTGTGGCAGTTGAGCATACACCGCCTTTTTGTGCTCGGTCGCTCTTGCTCGGTTCCCTACAGCGGCCATCATCACTGTCGCCCCTAAAAACATCCCGATGAATTTGCTAGGTTTCATGGTTTCTTCCCGAGTAATACGCTATTGCGTATCATGTTGACTCAGTGTAACAAGGATATCTGTGTATCAAATTTGCGCTGCCACTTGGCAAAAGAAACACCAGTAACCATTAAGGCCCGCGTATAGGCACAGAGAAATTTTAACAGATAAGGCTAAAACGCTTTACTGACAATGGCTTCACCACTAAGCATCTATGCTCATTAAAAAATTGTACTTAGCTTTGGCAATGCCTGTAACCCTTGAGAAATCGGCAATAGAATCTGAAACAATGAGCTTATCTGTCAGAATTTCTCGGCTTCTATGCATAGGCGAACCTGAAGTACTATCTAGGAAAGACGATACAACAGTTCGAGAGCCTATGAGATGTGGTTGACGATGCTTTTAGACATATGTCCTAGATGGCTATTCGGATGCAATAGCGCTCTTCAAGGGTTCTCGGAAAGTGATGGCTGAAACGACGGTAAAATCGTTACTTGATGAACAACAACTCATGCGAGATTTCAGTGCTTACAACGGTTTGATCTCCAAAGTCATTTAAGAGCGATAGGTGAAACTTGAAACGACTAGCTCACTGAACTTTTTCGAGATAGCATCAAGATTAGGCGTTTTCATTTTCTGAGAAGGATTAGCACTGGCCAAAACAGCGCCGCTGAGCAGTCCCTCGGTTAGTCCGGTTACCTTCGATAGATTGGCTCCAGTGAAGTTGGCTCGGGCCAAATTAGCCTGCGTAAGGCAACATTGTTGCAAATTAGCCAAAATTAAAAAGGCATTCGTCAGATTTGCCTGGGTGAGATCCGCTTGGTTCAACTGCGCCAAAATTAAAAAGGCTCCGCTAAAGTCAGCCCGTTTCAAATTGGCTCCACTGAGGTCTGCGCCCATCAGCGAAGCGCCTCTGAGGTCTGCGCAGCTAAGGTCAATACCGCGCAGACACTGATCGCGTAAGAAAACGCCCTTGAGCTTAATTCCACGGAAATCTCGCTCTCCAGATTGGTATTGTTGCAAAAGTTCTTCTGCGGTCATGCAAGTGCTCATGCTTTATGTCACCGGAGCATAGCAGAATCTTTTTAAGCGCAACATCCGCTGGGGGGGCATCAGACCGAGTGCGATTTGTTGTTTTATAGCAATCCGCCGTAGAGTAGGGACATAATAGTAGGGTCGTCAGTTTGTGTGATCGCCTATGCCTGCCCCCTATGGTCAAGACCTACGCGAGAAAGCGATCAAAGCCGTATGTTAAATGTCAAGAGGGCTAGGCTCTTACCAGCTTTTGGTGAACATATGGTGTTCGCATAAAGACCTTTCCTTGGTTAACTACTTTGAGCGCTGGAACCCTTGTTTTTGCACGAATCACTTCAGTCAAAATCTTAGCTTTTGAGGCCAAATTCCTCGGATCACCAAAAGTTCGGAAGATCCCTACTCCGCCTGTGTATAGAATCGGAACAATTTTGGCCTTTAAGTATGCTGAATACTCAATATTGAACGAGCTTTCAATACTTTCAGGCATCTATTCTGTATGTAACAATTAATTATAAGTATAAATACTTACCCTAGAAAGCGTTGCTATGCGAGGGTTTTAGGCTTAAAGGCCAAAATTTCTCGAACTCTATACACAGGCCTCGTACCCCTCACTGGATATTTTGTTTGCCAGATGAATTCAAAAAGCGAATCGGGAACAATGATAGGTAGAGGTGTGATCGCTTGCTAGTTAAGTTATTGCCGTGCTAGACGATTGCCCCTCACCATAATTTTGGGGGGAGAAAGCTGTCATATGGGTCACTATGGAAAACCTCCCTATTTACGTGGAAAGGATCTGCGCGGAGAGAATCTGCGCGCAGCCATTCTATTCGAAGCCAACATAGCATCGCCTAGATCTGCGCGAAGCTGATCTAGGCGATGCTATGTTGAGCAACGCCGACCTGAGTGGAGCCGATCTGCGCGGGGCCAACCTGAGCGAAGCCAACCTGGATGGAGCCACTCTGGACAAAGCCAATCTGATGGGGGCGAACCTAAGTGAAGCCGACCTAAGTGAATCTGACCTGAGTTCAGCCGACCTGCCCGGAGCTACCCTTCATAACGCGACTCTTCAGAACGCCGACCTGAGTGGAGCCGATCTGCGCTCAGCTGACCTGTTTAGAGCGGACCTAAGTGAAGCCAACCTGAGGTCAGCCGATCTGAGTTCAGCGGACCTACGTGGAGCGGACCTACCCGGAGCGAAGCTGATCGGAGCGAATCTGATTGGAGCCAACTTGAGCATAGCCAATGTCACTGGGACTCAATTTGGTACAGGCAAAGGTCTATCACTTGAGGAGAAGCAAAACTTGATTGAACGTGGCGCAATCTTCGATGAAGGGATAGAAATAGAAGAGATAGAGACAGAAAAGACAAAGACAGAACAGATAGAAACAGAAGAGAAGGAGATAGAGAAGCGCTCGCCTCTACTACTACTGGTCTTAGCACTCCTGGCAGTGACAGCAACAGGTGTCACTGCTGCCGCTGTCGCCTTGAGATGGATATACGAGTATTTTATGACTTATCTAAATGCGTAAACGGAGAAATCTGCCAAGAAGCGACAACGCTTGATACTTGCTTCATTGGCTTTGCATTTTCATCATTCAGATAGATTTGAAATCATTAACGGTGTGAATGGGAAATCCCTCTGACGCGAAGCGACTGTGGTGGGATGAGAGCGAATGCTGTCAGAAAGGGATGTATCGATAGCTTGGAACGGCAGATCGAAAGGTGGGAAGACCCGAGACTTGTAACACCTTTGAATTTGGCTTTGGTATACATCCATCGCCCAATACGTATATTTAGAGATGCCGTAAGGACTTCGAGATGCTGAATGGCGATCGTGCTATTGACGCTGATATGACATATAGGCTTGGTCTTGCAACTAGAACAACGGCTGAAAGCTGGTTAGATATGCGGCCTTCGGCAAACTGAATAGAAGGGAGACTATACAAGAATTCAAGAGCTGGTAATAGCTTGATTGGAGCAACGGGCCTGGTCAATATTCAATATCTGCTGTAGAAGGGAGTGGTTGGTTACTCATTCAGTCAATGCCCAGCTCAATACGCAGACCGACCTATAGATCAGTCACCCCACCGCCGACAGCAACTCGCGTAGGTAAAACGATAGCGCCTTACTCTCAGCCAGCTCTTAGCCGCACAGGGCAGCCTGGTAACTCTCGGCTGGATAACCCGAACTGGAAGCCCTATCGCAATAGCCAGGAATTAGCGCTGAAGGTCTACGAGATGACTCATCCGCAACAACCTAGTGCTTACGACAATGGTGTAGGGCTATCCTAGTCGGATGGGGAGACTATCGAATGGCCTAGATCAACCTCCTGATGCAGCAATCACCGCAGTACGCTGTTGGTATGCAAGCTTTCGACGTGATAGCTGCTTCAGGGGGCTAGTGGCTTCGGTTCTGTGTGAGTAATTCCTGCTATTGCGAACAATGAACTACTGCTATTATCACGCGCATTGCTATGAAGAACACCCTCCAAATTTTTAGGTCGTCTGCTGCTTCCAATTCACTTCTAGAAATACCTCTCAGGGTGAGTGATTCTGAGTATGCTAACTTACTGGCATCCTACAAGTTTGAACCACTTTTAGCAGAGAGCAGTCAGTGGTTCGAGGTCTATGCAGGCGTCGAGATACGTATGGAGATGCAGACTAGATATTCTAAATCTGCATCTCGAATGTTTACCCGCAATACGGGAGATTTACCAATAGATGAAATTAGCTTCTACCTCGACGCAGAGGAATATTACGACGGTGTTGAAAGAAGCGGCTGGACCGCCCAATCGTATCAGACCTTTACCAAGGTAGCTTTTTCTCCCATATCAGTTAGTTCGCTACCGGATATTCCAGCCATCGAGTTCTGGGCTGTTGATGGTAAGACTGTGCCATCCTACTCAAAGCTAATTGTGACTGTGGCTTCGATTACTCTGAATGGGAAGGAAGAAAAGCCACAGATGCAAAAACAGATCTTTCCCAGTACCTGAATAAACCTTACGATCAACTTAAGCATCAACTTAGTCTGAAGTATCCTCATCAGACCAGCCTAATTTTTGAGCGATCGCGCGGCGGCAAACTTCTTGCCAGTCTGGTATAGCTCCGGCTTTTATCGCTGCTTTCATTGCTGGCGGCATCCGAATCGTCATTTTCTCAGTACAAGGTTCTGACCAATCGTGCTTTTGTTTAAAACCATGGTCAGCTATATCAGGATTGCCGCCTGGTCTCCCTTTTGCCATATTTCCTCACTAACACCTCTTGAGGGATTCCCGCTAGAGCTAAGCATACGTAGTATAACAGCCTTGATTTAGTGAGACGGTCACACTATAATGGATTTTGTTGTAAGACTACTAAGTATTCAATCAAGCTGTTCCAACCGTTCTTAGGAGTCTCTATAATGTCTTTTAGTCAACAGGCACAAAGGTTTCTAGTTCTCTATCCTCACACACCCACGGTATTCGATGAGTAAAGACATAGATTTCTTAGTAGAACTAGCTGAATTATCTACAGCGTCTGAAGAGACTTTACCCACTGAAAAAACTGACGAGTCTATGTACAGGCGTTGCAAAGTTGCGTCTAAGCTGATAAAACCAAAGCTTAGACAAGCGGCTGCCGACGGTCAATACGATAGTATTGCGATTCTGAAACTATATTCTTCTGATTTTCAATCGGTGAAACCTTTCCGAAGACCGCGTAATTCTGATGTCGATAGTGAAGCTTTTCAGATTTTTACATGGGACTTAGCGGAGGAAGGCTTTCGGTGCTTCATTGATCGTCCAGGACTGTCCTCGTCGCTAGTAGCCTTTCAACACTGCGGCATCTCGAAGTCAGCACAATCGGATAGATGGGTACTGTACGTTTTGTTGCCGCAACGTGAACCCCCTCGACGCTACTGGACTAGGACTCTCGCATTCCATGCGAAAAAGACGGCTATGCATCTGCTAGGTTTTACCTTTGCTTTTACCGCTATTGCATTGACAAGCTTTCTAATTATTTTTACTGGAGTGCTATTGGCGCGTGAAGCATACTCTGAAATCCAAGCAGGTAATACAGCAGTGGTTATACTTTACGTGGGTTTGGCAGTAACCACCATGCCTGTTTTGGTTGGTCTTGGACTTTCTGTTTTGTTAACGCTTGTCGATGACTAAGAAGCCTTTGCCAACCAGTCTGAGGAAAACAAGTAAAGAGAATCATGCACTATCCCATAGCTACAAGCCAACCTTCAGAGATAGGAATAAGTATCACCGACAACATAGCTGAGGCTCCAGACTTGTGCCTTCGCGCGCTTGAAGAGACAGTAGGGCATCACCTCAGCTTAAGCGAGTATGTTGTTGCGAAACGCTCAGTTCTAGAATTAATTGAAACAAAAGACCGCATTGTACCGCTCGACCTGAAAGAACTATGGAGCGACTCTCCTGAACTATCCGAGTTTGCCGCTATGATTAACAAAGTTATCCTTTGTGGTTGACCTAGCCCCTCGCGGAATTAAGTCATGCGATTCCCTTTCTCCTTTAGAAAACTATCTACAAAAGAACGAGAATACCGCGAGAAAGTGTATCAACACAGGCGACTACAAGCAAAGAAACTTCATTATGAGTTAAGTTACAAACCAACTCCAAGTATCGACTGTGAGCTACATGAGATTGAAGAGTGGCTGCATAAGTATTACGCTGATTTGCATGCGATCAAACTCCAAGAGCAGGCTGAATATGAAGCGGCACTTGCAGAACTAGATGCCGAAATTCCTAGACAGTAGACGCCAATACTGTTTGGCAGCAGGTGTTGCTGTTCGAAAGTAGGCGATCGCGTACCTCAAACGAACTAACAGTACCTTCAGCACCTAACTCTCAGAATCTCCTTGAGCCGTGTCGTATACCGAGGCGATCGCCATTGCTGTCTCATTCCCCAAGACTTTCGCTGCTTGCCCTTCTCTAGTCCTTGTGCCGCAAAGCAACCATAACTACAATCGTAAGATTATGGAGGAAGCCATAGTTCAGTGACAACTAACCCTTCTGACCGCTTTGACGCTATCAGCCCAACTGCGATGCTCGTTGCGTATGCAAGACAATTCAGCGATATTCCGTTTGCGGTTGAATTGGCTCGACTAATAGATGTTTCAGCAATGCTTAGGCTATTTCCGATTAACAGTCAGAACGATATTCTGCTTTTATCAGCTTTGATAGAAGCTCGTTACAAGGCCGTTGACGAGGCAATTTCCTCATTTGAGAACAAACAAATTTTTGAATTAGCCTCAGGCTTACTACCACGCGGGATGAAGATGACCCAAGACTCGGAAGTGGTTTTCGTCGAAAGCGATTTACCTGCTGTGATTCAACTGAAACAAGCGCTAGTTGCACAAGTTGTTTCAATGCCATCTAACCTACGATTTAAGGAAGCGGATGCAGCTAGTTATCCCAACCAACTGCTGATAGGTGCAGACTACCTGAAAGACAATGAGCCAGTGACCATTCTTTGCGAAGGACTATTGCAGTATCTTAGCCTGACAGAGAAAGTTCAACTTTTTGCGAATATTCGAGAGATGCTTCAACGATATGGAGGTGTTTGGATTACTTCTGATCTTTCGACGAAGCAAAGTCAGGCCCAAGTTATGGAACATAGTCCAGCTTCTCACCAGTTGCATCAGTCTATTATCCAAACATCAGGCAGACATCTATTGAACAATAGTTTCAATGACCGGGTGGAGATTAAACAGTTTGTCTCTGAACAAGGATTTCAGATTGAGGAGCACAGCTTGATTGGTGTTATGAACCGATTGAGTTGTTTTGATATTGTTGGAGATAAGCCTAAAAACTTTGAAGCTTTTCTTGAGACAAGGTACATTTCCATCCTCACTTTAGAGAGCCGTTGAAATAAATGTTGTGGAAAGCAAAGGTGTCTTCTTCTACTTAACTATTTGGGATAAGAACTATTAGTAAGGATCCGAAAAAGTGCGGGAAAGCCCGGAATTTTATTGACTAATAACTGAAATCAGTCCTCTTATAGCCCTACTCAGTCTCTGTAGTACGTTTAATCTTCTCGTAATCAAGACCTTTCGAGGCATGAGAAAATTGTGTCTCATATCACGTATCAGAATAGCCTTTTCAAAAGGTCTTAAGTGTAATAAGACGTTTTCTAATTATCACCAAGAGCAGTCAGCCATGCATTCTGTAAGCTTCTACTGTTTGCCAATCCCTAAACTGCTGCAACTACCGAAGCTCTTCGACTATGGACTTTGATTGAGCGATCGTATGGGGGTGCGTCAAGAACCAGCGTTTGACAGTGAGTAACTTCACTAATCCTCAGGAGCGCTCTCCCTTTGGATTAGTGAATTGTTGCTAGACGCCATTGGCCACGAGGAATAGAGCATCATTATGCTTGGTAAAATCAGTAACCAAAAACCAGATACTGGCATTAGGAAAAGTCCGATAGCAGTAGTGCTAAGTAGAATGATACTTATAGAAGTTGGCAACAAAAGTTTCTGCTGATGTGCCCAAAAGCACAACTGGCCTATCACCAACAAAAATGGAGTCGCCATCATGAACCAGAAGGCATCTTCACGATCAAAGATGGGGGCGAACGGGTTGGGTGCTATGACGTTGAACCAGCCAGATTCCGCAATTATCTGCCACTGCGGCCAATATACAACCAGGCCAAATAGTAAATGAATACAGGCAACTACTGTCCAGAGAGATCCAACAATTTTTAGCATAACTGAGATCTTGCACCACTCTCAGAAAGGGTTGCGTAGCGGGTCAAAGTCTGAAAGAAAGGGCGTAAGTAAAAAAGAAGACGGTCAATACAACCATGCTTCAGCACGCCCAAAGGCTAGTTTATAGCCTAATTTCACTCATGCCTAGTCACTATCAAGAAGCCAGTCTCAAAGCTCTGTTCGCTCGATTTCTCCCAGAACAAGGCCACGCTTTGCCTGAACATACACCGCTCAAATCGCCTAGCTCGCTCAGCCGCTTCCTCAATCGCTATAGCTGGTCTACCCGCCAAATCATTCGTACCACTCGCGCAGCAGTCTTAGACCAGCTAGCCGTTCATCCGGTGGGGCCAAACGTGCCCGTTCGGTTATTGATAGACCTGACAACGTTGAGAAAGACTGGGAAGTTCTGGCATCTGAGTACACCGACTGAGGATGTCGATGCGCCAGAACCTTGGGTGAGAATGCTAAACGGCAAACGAGGGCTGCACCTAGTGGTGCTGTATCTGGTCATCGGTGAACGGCGCATTCCTTGGAGCTTTCGTATCTGGCACGGCAAAGGAGAAGCGAGTCCATCGCAACTAGCTTGTAAGCTCCTGGCAACGGTTCCAAGGCGACTTATCCAAGGTCGCACTGTCATCGTACAAGGAGACACAGAGTTCGGCACCGTTGCCTTCTTCAATGCCGTACGGCGACGGCGATGGCGAGCCGTTGTGGGTGTCAGGAACAATCGCCTATTGCAGGATGGGCGTAGGCTCAAGGACTTACCGAGATGTGCAAAACGAGGCTTACAAGTCCGGCTAAAGGACATCGACTACCCGCTTACCATTTCCTGGTTTTGGCTCAAACGTGCAGACGACAAACGAGAGCTACGGTTTGTCGCTTCTACCTATCCTTACACGGGCATCTATCTGATTCGACTAGGGCGCAAACGATGGGCGATAGAAGGCTTCTTCAAAACAGTAAAGCATCAGTTTGGTCTACATTGCTTTGGCCAGGGAACAAAGCTAGGCGTTTACCGTTGGCTGATTCTCTCATTCATTGCCTATGTACTGGCTCACTGGATTGACCTATGGGCGTGCCCACCTGCGTTGAACTGGAAAGCAACCTCGCGGCTAACGATAGAGAAGTTGTTGCCTTCCGTTCTACTACTTAAGCACATCAGACGTGATGCTGGTATGCCTGCCCAGTACGGCTTTGAGATTGTTCTCAAGTCTCTGCCTAGCTCTGCCTAATGAGACTGGTGCAAGATCTGAGTTGACCTACGTACCATATAAACTGGTTAGCATCGGCGACGATATAGATACTTGAGACGGGCGGCAGTAGGTATCTATCTGCGAATAAAACCGAGTTCCACTGCTGCCATTCCACTTGCTAAGTACACCTGCTTCATTCCCGACACTCGCAGCGTTCCCAAAGGCAGCATTTCTATCCCTGACCAAAGAGTCTTACTAAGCTCAAAGATCTCACGAGCCTATGTCAGCCAAAACTTGTTTGTGGCAGCACTTGTCTTTTCAAAACTTCTATCCAAGTGCAGACGTCTGCACTTGAGTTGCACATTTTCACAATTTATTGTTCCAATACGTCTCTCATCAGATATGATGCTGCTGTGAAATCGCGCAGTGAAGTGACGATTATGATTATTGCAATCGCAGCTATCAAAGGAGGCGTTGGCAAAACGACGCTTACTTTTTGCTTGGCAGCCACGCTTACCAAGATGGGCAAAAAGGTATTGTGCTTAGACCTTGACCATCAAGGCGATCTTTCTGCGGCGATGGGTGCAAACAAAGACGACTCAGAACCAAGTATAGGTCAGATACTATATGCGCCTAAAAGAGAACAAGCAGAGATGCTTGCTAGAGGAATTATAGATATTCCAACTTGCTGCCACTTAATTACTCCAGGCTCGAACTTAGGCTCCTACCAAACAGAGATTGAAAACGGTCTGGCAAGCGAAAGCCGCCTAGCAGACGCACTGGATGGATTCAATAGCATCTACGAGAACTACGACTACGTTCTTCTCGATACGCCAAAGGGCGAAGGGCTGTTCACTAAGAACGCACTGGTCGCTTGCGACAATGTCATCGTTCCAGTGCAAACCGAGTACTTTGCACTCAAAAACATCCCAGAGCTACTGGGACTAATTAGCCAGATAGCAGACCGTGCCAATCCTGATGTATCGGTGGTAGCGATGGTGCCTAGTCGAATGAAGCAAACAAGTCTACATAAAAGCATCCATAAGCAGCTATTAGAATGGGACGTTCGCGAACAGCTACCATACCAGCAGCATCAGGCTTGGATAGCGCCACCCATCCGGGATCTGACCATCTATTCTGAGCTTTCAGCCCAAGGAGAATCGCTGTACACATACTCAGGTGTGAAGAAAGCGCACCGTGAGCCTTTCATTGCGATCGCAGAGCATTTAGAATCGCTTAGTTCGAAGAGCACTCAACGCGAGGTAGAAACTGTTGGCTAAGAAGTTCTCAAGAGTAGCGGCTGTTCCAAAGCAAGCTGTTATCCCCCAGCCAGTAGCTGAGGTTGTCCAGCTACCTCAGAACGCTGTTATCAATCTTGAAAGGATAGATCTAACTGACCGGGAGAATTGGCTCAGAGCACTGGATTTCTGCAAGGCAAAAACAGAGCAGCCCCTGGACACATTACTCCATGAGATCAAGACTTACCAAGGGCAAATTGATCAAGCTCTGCAAACTGCGCAGGCTCAAAGCACAATCTACGCCTATGCCATTGGCACCCGACTCGATGCAATTGAAGAAAAATCTCTTTTTCAAGAAAAGGGGTATGGCAATCTCACGGCGTTCATCAAAGGGGGTGAGGTTAAACGTCCCAATGGGCAATCCATTACCACTCGTCAAGTATGGGCTTACCGGCGAGTAACCAGAGGACTGAATGAGTTCCTTAGCATGGCGGAAGAAATTCGAGACGGAAAGCCCTTATCTCCTGATCTAGAGGCCCAGCTATCCTCACTCGGATCGAAGGTTAACCAAGATATTGTGGTTGCTTTTCTTAATTCCTATGCCGAAAGTATCGCTGGCGTTCTTGAGCTAGGCGTTAGCAAGCTTGAGCAGGTATACCGATTACCTAAACCATTAGCTATGTCAAGTTTACTAGCTGGCAAGCTTGCCCTTGAAGAGGAAGTCGTGGAAGTCCACGAAGTTCCCTTTTCTACCCTGCGAAAAGCTATCAGTTCGCATGAGAAGAAAAATAAATCTAAGTCGAAAGCCAAACGCACTGTCAATATTGATGGAACGATAGACCACATACGCGATGCTATTCAATCTCTTCGCGGCGAGACTTTAGGTAACAAACAAAAAAAGAGACTCAAGCAGCTTTCAGCAGTTATGCTCAAGCTCACCGAACGGACAGAACCTAGCTAAAACAAACCACTACCCAATTCAGAGCGCTCAATCAAGTCGTTGAACGCATCTTCAGCCTTCTTCTCCAGCGCTCTTTTGGTGTACCGTTCAGAAGTCACAGGTGACTTTATCCGCATCAACTTCCGCACATAATCCGGCGACATATCATTCAGAACGAGCTGCGTACCAAACGTATGACGCAATCGATGCGGATGTACGTTCTCAGTTGTCTCAACAATCGCTCCTAAATCCTTCACCATCTCGTAGATGCCCCAGTAGCCCAGCCGCTTCCCATAGCCGTTCCTCGATAGGCTTCTAAACAGTGGCTCACCTGAACTAGTATCAAACCCTTTGCGTACGCACCAGCCCAGATAGCTGTCTAGCGCCTGACGAGCGTTCGGCGCTAGCGGTACCGTTCCATCGCTGCGCCACTTCGCTTCACTGACCTGAACGGCCTGACCGTTGTAATCCCCGATGTTCAGCTTGCTAACTTCTGTCGCTCTAAGGCCATGCTTCAGCAGCTCAAAGATAGCCGTGTCTCTAGTACTCAGCTGCTCACGCTGTCCCCGATACTCCAGCCCTTCTGCTAACTGCCGCACTGCCGCTACTTCTATATCCTTCGTCTCAGTCGGCGCGGCGGGCACCTTCTCCACATTCAACGTCGGGTTGTAGGTGATGTAACGCTTCGTCGCCAACCACTTAAAGAAGCTTTGAAGCGTAGCGATTGCCTGGTTAACGCTAGCCGGAGATAGCCCTATTTTCCCCGCTTTAGTGGGTTTGTTCTTCAGATGCACCTTGTACCGACTCACATCAGCCTCGCTAACGTCGCCCCAGTGCTTGAACTCGCACCAGACTTGAAAGCCCCGTAGCTGTCTCGTATAAGCCTTCTTCGTATTAGGCCTAATCTCGCGATCGCCCAGGAACTCATCTACCCAGTCCCCATTCAGCGGTTTCTCTGAGCCACCC
>NZ_DS989905.1:363949-384939 GCF_000155595.1 Synechococcus sp. PCC 7335 | reverse complement strand
TCTCACCATTGACCATAGCAAAGCGGGTCAAAGTCAAGCTCTCTGCCAAGTGGCGAGTGCCATCTGCATGGATCATTTCTACGATAGAGTCATCCTCAGCTAGGGCGGTTTGGCCGTCTGGTGCAATGTTGATGTCTACAAAGCGCTGCAGGTGGCGAACGCTAGTGAGATGCTCATAAGACTTATCAAACAAGGCACGCATCTCTTCGCGAGTTTCGGTGATGATCCGATGCTCGCTACCTAGTTTAAGTACCGTAAAGTCACCTAATACAAAGGGCGCGGTGTGTTCTGCAACGGCTCTATCCACGCCAAGGTTCTCAGACTCGACAAAGAATTCTTCTAGCACCTCACGCACAGCAGCTTCTTCAATCGAGCTGTTCGCTTGCTGGGATAGCACCGTCGGCTCTTGGGCCCAGGCCGTGGGGGTAATAACAGTAGCGGGCGCTAAAGTTGTAGCTATAGCGGAGGCAGCTGCAATCAAAACAACAGAAACTGGTTTCATGACACTCATTGTGTTTAATTTTCACTATTGACTAACTCATCGAGTCAGTTACCTGACCTTCTAACGCTGCTAAGTATCTCTCTAAACTGTCGCTAAAGTCGTCTAGAAGTATCTTTGTTAACGTTCTAGATACTTGGCACTAGCTATCTGCCATCAGGAACGCTGACGAAGAACTCTGTCTAATCCGTTCAAGACATCTGAATAAACGCTTCCATTCTGTCAATCCTGAATACTATTCAAGATTGGCATACTACCTCAAGATCGGCGTACTACCCTTAAGACAGACATTGCGATAAGCAGAAAGTTAAGTTGTTCTGAATTTAGAACGATCTCGTTCAGGCGTCAATAGATTTCGATCTAGTTCTAGACCTATCAAAACGTTAGGTTCTACATAAAACTGTAGGTTGCTTGATCATAGAAACGACTGCCATCCATGTTTATCTAGACAGTCAATAAACTCATCATAGTTGGATATTGTCTCTTCTAGGGGGCGACTATTGACTTTTTTATGCTTGGTAGTTACGACTCTAGGCGCTAGCGACAGATATTCAAGAATTCTGTCTACCGTTTGTTGATGTGACTGAGCATTCTCTAGATCTCTCTCGTATATCACTTCGTGATACTTGATGTTTGCTAAAGCTTCTTTTTCCTTTTCTTCGTATGCCACTCTCCTATCTACTCTTCTAGTCAACTGCTCACATTCGAACAAAATCTTCAAGTCTTCTTCTTTTGTGTCGAACTTGTGGTACCCACCGCGATGATTGGCTACGATGTTGGAAAGCGCATGTTTTACTTTGTTTTCTCTTCGCAAATATATGATCTTCCAGCCCTCCTCATATAAAGTTTCTAAAAATAAGCGCGGACTGATAGGGTTTCTTCGATTTTTAGTAAGCTGTTGTATTTTTACGTGGAAGATAAAATTACCGCGAGATCTCTTTGAAAGCCCTGATATAAATGCTACTGGAGACCTAACTTCGCCATATCTGGTATTGAGCAGCTCTCCATTCTGTCCAAAATAGCCAGATGAACACAATAGGCTTTCCAAGAGAGTGCTGCCTGTCCGACCTTGGGCAAATATCACGACCCGAACAGCATCTGGCGGTACTGGGGGGCTCGTATAGTTTGAGAGGTAAGCGATCGCCTCCCTAGAATGGCAAAATATCCGCCGTTTCAACGTAGAGAGGGACGCAATGGCAGGTTGAGTGAATCTCATAGGCTAGTGCAATAATCTACCAACGCAGTAGTCTACCACCCAAGATAGTACAGTTGAGCCGGAGGCGCTAGTGTTCACCCATAGTGATGGATGATAGGTAGGATCGGGAATTCGATAGCTTCCTAATCACTTGGCTACACCTTGGGGACAGTCTGAAGAGCTCGTCGCAAAAATGCTCGGAACCTAGTCTCTCAACCGTTCATCGCATCCGTAAGAAGTGTATGGAAGGCAAGGCTGACTTTGCCCTCAGTGAGCAACCTAGACTAAGGGCCTTGTTAGTTGATTAGCGAGAAAGCGAGAAACGGATCACTAAAGCGTCCAAACCGGATCGTCTAAAGCGCTGTGACTCTGAGTATGAGCGCGAAGGGGCCAGTCATCTATTCGGCTGCTTTCAACCGTTGCCGAACTGACGGCATATGAAAGCAACCCATCAGCGAAGAAGTCAAGACTTTTCTCTTAATAAATCCTAAGAGGGAGCCTAACCATGACGATTACCGGATTAAAGCTGGCCTAAAAACGATGAGAAGAACGTAAACATGCGAATTCCTTAGTCGAGATAAGCGTAAGGTTGACAGATATTTACTTTAATAGTACAAATGAACTATCAACTTCTTAGGCATCCATATTTTTGTGTAGTAGACATTCAAGAGAATGAGTGAACGCGAATAGGTCAAGAGAAAATGGCTGCGTACCCGTCATTGTCGGTCTCCTATGGCTCGAAGTAAAAACCTAACCTTCGGAGTAATTCCTCATGTTTCACAAAGAGAGTATCAATCGTCGTAGGCCGCATCTAGTGGCCTCTATAGAAAGAGAAGACCACACGCTCCCAAGTCGTAAACGCCAAGGTCTTGGGGTAAAAAGACGGCATTTCATGAAACTAGCCTTGGCTGGTGTAGGTCTAGCTCTTCCTCATTTAGTGCAAGCTTATCGGCATGAAGATAGCGCGGAAGCGATCGCTTGGTTACCAGCAGCGACAGTCGAGATTAGTTTGGTCAATGGATCGTTCAATCTTTGCGAAGATATCCAAGGTGACTTGAGAGCGCAGAATACCTCAAGTAGAACGCACAGCGGGATAGTTAGCTACGATATATTTGATCTTGATACTGGTCGAAAGGAAGTTTCAGAGATTGTGAGGCTCGTGATAGACCCCGGCGATAATCAATTTTCTTTTTCCTGTAGTGGTTGTCAGACAATAGGAAACAAGCGTTTGACAATTACCACTGCATATGGCTCTCAACATGCCGACTTTGTTGTTGTAAGCGCGTGAAGCTAGCAAAAGCAGCGCACTCAATCAGCTTTAGCCATTTCGGAAATTAGCCAGTAGTTTCTTAGTGAAAAGTCTGCTTGTACTGCCTAACTACTGCCCACGCGCAAACAAGCATAGCTACGCTGTAAAGATAGGTAGATGCGATCGCAGCTCAGCATCCGACGCGAAGAAAGGGGTGCCTACTGTAAGACCTCTATGCCTTTTCTATACTACCGCCCACATTACACGTCCATACTACAAAAGATGCCTGAGCTTGTGTCGAGATCTTTTCTGACTTCACCTCTGACAGCTATAAAATAGTGTCAAGATGAATCATTTAGGAATCCGCATGTCGCTCACTGTCGCGCCCAAACCGGCTACAGATAAACAGACCACCTATTTCCAGTGCATCGCAGGCTGCTCCGCGAAGCACTCGATCTATGACGTGGTTTATACCTGCCCTAGCTGTGGCGGTATGTTGGAAGTACATCATGATCGCGAACCCCTTAAACAGCGCAGTGCCGACCAGTGGAAACAGCTGTTCGACTCGCGCGCTAGCACCACTACTTGGCCCTACGGCAGTGGCGTTTGGGGCCTTAGGGAGTGGGTTGTTCCTTCTTTGGCCGATGAAAACGTTGTTAGCATGTTTGAAGGCAATACCAATTTGTTTTGGGCCGAGCGCCTAGGGCAGCAGCTCGGCGTTCCTGACTTATGGATCAAGCTCTGCGGCAATAGCCATACGGGTAGCTTCAAAGACCTTGGCATGACCGTGTTAGTTAGCGTTGTCAAACAGATGATGTCTCAAGGAAGCTCTGTTAAGGCCGTAGCCTGTGCCAGCACGGGAGACACCAGCGCTGCCCTGGCCGCCTACGCAGCCTATGCAGGTATTCCAGCAGTGATCTTTTTACCTGCTGGAAAGGTCAGCACCGCTCAACTGATTCAGCCTGTTGCCAACGGCGCTCACGTACTTGCTCTTGACACTGACTTTGATGGCTGTATGCAAATCGTCAAAGAGGTGACTCAAGATAATTCGATCTACCTAGCCAATTCGCTAAATAGTCTACGCATTGAAGGTCAAAAGACAGTCGGTATTGAAATTGTTCGACAGTTTGACTGGGAAGTTCCCGACTGGAT
The DNA here is from genome assembly GCF_000155595.1 of Synechococcus sp. PCC 7335. Lineage (NCBI taxonomy): Bacteria > Bacillati > Cyanobacteriota > Cyanophyceae > Synechococcales > Synechococcaceae > Synechococcus > Synechococcus sp. PCC 7335. The sequence continues at coordinate 380,844 of NZ_DS989905.1, read as the reverse complement.
TATTATCCCAGTGGGCAACTTGGGCAACGTCAGCGCGCTCTACAAAGGGTTCAAGCTAATGATGGATTTGGGGCTGATTACTCGGATGCCTAGGCTAGTTGCGGCTCAAGCGGCAAAGGCTAGCCCTTTTTATGAATCGTTTAAGAACGGATTCAAACAGAAGATTAGCGTCACAGCCCAAAATACGCTGGCGAATGCGATTCGAATTGGCGATCCGGTTAGTTATGACAAAGCAGTAAAAGCGATTGTGCAAACAAACGGCATTGTTGAACAAGCTAGCGAAAATGAACTCGCTGCTGCTGCTGCCCACGCTGATCTTACCGGCATGTTTACCTGTCCTCATACCGGGGTTGCGCTAGCCGTACTGACTAAGCTAATTAACCAAGGCGTGATCAAATCCAGCGACAAAACGGTTGTGATTAGCACTGCTCATGGTTTGAAGTTCACCGATTTCAAGGTGGGTTATCACGAATCAAGTTTAGAAGAAGTCACTAGTCAATATCCAAACCCTGCTGTTCACTTACCGGCTAGCGCAGACGCAGTGAAAGCTGAAATCGCGAAGCGCCTAGGCTAGGCTAATTCTATTGTATGAAATAAGCAAAGCGCGGCTCTACCTCTTTGCTCACTCCTAGATTTCGAGTTATATTGATTGCTCTACGCTCTCTAAACGATCGCCTCACTCCATCGTGAATGAGCTAAATCGCGAGCTTGGCCGGGGGCGTTGTTTGACAATGCGTTACTCCTACTCAGAATGCTAGGGAACAACGTATCAATCTCAACGGAACCAGCCAAGCTTGCGTTTAAATCGTTAGTGTTGCGTCACGCACTTAGAGTCTGAATCTGTTGATTAGTTGCCGCACTACTGTCGCCGTACTATCAAAGAACTCACAGCTATTGATCGAGCCATCAAAGCCCTAGTAGATAAGAAGTTCTTCAAGACGATAGCTTCTGAAGCTTACTATTTGCGACTGGGCTCTCCGCTAAAGGGTTGAACCCCAGTAGTCGGATAGTTATCATCATGCGGACTGAAGACTTGCAGTGCGGCTTCAGCCAGTGCGCCAAAGAACCCTGGTTGCTTCTTTAGATCGCTCAATGCCTCATCGACATGCTCAGAAGAAAACTCATAGCCTGCCCTATTAGCTACACTGACTAATTCATCTTGATTAGATGTTGTTTCTAGCTGCGACTGTAGCTGTTTATCTTTAGCCGCATCAGTTAAAAAGCTTAGGACTTTCTCTCTTGACATGGTTATATTCCCAGTTAATTCCAATGTTAAGAACAATATACTATTTCTTGTTCAAAGAGAGAATAACCCTGCAATCTTTATACATCTAGAATACATTTAGATACCGACTAGTGGATTACTCTCTTTATTGCTGTCCAACTGCGTAATATCTGAGTTGGTATTATCTGAGTGAGTAGTCTCTGACTTACGTACAACAAAGACAGAGCAGGGTGCACGATGTACGACGTAGCTGCTAACACTCCCCATCAAAAGCTCGCCTATCCCCTTGCGACCATGACTACCGACTATAATAAGATCAGCATCTTCTTCCTTAGCGACCTGACAAATTGTTTTGCCCGGATCGCCTATTTCCTGATGAATGGTAGCCTGTATGCCTCCGGCGATCGCCTGATCTAGGTAACGACGGAGAATTGCTAAACCGCCGGCTTTGAATTCTTCGTACCGTTTTTGGTATATTTCAGGGTGTGATAATAAAGGGAGCGTACCGTCTGCATCTAGCGTTAATACCCCTAATATCACCAGGCTAGAAGTTGTTGCTTTTGCCAGTGCGATCGCCTCTTGAAGCAAAAGATCGCAAGGCTCTTTAGTGTCAAGAGCAACCAGAATTTTGTTAAACATACCATACCTCTTCCGGAAGTACACAAACTTGATAGAGCATTCTCTATGGTAGAGATCAGTACATATATCAGTACCGAATTTACTGACTAAGTTCGTAGGTAGACCCTAACTCATCTAGTCAATGCCTCTTCTCTATAAATGAATAGGCACCTGAATAGGCTTTTCTCTATACTTAGGTACCAAGCTTAGATCAAAAAGTTGAAGAATCTATGAGGATAGACAGGTCTCAGTTCCTACCTCCGAGACGGGTGAAGTGACTGCAACACAACGGTGAATGAAGCGGTTGGCTACTAATGGTGCGAACAACAGATGAAGGAATGTTGTTGCTAGAGTACATACCTGCTAGCGGGCTGGCTTTCAGATAACTTTAGCGCATGATTTTTACGGAATTGAGGCAGCTTCTTGCAAGCACTAAACCGTCTCCATACAGCCATTCGTGTTACTTTTTGAGCAGGCTATAAAACGACACGAATAAACTATTCACTGGATTAGGGTGATCGCATCCCCTAATCCAGTGAATCAGTAGAGCAGCAAATCAGTCGCATAGGCAGCGGTAGCTGTTCTTGTGAGCGAAGATCTAGCCCAAGTTCTCCGTTCACCTACCTATTTGCTCGCTTTCCTTCCCTGCTATAGCACTCGAGCTTGGGAGCTATTTACTCAAATAAGACGAAGCCATCAGCGCTAATTATCTAAGCTTTGACACCCGAAAGACTAGCCAAAGTCCTGTTATTGAACCAAAGAGAAATCCAATCTTTGGATGCCTTTAATCCCCCTAATCGTCCCAACTAAAAGTTCATCTGCTGGAGAAAACGCTAACCCTCTTAGGTTCAAGTTACTAAACTGACTAGCCAAACTTGCTAAACCTGTCTTTAGATCAATTTGAATGAGCGGTCAAACATCACTAGGAAAAGAAGTTAAAACATTTATCGACCTCTGTTGTTCTAGTAGTGTCTTAAACGATCTGCTCTTTTAGGTGAATGGCTTCAAGCAAGGTATGGCATAGCTTACAAACAAGCCATCTTAGCCTTCTAGGTCAGGAGACTATGCATTCTCTGCGCTAGAGCCAACGGGGTTTTGCGAGCGGTGCTTCAGTTTAGAGAAAGCAACTTGATGTTCTGTGATCCATCTGATACTTGAACGATTGCCAGATGAAGCTTTATTGTATGAGTTACTATGACGAAATTGACGGAATTGCGTACGATTAGAAATCGACTGAATGTGCCCCTGATAGCGGGCATTCTCACCCAGCTAATTTTTGGTAGGCGGGTCTTGGATATTCGTCCTGTGATCGCCCAACCCAGTCCAGCCCAGCTTAATTCCCCCTATGCCCCATCACCTGATTTCTCTCAGCTACAACAATCCTTAGAACGTCATGGGTTTACAGTTAACCTAGCATTACCGCCTCAACCAGGAAGCTATGGCCTGTTGCAAGCCTCTACTCGCACCATTTGGATAAATCCGGTTGTGTTCAGTCTAGAGATCTCGGTTCCTACCCTGGTACACGAAGCCGTTCATGCCGCTCAGCTCTGTAGCGGGACAGCAGATACCTTGAGGTCCCTTGACTTAAATCTAGAACCTTACGCCCCGGCCTACCGCCTCTATATGCGCTACACAGGCACCCGCCGTATTCTGGAGATGGAAGCCTATACCATTCAAGCTAGAGCAGATCGAATCGAGTACGTTGCCCGCCTGTTGAATAGTCGATGCTGAGTCAGGGTTAGAGCAGGGAGATTCACACCTCCTTGAAAGCGTCGATCCCTATGGATGATGAAAACTACAAGCACACTGTAGATCTAACCGGACTTTCACCTGGAACGTTTACTTGATAGTACCTATGAGTATTCTGTGACGAAGAGCAGTCAGAACATTTTGCTGAATTGATCTCGTCTGTTAGCGTGAAAGGAATTTTGAGATTGCCTCAGAAAATTCCTTTGGTGCATCTTGCTGTACCCAGTGGGATGCGTTCTCTATCGGCTGAAATGTGGCCCCTGAAATTTCACTTGCTAGCTGTTTTCCATCCTCTGACTTCTGCCACGGATCGTCCATTGCCCACAAAATTAATGTTGGCGCTGTGATATCTCCGTGCCGATCAACTAGGGCCATCGTCTGGTTCGCATTGAGCGCGGATGCATTGCGAAGTAAGCTCAGCTTGCCTTCTTCACTAGCCCAAGGCGCGATAATGCCTGCTCTAAAGCTCTCGGTCAGTTGCTGCTTATTCGAGAGACCCATTGCAAGACTCTCTTCTAGCGCCTCCACCAAGTCCGCAACTGATCGCGACTTCCACTTAATCGGGTGGCCAAAGTCAAGCATGTCATCGTCGAATCGGTCGTAGCACACTGAATTGGTGATGATGAGTTTGTTGACATAGCTGGCATACTCTATCGCTAGGATCAGGGCGACGGCACCGCCTGTGTCATGCCCAACAACATCAACCTGATCTAGGTTTAAAGCTGATAAGAAAGAGATAATCATCCGAGCTTGGTCTTGAAAAGAACGGTCGAAGCGATCGCGTCTATCCGACCAACCATGCCCTAAAAAATCTGGTGCAAGCACCCGGAAACCTGCTTCTACTAAAGGTGGAATCGTGGCATGGTACAGATATCCCCAGGTTGGAATTCCATGCATCAACAAAACGGTGCCTTGCTTCGCTTCTCCTACATCGATGTAGCGAATCGTAATTGGAATGTGAGCGGCCGCACCAGCGGGTAATAGCATCTCGTGCTGCGCAGCTTTGAATGCCTGCCAGGTATGCCAATGATAGGCTTCTATCGTAGCTATATCATTCTGTGTACTAGCCATTAGAATCGACGGATGTGAACTCAAGAAGTGTGGGCGTCATGAATGATGCCAAACTAGGAGGTGAGCTATGGATTGTTCCTTTTGGGATTATGCAGAATTCCATAACTTAGTGAAACACCACCCGTTTACTCATAGCGTTTGAGCCAATCGTAAATCGTACTACGACTGATATTGAAGTACTCACTAGCTTCCTAACGCTTTATTCCATTCAGTGATTCTATTCAGGACAATCGCTTCGACAACATCGACCAATGGGCCAGTAGATAAGCAGTGAGTGAAAGGTATCGACAGCAATACTCACGCTTACATAGAACAGCACGGCTCGTGAATTTCATAAGCCGTGCTGCTTAAACTATTTTCAAAAGACCATAGGACTCAGAGCAAATGTAGTGATTGTGCTCCTTTGTCTTGCTTGAGCATACTCAGAGAACGTCTAAATGACTATCGCCTAGATGACTATCGCCTATTTAGACCGTATCTCTCATTTACTAGTAAAAGGAAAGGTCACTAGCAACTTGAGTGAGTTCTATGTCGGAGAAGAAATGAATACAGTTATCTATTTTTAATCTCCTTTAGTTGAGGACTAGAAGTCTTTCAACTTCATGCCTTAAGCATACTCCTCTAACTGAAAAGTGACTGCTGGTTTTACAAAGGTTTACTTGTTGACCTCCATTACAAAAGAGTATGAATTAGGCTGTCTTGCTGGTGTATGAGCATTGATGAAGCGATCGCTAGAAAAGAAGACAGATAGTAGTCCAGATGATTGCTACTCTTTGTGTTTGGATAGCGGCCAGAGTAGATCGCAACGGGTTGATGCTGATTTCACAACCGCTGATATCTCAAATATAGGGAGCTGTTTTCTGAACAGTTGTCTGCTACATGTTCCCCAGTCAACCTAAGCTAGGGTTGCACAGCGATAGAGCGCTCGATTTGAAGATAGAAGAGACGTTGTTTAAGCGTTCACTTCAGTATTTACTCTGCTGTATAACCTTACGACAGGGATGATTTTCTTATTATTGCTGAGCTTTCTGGTGAACTTTTTCAACAGAGAGACAACAGGTGATTGCACCAGCGGTAGCCTTAATCTATAGCAGCCTACAGCAGCCTACGACGGTCGCTCGAAAAGCTTTGAACCCGCTGGCATTTTCACCCCTGGAAATTGCCAGCGCTGCTAGCTTGATGCATTTGAATGCAACTGTACAGCTACTTGCTCTGAGCAAGGAGGGCTTATGTCTCTAGAAAAATCGTCTGAAATCCCCTCTGGCAGAATGCTAGAAGAAGTGTCACGGGATTCACGAAATATCGCTATCGTAGGTCCTTACGCCAGCGGTAAAACAACCCTATTTGAGAGCCTTTTGTTTGTCACTGGAGCGATCGCCCGGAAAGGCTCCGTCACCAAAGGTAATAGTGTGGGCGACGGTGCCCCAGAAGCTAGAAACCACAGCATGACCGTTGAAACGAATGCCGCCTACACCGAGTATGGCGGCATTCGTTTTACCTTTTTGGACTGTCCAGGGTCGGTAGAGTTATTACAAGAAACAGCTAATGTCCTTGTTGGTGTCGATGCGGCCATCGTCGTGTGCGAGCCCGACCCAAATCGAGTACTTACCCTCGCGCCTATCCTTCAGTTTTTAGATACCTGGGAAATTCCTCATGTCCTTTGGATTAACAAAGTTGATCGGGCTAATGCCTCCTTCCGCGAAGTGCTCGACGCGCTCAAAGGACTTTCTAGCCGACCGCTTGTACCGCATCAATATCCGATTGGCTATGGTGAATCGCTGGTAGGCTTTATCGACTTAGTGAGTGAGCAAGCCTACCACTATCATCTAAAGGCGCCTGCCGACCCGGTGCCTTTACCGGCAGCACTAGCAGCGGAAGAACAAGTCGCGCGCGAGGAAATGCTCGAAGCCCTCGCAGACTTTGACGACCATCTGCTAGAAGAACTGCTAGAAGAGATTGAGCCGCCTCAAGCAGAAATTGTTCAAGATTTCAAAATGGAACTTGGGGCAGATCTGGTAGTCCCTATCTTCATTGGCGTTGCTGAGGCCGACTACGGCGTCAGACCGCTGCTGGACGCTCTAGTGCGCGAAGCCCCAGAACCTGAGGTAACGGCTCAGCGGCGGCAGATCAAATCGGCAAGCGCACCATTGGCACAGGTGTTGAAAACCTACTACACTCCCCAAGGCGGTAAGCTCTCCTTAGTCCGGTTATGGCGCGGCAGCCTGAGTGAAAATGACACAATTAGCGGCGATCGTTCCGGCGGCTTTTATACGCTTATGGGCCATAATCAAACGCGACTGCAGCAGGCCAAAGCTGGAGACATTTTTGCCGTTTCTCGCCTAGACAATGCAAAAACAGGCGATACGCTTACGGTAGGCGACATTACCCCAGCGGAGGCTCTGTCAAAGGCTGAGGCAATAAATCCTATGTATGCATTGGCGATCGCCCCTGAAAAGCGCAGCGATGAGGTTAAACTCAGTGGTGCCCTTAACAAGCTACTAGAAGAAGATCCCAGTCTGTATTGGGAACAGCACGACGATACCCACGAGGTGATTTTGTGGGGACAAGGCGACATGCACCTGCAAATCTCTTTGGAGCGACTCGCCCGCAAGTACAATCTCCCGATGAGCACCCACACGCCTCAAGTTCCTTATAAGGAGACTATCCGGGGCTCGGCCAGCGCGGTCCACGGTAAGTACAAGCATCAGAGCGGTGGACACGGTCAGTTTGGCGATGTGTACCTAGATATTCAGCCGCTGCCGAGGGGCGAAGGGTTTAGCTTCAATGAAAAGATTGTCGGCGGCGTAGTGCCCAAGCAATATATCCCTGGCGTGGAAATGGGTGTACGCGAGGCCCTCACATGTGGGCCGTTAGGTTTCCCGGTAGTCGATGTAGCAGTGACGCTGACAAACGGCTCGTACCACAGCGTGGATAGCTCAGAGCAAGCTTTCAAACAAGCTGCTCGTCAAGCTATGAAGTCGGGCATGTCGGACTGCGAACCTGCTCTCTTAGAGCCGATTGCCGACGCGGAAATCTCGGTGCCTTGCGACTTTACATCTGGCGTACTACGGCTGATTAGCGGCCATCGCGGACAGATACTTGGCTACGCGAGCAAAGCAGGTTGGCCCGGTTGGGATACTATCTCTAGCCAGTTGCCCACTGCTGAGATGCAAACCCTGGTGGTAGAATTGCGATCACTCACCCTGGGCGTTGGCTTTTTCAGTTGGCAATACGCTCACCTCGCCCCGGTGCCCGATAAGGTGGCTAGCCAAGTGCTAGCACGCACCACCGCAGAATAATTGTCGTAACTCTGCGCGTCTCGCGTCGACAAGCGATTCTCTAAGGCCATCTGGACGCCGCACGCTTTTGCGTTACGGATTCTCTCCATCTGACGCTCGGCTTGTATCTCAATCTCGAATTGTGCGATCGCAAGCGTATCCACAACTGACTTAGTCGTGTTCCATAAGCAGTCACTCGCACTTCTCGGTTTGTCAGATTGATGCAATCAATGGCTTGTTAAGCATTTCGCCAGCAGTATTAACAGCTTGGAAGAACCTACCTCCACTATCGCGTAACAGCGGCCTGTATTTGCAGGCCGCCCTTCTTGCTCTGCTTTTGTCTTTCACGCCCGAGCAGACTCGATCTAAGTTCAAAGGTGACTAGACCAGCACGAACTGACTGCTGTTCAAACTAGCCGTGTCGACACCTGTGAGGGTAGCCAAAACTTCACTGGTGTCAGAGACCAGGATGTCACTGCCAGCAAAGGAAAGCTCACCAATACCTAGTCCACCTGCTAGGCCAATCAGGTCTTTGGTGTCAAAGTCCGTGATGGTATCAACACCATCATCGAGCGATAGGACAAATGTATCGCGGCCACTACCGCCTGTGAGCATATCGTTGTTGCCCCCACCGATGAGGGTATCATCCCCATCGCCGCCCAGAAGCACGTCTCTACCGTCGCCGCCTGTGAGCAGGTCGTTGCCCCCACCCCCGTCTAGCGTATCGTTGCCCTTACCCCCGTCTAGCGTATCGTTGTCCGCCTCCCCAAAGAGGATATCGTTGCCATCGTTGCCGAAGAGAACGTCGCTACCCCGACCGCCATCGAGCGTATCGTTGCCGCGACCGCCGTCTAGCGTATCGTTGCCGTGACTGCCATCGAGCGTATCGTTGTCAGCTCTGCCGAAGAGGGTGTCGCTACCACTACCGCCGAAGAGGAAGTCGCTACCCCGACCGCCGTCTAGCAAATCGTTGCCTTTGCCGCCGTCTAGCAAATCGTTGCCTTTGCCGCCGTCTAGCGTATCGTTGTCGCTCCCCCCGAAGAGGGTGTCGTTACCGTTGCCGCCGCTGAGAAAGTCGTTGCCTGCTAAGCCGAACAAGATATCTTTATCTCTGCCACCGAGGAGCGTATCGTCGCCGTTGGTGCCGAAGCGTGGGCGGGCAAATGGCGTAATATCGGCAGCGCCAAACACTACGTAGCTCTCGCCGGAACGGCTGCCACTGGGGTCGGCCCCTGGAGAGCCGATGATAAGGTCATCAAAGCCATCACCGTTGACATCACCTGCTCCGCTGACCGAACGACCGGAAAAATCGCCTTTGTTAATGCTACTAAGTAAGAAGCCGTTATTGCCATCCAGGTTGGAAAGCTCAAAGATAGGTGCGAAGCCTTCATCGGAGCCAAGTACCACGTAACTCTCGCCCGAATAACGGCCATTGGGATCGGAAAGGTCTGCGCCAATAATGAAATCATCGAAACCATCGCCATTGAAGTCACCAGCTCCACTGACTGAACCACCGGAGGCATCACCTGCATCAACGCCATTAAGTACGAAACCATTGCTGCCATCCAAGTCGGAGAGGTCGAAAGCAGCATCAAAGCCTACATCAGAACCAAACACCACGTAACTCTCGCCGGAACGGTTGCCATTAGGATCAGCCCCAGGTGCACCAATGATGAGGTCATCGAAGCCGTCGCCGTTTACATCGCCCGCCCCGCTTACCGGACGCCCAGAGAGGTCATCTTCATTGATGCCATTGAGTACGAAGCCGTTACTGCCATCTAAGCTAGAAAGCTCAAGAACAGGTTCGAAGCCTGTATCGGAGCCAAACACCACATAGCTCTCGCCAACATGACTAGGGCCAGCATAGGGTGCGCCAATAATGAGGTCATCAAAGCCATCACCATTCACATCGCCTGCGCTACTCACCGAAGCACCGGCACGATCATCTTCATTAACTCCAGCGATCGTAAAGCCGTTGTTGCCAGTTAGGTTAGAAAGTTCGAGAACAGGTTCGAAGCCTGTATCGGAGCCAAACACCACATAGCTCTCGCCGGAAGAGCGGCCATTAGGATCAGCCGCAGATGCACCGATGATGAGGTCATCGAGGCCATCGCCATTCACATCGCCTGCGCCGCTTACTGAAACACCGGAGAAGTCACTCATATCGATGCCGTTGAGTACGAAGCCGTTGCTACCGTCTAAGCTAGAGAGCTCGAAGGTAGCGTCAAAGACTGAATCACGGCCAAACACTACATAGCTCTCGCCGGAAGAGCGGCCATTAGGATCAGCCGCAGATGCACCAATAATGAGGTCGTCGAAGCCATCGCCGTTCACATCGCCTGCGCCGCTTACTGAAACACCGGAGAAGTCCGTCTCCTCGATGCCACTGAGCACAAAGCCGTTACTGCCGTCTAATCTAGAAAGATCTAGAGCACTACCAAAGCCCCCATCAGTGCCAAACACTACGTAGCTCTCGCCGGAATAGCGGCCGTTAGGATCGGCAAAAAGCGCACCAACAATCACATCATCGAAGCCATCACCGTTGACATCGCCTGCGTCACTGACCGAAACACCAGAGTAGTCACCAGCATCTATGCCTCTGAGTACGAAGCCATTGCTGCCATCGAGACCTGCTAAATCGAACTGTACTGGAAAAGCCATTTTGCTATCATCCTTTTGTTTACAACTACAGCGGCCTGTTGACGCAGACCGTTTTTCTTATCTTCTCTCTTCTGTCTATCGCGAGTTATTCACCCGCCACCCTGAGCACCCGCCGAATCTCATCACTACGGATGCCAATCGCCTGGGGCCGCCTTACCTACGGCAACCTCACGACATCGTAGAGTTCTTCTACCACACCCTTTATGCGCAGACTATGAGCTACATCACCACTACGCAAATCAATTTTGGATAGGAACGGCGGATGCCAAACCGGCCGAAAGCTATGCGTTTCACTCAGGGTGGCTAGGCAGCCAAACAACGTATTGACGAAGACGATACCTGGCGTGCTGACTCGTTCGCCTAGCAGCTTGGAACTTAGCGTATAGCCTGCGGTAGTCATCGCCACATCGTGAATATCAAGATCGCCTGTGACGTAGCTCATCTGCGGGACGTACAAAGCATCGAACTCGCCCGACAGCTGCCCAGGCTCTAGGATATTTTCGAAGCGCCAGAGCTGATAGAGCGAACTCATATAAAGGCTATTGCCTGTTGCGCATAGGCCCATACAGCGTTCGAAGGTGCGTTCAAAAACCGAGAGCCGTCCGTCCTTTTGCAGCCCAATCAGAAAGAGCTTACCGGCCTGGTAGGTAGTAAAGCCAAGACTAAGTGCCTGCTCAGCTAGCCAAGCTGTAAACTGCTGTGAGCCAGTGAGTTCAAGCTTGGGCTGAGGAGACGTCTGCGGTGTAGAAAGATGAGCAGGCATAGGGATTAGCCTCTCTAAATATGATTATTGGGTTTGTTTAATACTGATATCGAGTCGATGACATCTCGTTGATAAAGAGTAACTTCATCAATTCGATTGTAAGTAGATTGTTTAATACGTTTGTAAAAGTTAGTAGAACTGTTGTTTACAGCGAACCCAATAACGGCATCTGCAATACATCAAATACGGATAGATAGTCATCCTGTCGTCAACTGGTAGTGTTTTACACTAAGTAAGAACGGAAGCTACTAGCTCTCTTTACATACTCCCTGATATGTTCAACATACCTGTGTCAGGGAACGCTTATACGTGTTGTTTAAGAAGATTTTATGAAACTATAAAAAGAGATGACGATGACTAGTATCGCTGGGATTGTCAAGTTGATGCTGACTGCAAAAAACTGAGACATTATTTAAGGGTTACTTTGTATAGTTAGCTGATGCGATGTTCTGTACGAGAAGATCTGCCAACGCACTTAAATCTGTTACCAATTGTCACCTTTCGAGCCATCGGGCACCTCGCTGCTAGATATTCTTTAGTGGTTTGTTTATTATTGGTAAGGATGGAAACGCTCGCATATCGGTTTAGAAGCTGACAGAAAACGATGCGCTTACCCCGCCGATTTGAATCGTCTCATTCGTCGCTTCCTGACAGGCTGTGTCGCAAGAATGCGTAGCCCTTAGTAATCTGAGATGTTCTGATCGCACCCTCGCCGTGCCTTTCTCAAACCAATTCAAGTGTTGTCACTTTCAGTCAGAAGTGAGCTTACTGAACATCCGCTGGTATTTACGCTATAGCCTAAGCTATTAGGATTCGAAGAAAATGATACTGGAAGGAGACGTAAAGGGAGACCACGCCACTATTCTCGCGACTTTAGAAAAAATCTTAGACAGGTTCTATCAAGCGCTTGCTCATGTGTGGCGCCTCTCTAACGCTGAAATGTTTTTACAATTTTCTCTATTTGCTCCATGCATCCGATAATTTGTGCTGCTAGCAGGAGATGAAGAGCGATCGCTATTTGAGGTTGCTCAGCTTTCTGCGCTATTTGAAGTCGACATGACTCGCCAGCGATGACTTCTCTGCTTATCGGCACTGAGAATTTCGGGGGGTAATCGGTTTTGCAATACGGGTTGCAGTCCGGTGAGGATAACTTACACGTTCTCAGCACTGATTGCTTTTTCCGTAAACAGAAGTAGTAGCCCTGTTCGTTCAGCCACTCAGCCAAGTCAACTGAGCAAAGCTCACGGTCACCGAGCACGACAACTTTATCAGTTGGGAGCATCGGCAGCGCGTTGTCCAGCAGCTATGTTTGCTCCGTGTAGTCAGAGTTTTCTAGATTCTCCATTAACTGCCAGTAGAATAGAGTCGGTTGCCCTCTCTAGATGACGCTCGCCTGCAGCAGTTTCACCTCGCGCCAAGTCGTCAGATCAATTGCGACTTAAAGCATGGGCAGAAGCCCGAGCCAAAGTTCGATAGGGGTTCACTTCACTTATAGCAATGGCTGAATGCATACCCTTCGAGAGGGCAGAGCTTACGGTCGATTTCTGGCTACTTAGCTCCTCAGGCATGAAGGGTTTCAGTTCTAGAAAATGTATAGGGCTAAGTGGCGAAAGCTATAGTTGCCTCACATATGAGCCTCATCCCCAGTTCGCAGATAAAGCGGACATATTGAAGCGGGCTGTCTAGACTAACTAATTTCTGATGTTTTGTCCGAACTGAGCTTTGAGTAAGCTAATCACGTTTTTGGTGTGACTACGTAGCTTCGTTAACTGATTAAGCGGCACAACGAACGCATTTAGGGTTCTACGACGCGACATGGCGAAACGAACTAAACGTAGTCTGAGTTTAGTCTGAGCGTACAAAATCATTCAGAACCACAGTGGGGAGGCAGTGATGATAGAAGGAGTGAACTGGGTGCAGCAATCAGTGCTTAATGAGTGTCCTAAAGCAAAGCTATACGCCTATCAAACCCCTCGTATACTTTTGCCTGTCTAACGCTGAATCTGATCTTGTAGCACAGGTTGCCTGAAGTGCAGATACGATAAATAATCACCCAATAATACAGAGATATAGCAATGTCATTGTGCCATTAAGTTCAAGTATCATCATGCACTTATTTGATAAATTAATTATGCAGTTGTATACTCATGTAATTATACAACTGCATAATGTTTGAGGTTTATCAAAGGTATAAGAGCACGTATTCTCTTTCTCTGAATGCTCCTCCTGCACACGCTCTAAGGAACTGAAAAATGTATAATTAAATCATTGTGTAATTGAAACAAAGTCTACTTTTTAAGTTGTGACAGTACCCGCCGTAGTTTGCCTGCTTGCTTGCGCTGTTTCAATCGGTGCTTAGCTTCATCGATCATCTCTGTTCTCAGTCTGGCGTTTTGCTCTGCTTCTACATAGCAGGCTTCTAGAAATGTTTCGACTGTGATGCCGTTCTCTTGGCAAAAGCTCAGTAGGCGACTCTCTAAATTGACTTCTAAGCGGATGTTACGCCGCTGTGAAACCTGCGGCAACGCAGCAAGTTCTGCTTCGATGGCTGTTGCCCCTGCTGCTGCACTTTGAGCTGGTGCGATCGTTGCTGAGTTAGAAGCAGATGGTGATGCGGCTATTTCATTAGGCGATCGCACCTCGGGAGAGGCCACTGTAGTGGGTGGAAATTGCATCGGTGATGCTGAGGCCGGCGCCTGGGCCGGTTGAGCAACATCAGAGGGTTGGACGAGCGAAGTGTTGCGCTCTACAGTTGGCCGTTCGTTCTTATTGCGCCGTTTGATTCGGCTAAGCATATCACCGCTCATGCTGCTATTGCCTCCATTAATTCGATTCGCTTAACTAGCACATCAAAGGGATAAGCCAGGTCAGGCACACTTAGTTCTGCCAAAGTAGCTTGTTGACTGATAGCTTTCTTGAATTTTTCCGATTCCCGGATGGATGGCAAGACCAATTCTTCACCCACTTCTTCGCGCATTGCTTCAATTACGGAACGGCTTTCCTGCGTTTGGTTCATACCCACCCAACGGTCTCGGAATGGGATAACGCCGAGCAGTTCGGCATTGGAAGCCCCTAGACTTTTGAGTTCGTTGACCGCTTCGAGGGTGCGCACGAGTGAACCAAAACCCTTGACGGTCGCTTCACACGGAATGACGATGTGCTCTGCTGCACCAATAATAGACTTACAGATTTGGCTACGTTGCGGGGGAGAGTCGATCAAGCAGATGTCGAAGGTGCCTCGACCGGGGGAGAGGCGTTTGCCAAGTACCATCGCGCCCATACCGGTGGTGCTCAAATATTCTTGGGCGTTATCGAGGCCGTCGTCGGATGGGATGAGGTAGAGGTTCTGAACAGAAGTCTCATAGATTGCGTCTTCTAGTCCGACGCTCGCTTTCATCACTTCTAGTAGTGTAGGTTCGTTTTGCGCAACTTCGTGACCGAGGAAAGTGGTCAGGTTGCTTTGTGGATCGCCGTCTATCACCAATACTGTATAACCTGCGGCGGCTAGGTGTTTGCCTAGCAAGGTTGCCGTTGTCGTTTTGCCTTGTCCACCTGCTAGGGACAAACTCGCCAAGATTTTCATCGCTCATTCCTTGTGATTCGTCTATGCATATTACCTCTTGAGATGTCAACAATATATACGTGCTTGACTAAATATGCTATTAGCTGGTTGTGTAATTATACAACTATCTTTATAGACAATGAGCTACTCATACTATGAGCTATTGACTTCTTTTTACAATTATGGCGAGACTTGTTACGACCTTGTAAATTCTATGCAGCGAACTTTCAGCGTATAAAGTAAATTGTATAACTATCTGTGTTTAGCAAAATCAGCCAAAATAGAAGAATACATCTATTATACAATTACTAAGTCATATAATCGCTGGAAAATGCATGGGCTATTGAATCCGTAGCTATATTTTCATCCGCCCGGTATGTGTTAAGTGTGGATCAATTATACAATTGTATAATTACACTATCACTTTTATAATGAATAGTAGTGACTGGCCGTAGTATAGTTGTATAATTACATAATTATGCAGTTACACCATTGCTTCGTTAAATAAATGAATAATATTGCTTGAGTTTAATAGTATAATGACATTACTATATCTCTGTGTCATTACACTATTGTTTATCAGGCAATTGTTTGTCGTATCTGTACTATAGGCGGCCTGTGCTACAAAATCAGGTCCAGCACTAGGCAGTCGAAGGTAATACGAAGGGAGTAATAGTTGTACAGCTCTGTTTCATGAGACCGATTGCTGCAAGCGTTGCATTCCTTCCATAATTACTGCCTTCCTGCTATAGTTCTGAATGATTTCGTACGCTCAGACTAAACTCAGACTACGTTTAGTTGGTCCCACCATGCCGCGTCGTAGAAACCCTGAATGCGTCCGTTGTGCCGCTCAATCAGTTGAGGTGGCGCAAGCAAAGTCCTGCTGGAACGGCCAAGCTTGTCACTCTAAGCGTTCCTACTACTCTAATCACGCTCTCAATAAGGCGAAGAAACGCACTAGACAACGGCGACAACGGATACAGTCGCTTGATATTCCCCTCTTTGGCTACGACCTACCGCCCGAAGTGTCTATGGTTCTCTACAGAGATAGAGCCGATGGGCCTATCCACGCTATCGAGTTCATCGTCGTTGAAGATGGACAAACACTCTCACGGGTCACCCCGATTCATCTCAACGGAGTGCCTCAAACGAAGCTACGTAGTCACATCAGAAACGTGATCAGCTTACTCAAAGCTCAGTTCGGACAAAACATCAGAATTAGTCAGTCCAGACAGCCCACTTCATTATGTCCGCTTTGTCTACAAACTGAGGATGAGGCTCATGCGTGAGGCGACTAAGTTATCAGCTCAGCAATGGCAGAAAGTTAGTCAAAGAGCTAGCCACTTTCACGACAAGGTCACCTGCAGAGCGCTCAAGCACGGTAGCCAGAACTTTTTTGTCACGCTCTTCGCCATCGCTGCTGAACTTATCGCTGAAGATGCAGACAAGTTTTACAACCGTGCCCAGGAAGTATTTGAAGAGATAGAAGCTTTTGGGCAAGAGCCACGACTAGATAACGACTGGTTGGCTGAAGTCACCGGCGAGAAAGATACTTTCTACTTCTCTACCGATAGTCTGGTCACCCAGGTAGATCCGCTACCTAGAAGTGCGCGAAAAAGAAGACTGAGCACTCCTAATGAAGATGAAGTCGTTTTAGCGGTAGAAGACGCAATCCAGTCGGCTGAGGCGGCGATCACGGTTGCACACACCGAGAACTCGCGTGACTGGATTCAAAGAATTACGACTGTACTGTGTGAGCAGACACAGAACCAAGCGATGACCTTTGCGCTTCTACTAGAAAGCACTCAGCTAGCCCCTATCGAACTTTGGCTGGGTCTTCTGCTTGGTCATGACCGTTGGCTGTTGCAGCAGGAATGCTTCTATGGCGAGGTCAGCGTTAGACTGCGTACGCCATAGAACTGACCTCGCGACAGTTAAGTATTACCGCATCATAGGGACTGGTTAGGG